>JBMYQW010000009.1:0-30026 GCA_049601735.1 Spirulinaceae cyanobacterium
TAAAGGGCTCTGGAAAGATCTCAAGCGCAGCTCTAAAAACCTCGGCATTCATAGTGCTGATTCTGAGCAGGGGTAGCAGATATCTGTGCAGAAAAAACAATTAGAACTCTCTCAACGATCGTTATGGCTGCTTTTTTTCGTCAATTTATTGCTCCCTTGTTTGTTGTGCTGATCTTCATCGTTGCGCTGGTGGCGGTGAGTGCTCGCATCTTCTTGCCCGGTGATCTCCAAGCCCCGGCCCCGGTCAGCGATGCCGATCGCGCGGCCGTGAGCCGGGTCGTTGAGCCGACTGCCACGACTCCGTGAGCGACTTACCCAGTTTGTCCAGCTTGTCCAATCTGCCGAGTCGCTTCCGCTTACCGGATGGCTATGGTTGGCAATGGGGAAGTGAGAGCGATCGCCCCTGTTTAGAACAATGGTTGGTCGCCGCCTATGCCGAGCTGCACCCCGAGCAAGCCAGCTTTGTCCATCTCACCCAGACCGTGGCGCAATATTGGTCAGGGGCGGCCGGTTTACTGTTCTGGATCACCCAGGGCAGCGAGCGGGTCGCGGTGGTTTGGCAGGCCATGGCGCTGGATCAGGTGACGGGCGATCGCTATCCCCATGTTTTGCTGCTGCGGGTTTTGCCCACCCACCGACGGCGGGGGCTCGGTACAGCCTTGATGCAAGCAGTGCAATACCAAGCTGAGTGTGAAGGCTACGGGCAGGTGGGCTTGCAGACCTTTAGCCACAACGCGGGGGCGATCGCCTTCTATCAACACCTGGGTTATCAGGTGCATTCGGTCTTACTCACGAAACCCCTCTGCAATACGCCTCGTTGTCCGGGGAAGTAATCCGGTAAGATTTGGATCTTATGGAACTTAAGAAAATAAAGCGGTAATATCCGTAGCGCAGGCGTCTCGCCTGCCAAGGGTTTAGAGCATTCTGCAATTACCGGATTAAATTCCTAACCTTCATTAAGATCCAGCAATGAGACCGTCGTAAGGCGATCCTGCGAGGCCAGAACGGTGACGAACGAGGACGAGCTAAAAATTCTAGACGACTTAGAGGGGGAATTGAGCGATCCGCTCGATCAACTCGATCAGGCCCAACTGCCCCCACCGCCCGACCCAGAAGAAATGCTGGCGCTTCTGACTCAGTCTGAACCGTCTGAGCGGATGCGGGGGGCAAGGGCGTTTAGCGAAATCACCGATGCTCGCGCCACGCCCCTGCTGATGCAGCTCTTGCAGGAAACCTGCCCGCTGATGCGGGTCAGTGCGGCCTACGGGCTGGGGCGGAACCCCAGTCGAGCGGCCGTGGATGCGCTGATTGAGCAATATTATCGGGACTTCAACGGCCATGTGCGCAAGGGCATTGTCTGGGCGCTGGGCAACTGCCGCGATCGCCGCTCCGTGGGGCCGCTCGTACAGGCCCTGACGACCGATATTCCGGCGGTGCGCCTCTGGGCCGCCAGCAGCCTGGCCCAGCTCAGTAACCTGGAATACGACGACATCATTGTCGCTCTGCCCCCCTTGATCGAGGCTCTGCGCCAGGATGCGATCGCCGCCATTCGCAGCAACTGCGCCTGGTCGATCGGGCAGCTCTGCCGCGAACTCCCGGCCAATGTGGTCTATGCCACCGCGATCGATGCCCTGATCGAGGCCCTAGTTGAGGATGAAGATTTGGGCGTCACGGAAGATGCCCGCACCGCGCTGCTGGCCTTGGGCGATCCGCGAGGGTTGCAAATGATTGAGGAGCTAGAGCAGGAAGGCTTGGTTTAGCCTGAATTCAAGCGTTTGATCCCAGATGTAAGCCTGAGCTACATCTTGCTCTGCCTCTGGCAGAATAATTAAATTTCTAAGCGTCATAGCGTCTGCGACGAATTCTTTCCTTGGCGACTTCCCATGAACTGCCCGAGTCAGGATTCTGTAAATAGACAGCTTTTCTCTTCGCCAGCTCTTCCTTTTGCCAGTCCAGTACAGGGATTTGCTCTGGCGATTGGGCGATACTATCCCATAAATCTTCAAGAAGCTGCAACTTCTCTGAAAGGGTTAACTCAAAAACTTGAGTGAACTCTGCGTTCATACTGACCTCGCCTAGTGATTGGCTACTCGCTTTAGTCTAACATCGGCAACAATTATGCTTTCAGAATCCAACCCTCTCCCAGACTGGAAGAGAGCTCCTTAATCTAGGTGCTGTCATCATTTAGGCTTCAAACTCTGACTGAGACTGGTTTACATTCTCTGTTTTTTGGGTCGGGCGTTCAATCCCTTGTCCCATCAGGCTTCTGAGTTTAATTGATGACACTCCCTAATTTTGGGTCTATGCTATCCGGATTTCGTATGACGTTGAGCGTCAATCATCAGCTTTTCTCTCGGGTGTTTGCGATGAACTGAATAAAAACCACCAGAGTTCGAGCCCGATCAGACCCAGCCCCGCTATAGTGATGCCGATTTTTAGGGGTAGGGACTGCTCAATGGGTTGAAACGATTTATTCGCGTTGATCGCGAGAGCTTCGCTGGTCTGAGCTGTGGCGATCGCCAATCCAGTTAAACCGATCGCCGCTGCTAGTCCCCAGAGTTGAGTTTGAAATGACACAGCATTGCTCCTAATGAACTTGAGTGGGACGAAAATTGCGCAACCGTAAGGCATTGAGCACCACCGACACCGAGCTAAAAGCCATCGCTGCGCCCGCCACCATCGGATTGAGCAGCCAGCCCAAAACCGGATAGAGAACCCCCGCCGCAATGGGAATCCCGGCTGTGTTGTAGATGAAGGCAAAAAAGAGGTTTTGGCGAATATTGCGGAAGGTGGCGCGGGAGAGCTGAATCGCGGTGACGATGCCCGAGAGATCGCCAGAAATGAGCGTGATGTCGCTGGCGGCGATCGCCACATCGGTTCCTGTGCCGATCGCCATGCCCACATCGGCCTGGGCGAGGGCCGGCGCATCATTAATCCCATCTCCTACCATGGCCACAACTTTACCTTCGGCTTGGAGTTGCTGCACTTGAGCCGCCTTTTGATCGGGTAAGACCTCGGCAAAGACCCGCTCAATCCCGACCTGGCGGGCGATCGCCTCAGCAGTCTGGTGATTGTCCCCCGTGAGCATCACCACCTCTAGCCCCATTTTCCGGAGGGTCTTGACCACTTGCTGGGAGGTTGCTTTCACGGCATCGGCAATGCCCAAGAGCCCCACCCCTTGACCGTCTAGGGCGATCCCCACCACAGTTTGAGCCTGGGCCTCCCAATCCCGATGCTCGGTTGGGAAGGCTTGCAGTGCGATCCCTTGCCGCGCTAACCAGCGGGGCGTGCCAATTTGCAGCCATTGACCCGCCACCTGGCCCTGCACCCCGAGCCCAGGGAGGGCTTCAAAATTTTCAACGGCGTTTTCGACAGGGGGGCGATCGTCTCCCAAATCCTGCTCTTGCACATATGCCACGATCGCCTCGGCCAAGGGGTGCTCCGACTGGGCTTCAAGGGCGCTGATTCGGGCCAAGAGTTCTGAGGCCGAGAGAGTCAGGTCATCGGACTCGATCGCAGAATTCACCACCGTGGGCTGGCCTTCGGTCAGGGTTCCCGTCTTATCCAGTACGATCGCCTGCAATTTGTGAGCTCGTTCCAGACTGTCTGCGCCTTTGATCAAAATGCCGTTTTCCGCCCCCTTTCCCGTGCCCACTAAAATCGAGGTGGGCGTCGCCAGGCCAAGGGCACAGGGGCAGGCAATGATCAGGACTCCGATGGTAGTGACGAGAGCGAGCGTTGTGTTGCCCGTCGTGTTGAACCAGATTAGAAATGTCAAAATAGCGATGGCGATCACAACGGGTACAAACCAACCTGTCACCTGATCAGCCAACTTTTGAATGGGGGCTTTGGAATTCTGGGCCGCTTGCACCAGTTGGACAATTTGCGCCAGCACCGTAGCTTGACCCACCCGCGCCGCGCGAAACGTAAAGCTGCCCATTTTATTGAGGGTTGCGCCGATGACTTCATCGCCCGCTTGTTTTGCTACCGGAATTGATTCCCCCGTCACCATCGACTCATCTAGGGTTGAGCGACCTTCGACAATTTCGCCGTCTACGGGGATCTTCTCGCCCGGTCGCACCCGAATGATGTCTCCCACCTGAACCGCTTCAATGGGTACATCCCGTTCTTGACCGTTGCGGATGACCCGTGCGGTTTTCGCCTGTAGTCCCATCAGCTTACGGATGGCGGCGGAGGTCTGGCTCCGGGCCCGGCTCTCTAGCAATCGCCCCAGCAAAATCAGGGTAATAATCACGACCGCCGCTTCGTAGTAAACATCGGCGCTCAAGCCTTGGGCGCGAAAGAATTCCGGCGCAAAGGTGGCATTGAGCGAATAGACGTAGGCCGCTCCCGTGCCCAAGGCAACGAGGGTGTTCATGTCGGCATTGTGATGGGTCAGGGCTTTCCATGCGCCCGAGAAGAAGCCTTGACCGCACCAGAACATGACCGGGGTGCTCAATACCAGTTGCAACCAGGCGTTATGGAACCAGTCCGGTATCCAGGGGATCGGGATGCCCAGCATCATTGGCAGGGTGCCCACAACTAAAATTATGCTGACCATACCGCCGACGGCAAGTTTGCGGGTCAGCTCCCGCTGTTTAGCTTGGCGGGCGGCTTGGTCGGGGTCGTCACTCTTTTCTGAGGAGAGTGCAACTGCGGTATAGCCTGAGTTGGCAACAGCCTTTTGAATCGCCTCAACCTGAGTCTGCTTGGGGTCAAATGTTACCGTGGCGCGGGCGATCGCAAAGTTCACGGTGCAGTCTTCTACCCCCGGCACACCGCTAATCGCTTTTTCAATCGTGGTGGCACAGGCGGCACAGCTCATCCCGTCGAGTCGGAACTGTTCATTTTGCATGGGGTTTCCTCCGCTTAAGAATGCTCGGCAAAAATTTCGGTCGTGCCCTCTTCGGTAAACGAGAAGACCTGGTAGGGTTCCACGTAATCCCCCGATTCCATGCCCGGTGAACCAATCGGCATTCCCGGTACGGCGATCCCCGCCACATCCGGGCGCTCGGTTAACAGCCGCGCCACATCCGTCGCGGGGATATGCCCCTCGACGATGTAGCCGTCCGCGAGGGTGGTATGGCAAGATTCCAGCTCGTTGGCAATGCCATATTTGGTTTTGATCGCCTCCATCTCCTCGGTCACTTCGTCCTTAATGCGGAAACCCGCCGCCTCCATATGCTCAATCCAAGCGCCACAACAGCCACAGGTGGGGCTGCGAAAGACGGTCAGTTCTACATCAGGAGCGATCGCCAGGGGTTCAGGTTCTGCTTGGGACGTAGGAATTGCCGCACAGCTTGTCAATACCAAACTGAAGGCAAGGAGTCCGGCGGCGAGGAAAGGGGTCTTTAGGTAAGGGTGCATAGAAAGGGTGAGAAGTTTGAGCGAGTCGATCAAGATTTCACTTCCTACCCTAAAGTCTCTAGCTAACTGTAGAGTCAAGGGGGTCGGCAGAATGTTACGGGCGGTTACACACTGATTGACCCTCTAGCCAGCTTGAAGGTTTAGGCTCAAGGCAGAGTTGGGTTTAGCAAGATGTACCGTTGCAAATTTTTGTCGATCGGGCAACTTTGCCGTGAATTGCTGGCCAATTCACTCAAAAAGACATCCCCATTTCATGCTGATTTCATCGGGCTTGCCTATACTCAAAAGTATCCTCTTTTAGGAGCATTTCTCAGATGAAAATTCGTTTTAACTCGGTTATTCTTGTCGGCGCGATCGTCAGTGCATTGATGATTATCGGCTCGGTTTCTCAATCCGCACAGGCAGAAGTTGTTGAAACTGAAGTCACTGCCTTTGATACCGAAATTTCCAATAATTGTGGTAGCCATGGCAATCATGTTCGGCATTCTAAGCGCAAGCAATAACGATTGAGATTAACTCCACATTGTATGGACTGAGAATTAGTGAAATCCTTCCTCCCTCAACCCTCTCCCAATCTGGGAGAGGGCTTTTTGTCTGATGTTCTTAAAACAGTAGCCGGAGCCCCCCGACTAGAGCCCAATTGTCTACCTCTTCGCCTTCAGCACGGGCAAAATCAGCGGTATCGCCAAACTTCCGTGACCAATTGACCCCCACGTAGGGAGCAAATTTCCGGGTGATATCATAGCGCAGGCGCAACCCCAAGCTGAGATCATTCAAACCAGAACCAATGCCAAAATCTTCTACGGTTTGGGCGGCAAGATTCACTTCTAATTCTGGTTGTAGAACCCAACGTTGTGATAACAAAAGTTCTCGCTCTAAGGTGAGACGAGCTGAAATATCGCCCGCTTCACTGACAAATAAAGCGGCGTCTGTCTCGATAAAGTAGGGGGCTAAACCTTGGAAACCCACGACACCAAAAACGCGATCGCGCTCTGGGGTTTCGCCAAATTCTCGATCGTAGCGCAAGCCCGCTTGGAACTCGAAAAACGGTGAAATGAGCTTGGAATGCAATAGTTGTACTTCAAATTCACCCCCTTCATCCGCATCCACACTGACGTCGCCTTCGGTCTTCAGCCACCAGCGGGTATAGTCGCCACCGACCCAGCCCGTAACCTCCCAATTCAAGGAATCATCCCCTTCATTGGCGCGGTATTCAAATTGCTCAAATAACAGTAGCCAAAAGATGGGCTCAGAATGCGGTTGAACCTCCGGCAAAGGCGGTAAATCATCCGGATACCCTGTTTCTGCTGGGTTCTCAGGTTCAAGCTGTTGGTGTTCGTTGTGTTCCGGTGAATGCGCTTGGGCTGTGAGCGAAAGGGTTAAGGGTTCTGCCGTCGTGGCTGGGCTGGGGAAAGTCGCCAGGGTTTCCGGTTGGTTGAACCATTCGGTTTCCTCAACTGCCTCACTTGGGCTTGCCGTGAATGGGTCGGGTTCTAGAGGAGAAACGGCGATCGCGGGCGCAATGCTCAGACCCAGCGTTGTCAGACTCCCCAAAGCAATAGTTAAACTCTTCATGCTGCACCCCCTGCGGCAGGCTCAACTACGGCAACCGTGCGCATCATCCCTGCTTCCATGTGGTAGAGCAGATGGCAATGGAACGCCCAGTTGCCGGGTGCATCTACGGTCACTTCCACTGAGCATTTTTCAGCGGGTTTAACGATCAAGACGTGCTTGCGGGGTTTGTAAGCACCCGCGCCGTTATCCATTTCCATCCACATCCCGTGCAAATGCATGGGGTGCTCCATCATCGTGTCGTTGACGAAGGTGAGGCGCAACCGTTCACCGTGATAGAACGTCAGCATCGGGGACTCAGAATACTTCTTGCCATCAAACGACCACATATAGCGTTCCATGTTGCCCGTAAGGTGTAACTCCAACTCCCGTTCCGGAGCCCGTTGGTCATAACCTGGCTCCCGACTGCGCAAATCGGTATAGACCAAAACGCGGTGCTCGGGGGTGTTTTCTAAGCCAATCCCCGGTTCATGGAGTCGATTGCTGACCATCATCGGCACACCGGCATTGCCTGGGCCATGACCATCGGGGCCATGGGGTTCTGGGTTGCCAAGACTGCTGCGATCGTTGGCGGGATTGGGCATTTCATGTCCAGAGTGATCTGGCATTTCGTGTCCGGAGTGATCCATATCACCCATCTCATGCCCGGAATGATCCATATCACCCATCTCATGTCCGGAATGATCCATGTCGCCCATATCATGCCCAGCGTGATCCATATCACCCATCTCATGCCCGGAATGCTCCATGTCGCCCATCTCATGTCCAGGATGCTCTGGCATCTCGTGTCCAGAGTGATCTATATCACCCATCTCATGTCCAGAATGCTCCATGTTGCCCATGTCATGCCCAGCGTGATCCATCGACGATTGTGACGGCGAGTTGGATGCTTGATGACCAGCCCCATGACTGCCATGATCGCCATGACCCATGTCGGCCATCGTGCGCAACGGTCGAGAACGACGGGGAGGGATCGCCGCAACCCGCCCTGGCGCGGTAGCAAGCGTCCCCCGAGCATAACCACTGCGATCCATTGTTTCGGCAAAGATAGTGTAAGTCTGATCGGCTTCGGGTTCGACAATCACATCGTAGGTTTCGGCAACACCGATCCGGAATTCATCCACAGGGACGGGTTGAACATTCTGACCGTCTGCCTGGATCACGGTCATTTTCAGACCGGGAATTTGCACATCAAAAAAGGTCATGGCAGCGGCATTGATAAAGCGCAACCTGACTTTTTCACCGGGATTAAACAACGCCGTCCAATTGGTCTCTGGTGCTAATCCGTTCATTAAGTAGGTATAGGTTGCCCCTGTAACATCGGCAATATCAGCAGGATCCATCCGCATTTGACCCCATTCAAGATCGTCGAAGAAGTGGGCAATGGTGCGCCGTTGGTTGTTGTAGAAGGTGCTGGCTTTCTTAAGATTGTTGAGAATCTGACGGGGGTTGGTGTCTGTCCAGTCGGAGAGCATCACCACATAGTCCCGGTCATACTCAATGGAATCAGGGGTTGCCGGGTCAATAATCAACGCTCCAAAATGCCCCTGTTGCTCTTGCAAACCACTGTGACTGTGATACCAATAGGTTCCGTTTTGGTTGAGGGGGAAGCGATAACTAAAGGTTTCGCCCGGTTTGATACCGTGGAAGCTCACCCCCGGAACGCCATCCATCTGAGGGGGCAGAATTAAACCATGCCAATGGATGGAGGTATCGGCATCGAGTTGATTAGTGACATTGAGCGTGATGGTTTGGCCTTCTTTAAAGCGGAGAATGGGGCCGGGAACTGTGCCGTTGACGGTGAGTGCTTTACGGGTGCGATCGCCGATCATCACTTCGTTAGCCAAGACTTGCAAATCCACGCGATCGGCGTAATGGTCGAGTGGTGGCAGTTCGCCGAGCACTGTTTTTTGGGCCGTTGCGCTCTTCGGCATCAGAGTGTGAAAACCCGTTGTGATGCCGATCGCCGCTGCAAAGCGGAGCAGGTTGCGCCGAGAGAGGGGATGAGAGAGCGTGTTCATAAGCAGTTGGGATGGTGAGAAATCATTGAGATGGTTAAAAATTGCGCATGGTACTCCACGCCAGGTTGTTTTCAGCTCAATCAACCGAGTGCGGACATCTGTTGTCCTAGACTGTTCTATTCCTGGGAAGGTGTTTCTACTCCAACTTTTGCCGAGGCTTTTTGCCTTGCCCCGTCTGGAGCCACAGCATTAAACCTGTGATCAAAATAAACAGCAATCCTGCACCATTGAAAAATACATAAATCGCTTCTAGGTTGATGCTGCCAAAGCGCCCACGATGGAGCGCCAAGAGCCAAAGATATTGGTCTTCGTGACCCGTCAGAGCGGCAATGTGAAACAGCACGCCTGTCACCAGCGTTAGGGTCAAAGGGAATAACATCAACGGTGCAAGTGCCCGATGCAGTTGGCGAGCAGCGCGTTGGAGTTGGATAGCGGATGGAGCCATGTCTCGATTGCGATTAACGGCGGTACTTGTAGGCGTAGAGTCCTAAAGGAACGGCAAAGAGCAAGCCAAAGAGCGTCTCACCGAGCCCCTTGGGAAAGGTACGCCGGGTTTTGGCGGCAGGTTGGGGGGTTGATTGAAGGTCGTTCGTTGGCGGTTGAGACGTTTCATCGGGAGTCGATTCCCTCACGGTGTCGTGGGGCATTTCTTCATCAGACATCATGCTTTCGGGTTCAGCATTTGCCTCGTCTTCCGTGGCCGCTTCAACCTCGGTCTCTTCCGTCGTCGTCTCTTCAAAATCATGGCGTTCACCTTCGTGAGCATCACTGGGGAGGGGCGTCATGAGTACAATGCTTGCTGAGAGTAGAACGACGCTACAACGAATCAAGCGGAGATTCATAGTGAAGGTTTGAATTTCAGATTGCATTAACCAGTTTTGATTATGCCCAACGGTTATGAAATTGGCGTGAAATCCTCATTTTGGGTCGATAATTTGCAAAATAAAGACCATCATGCTGGAGAGGAAACGTGCGGATTTTGCTCGTTGAAGATGAACCGGATTTAGGCCAGGCGATTAAGCAGGCGTTGGTGCAAAGCCGCTATGTAGTGGATTGGGCAATGGATGGCCATGCGGCTTGGGGATATCTGGAGCACCCGGATATGGACTATCAACTGGCAGTTCTAGACTGGCTTGTGCCAGGGGTTTCCGGTTTAGAGCTGGTGCAGCGACTGCGCGATCGCGGCAGTTCTCTGCCCGTGTTGATGTTGACGGCCCGCGATCGCATGGTGGACAAAATTCAGGGTTTAGATGCGGGGGCCGATGATTACTTGGTTAAACCCTTCCAAATGCTTGAACTCCTGGCACGGTTGCGGGCCTTGCTGCGGCGATCGCCCCAGTTAGCGCCACAAATTTTGCACCTGGGCCCCCTCTCCCTCAACTGTGCTACGCGGACAGCAACCTATCAGCAGTCCCCGGAAAATTGCCCAACAATCGAGTTGACCAACAAGGAATTTCAACTCCTAGAGTACCTAATGCAGAATCCGGATCAGGTGCTCACGACGGAGCAAATTCGGACACAACTCTGGGAGCTAGATGCCGAACCCCTGAGTAATGTGGTCGCCGCTCAGATGCGCTTGCTGCGTCGCAAGCTGGCTACCCTCGGGCTGACTGTCCCTATTGAAACACTCCACGGTGTGGGCTATCGGTTGAATGGCAAGAGCCTATGAATCGCCAACATCTTTTCCAGCGATCGCGGCGACAACTCGCTTTCGCCTACAGTGGGGTGATGTGGCTCATCCTGACGGGCTTGGGCTTGGGAGTCTATCAAGCCATTGCCCATGCCCATTACGTCACGATTGATCGAGAACTTCAGTCTGTGGCGGGAACCCTCCACGACAGTTTGCAGTGGAAACTGATGCAACCGAGTCAACTCGAACCGATCGTCACTGCTCTGCTGCCCAATATTTGTCCAGTCTCCCAGCAGGCTTGTCCCTCCACCCTGCCCCCCCGCGATCGCCATACCCTCAGCGCGATTAACCAAGGAAATTATTATGTACGGCTCTGGGATACTTCGGGAGAGTTGGTGGCGATCGCAGGAGTCATGCCCCGTTCTTTGCCCACTACGTTTAACCCGCAACCCAGGCAGACCTTACGGGATCATGACCAGCACCGCTATCACCAAATTTCCTTCGCCCTCCACACCCGCGATCGCCAAGATTGGGGCACATTGCAGGTGGGGCGATCGCTTCAAGATACTGAAGCTTACCTTACCACCGTGCGCTGGTGCTTGGGGCTCGGGATTCTGGCAGCCTTGGGGCTTGCGGCCTTGGCTAGTTATGGGTTAGCGGGTCTGGCCCTCAAGCCCATCGATCGCGCCTACCAAACCATTCAACAGTTCACCGCCGATGCGGCCCATGAACTCCGCACCCCCATCGCTGCGGTTCTTGCCACCATTGAAGCGGCAAGGCTTGCTCCTACTGCGATAACCCCAGGCTCGGATGAAATTTTAACGATCGTCTATCGCCAAAACCAGCGCCTGAGCAAATTAGTGGCAGATTTATTGCTCTTGGCCCGTCTGGAACAACAGCCTGATGCGGATCTACACCAGTCCTGCTGCTTGAATGAGCTGGTTACAGACTTAGGGGAAGAACTGGCGGCCTTGGCGATCGCTGCCGATGTCGATCTCATCGCCGAAACAACAAACGCAACATTCTGGGTGCAGGGCAATAGCGACCAGCTTTACCGCCTGGTGAGTAATCTAATTATCAACGCGCTCCAATACACCCCAGCTGGCGGCAAGGTGAGTCTACAGTTGGCCCAGAGTCATCGTTATGCCCAACTCCAGGTCCGGGATACTGGCCTGGGGATTGCGATGGCGGAGCAGCGCAAAATTTTCGATCGCTTCTATCGTGTGGAGGGCGATCGCTCTCGACAAACAGGGGGTTCGGGTTTGGGTTTGGCGATCGCCCAGGCCATTGCCGAGACCCACAGTGGCACGATTCATCTAGAGAGTGAACTGGGACAGGGGAGCACATTTACCCTGACGCTTCCCTTAGCTTGAGGAATTGCAAATTGTAATGCGGTAGGGTCAAGGGAGTTGGCAGAATGTTACGGACAGTTACACAGCCCTTGACCCTCTAGCTGACTAGAAGGTTTAGGCTCAAGGCAGAATTGGGTTTAGCAAGATGTACCGTCGCAAATTTTTGTTGTTGAGCAGTGGCGCGATCGCCACCACCGCCCTCTCCCAATGTGCGATCGCCCCCCAAGCCCAGCAGCCCACTGTTAATCCACCCCTAGACTCTCCTGAGATCTATCGCAGCCAAGCCGGAGAATTGAGTCTGGATTTGGTCGCGCAACGGCAAACGGTGCAACTCGGCGATCGCCGCGCCAAGCTGCTGACCTACAACGGTCAAGTTCCTGGGCCACGCCTGGAAGTTCGACCGGGCGATCGGCTGCAAATTCACTTCACCAACCAGCTCGATCAACCCACCAACCTGCATTATCATGGGCTACATATTTCGCCCGAGGGCACAGCAGACAATGTCTTTTTGCAAATTCAGCCCGGTGAGCATTACACCTACGACTTCGAGATTCCCCCCAACCATCCGGCGGGAACGTTTTGGTATCATCCCCATGTTCATGGTCACGTTGCCGAACAACTCTTTGGCGGTTTGGCAGGTTTAATCATTGTGCGGGGTGAGCTGGATGAAATCCCCGAAATTCAGGCGGCCCAAGAAGAATTCTTGATCCTCAAAGACTATGCCCTAGATGCCCAGGGGAACATTCCTGCGCCGGGCCACCTGGCCCAGATGACCGGACGCATGGGCGATCGCCTCACTGCCAATGGACAAATGAATCCCCAGATCACCTTGAAGCAAGGCGGATTACTCCGCCTACGGCTCCTTAATGCCTCGGTGTCGCGCTTTTTTCGCTTGTCTTTGGAGGAACATTCGTTGTTTCTCATAGCCACTGATGGCGGGTCGATTGCCGAGCCCATTGAGCTAGACACGCTTGATCTCGCACCGGGTCAACGAGCCGAAGTCCTTGTCAAAGGCGTTCAACAATCCGGGCAATATCGACTTTTGAATACACCCTTTAACCCCGCTCAAGGGATGATGGGTCGGGGGATGGAAATGGGAATGGGGCGAATGCACCACGGCGGTTCGGGCAGTACGCGAATGGAAACAGTCGCAACCGTAGCCTACAGCGGGTCTCGTTCCCCATTGTCCTTGCCGGAACAATTGCTGTCCGTTGACCCGCTTCCCGACCCCCAGGTAACGCGAGAATTTACGCTCAACCATTGGCCCGGCATGGTGTTTCTCATCAATGGCCAAGCCTTTAAAGCAGGGCGGGTGGATACCACTGTGCAGCTTGACACCACCGAAGACTGGCTGATTACCAATACGGGCATGATGACCCATCCCTTCCATGTCCATATCAACAAGTTTCAGGTGATCAGTCGCAATGGTCAGCCTGTACCCTATCGGGCTTGGGAAGATGTGGTTTCCATTCAGCCGGGGGAGCAGGTGCGGCTGCGGATGCAGTTTAAAGATTTCCCGGGTAAAACGGTTTACCATTGCCACGTTCTGGATCATGAAGATCGCGGCATGATGGGGATTCTGGAGATTCAATCCGTTTGATTGTTCTGGGGTGAATGCCAGCGACGCAGCCATTGCTGAAGCTGTTGACGACCGATCGCCGCTCGGGATGCCGTGACGGGCTCGCTGGTGAGGGGCAACACCTCAAGATCGTAGGCGAGTCACGGTGGCGCGGGCGATCGCAAAGTTCACGGTGCAGTCTTGCACCCCTGGCAGACCGCCGATCGCTTGTTCAATCGTGGCGGCACAGGCGGCACAGCCCATCCCGCCGAGTCGGAACTGCTCGTTTTGCATGATTTCAATATCCTTACCAACTGGCTCAAGGCGATCGACTGTGGTTTGAGTCTAAAGTCTCTAGCTAGCTGTAGAGTCAAGGCGATCGTCTGGAGATGACCAATGAATGACGGCTCTTCAGTTATTCAGTACGTAGCCGCTCTGACCAGTATTGGCAGATATGGTCTGCTTCTTCATCGGTGCGATCGCTCCGCAAGAAAAACTCTAAATCTTCAGTAATATCCCACGCCTTGGCCTGCAAAAAGTCTGCAAAGCAGCGATAGCGTTGTTTCACTTGCCAGATCTCATGGTCATATTCAACGATTGGATAGTCCTGACCCTTGTATTGGCGGGTATCAAAACAGAATAAATCGGCAGAATGGGTCTGCTGGGCGATCGGCAACAATGCCAGGGGTTTAAAGCGATAGAGAAATGGGTAATCTTCGCCCCCCAGTTCACTGACACCTGCTTGAAAGCCCCAATAATTAACGCCGCTACGGATTTCAGCAACCGAATAAATTTGCCAAGAGCCAAAATCTGCCGCCCCATCCCAGACTTGCAAACAGTCTTTATAGGCAGCGGGTAAGGGAATACCCAGGTCTTGCTCTAGTTGCTGCAACTCAGCTAGCGTCGCGCCCTGCTCGGCTACTTCAATATCAACCAAATCGGCGCAAAATTGAGGGAGCCAATCGAGGATTGCTAGAACCATAAGGCTGTTGACCGAGTTAGGGATTTGGCAAGGGCATTATCAAAATGTTGAATTGCCCTGGCTCCGGTGGTGGGATGCGACAGGCCGATTGTTACCAACGGTCGAAGAACGAGCTGAACAAGCCGACGCTCGGGCCCAAGCTACTGATGCTCGAGCGGCACAAGCAAACGAGCAAGCCCAAAAACTTGCAGCTAAACTGCGCGAATTAGGGATTGATCCAGAGCAGGTGACATAGGCGTTCGGCGTGAGCACCTTAGCCATTGCGCCAAACGCCCACCATTATGCCCTGCACCTGTACATCGGCGGCATCCGCGACGATAGGAGGATATTTGGGATTAGATGCGACTAACTGCACTTTCTCCCCATCGACATGGAAATGCTTCAGGGTTGTTTCTTGCTCTTGAACCAATGCTGCGACAATTTCTCCTTCATGGGGCGTTTCGGCGGCTTTGGGCATACGCAACACCACAAAATCTCCTGCCATAATCATGTCCCCTTCCATGCTGTCCCCATTGACGCGCAGAGCGAAATAGTTGGGGTCTTCAAAAACGCTGCGGAGATCTAAATGCTCCCGGTCTTCGGGAGGTTGGTTTTGGATATCGAGAAATGGGCCATCCAGTTTACCGGCTTGAATCGCACCCAGCACCGGGATACCGGGTTGATCGGGGGGATAAGTAATCCGAATCGTCCGGGCTTTGCCTTCCGTCCAGTCGATGTAACGCTTATTGCGCAGTCGTTCGAGACGGCTTTGGATCGGGGCAGGAGACTTGAGCCCCATTGCCTTCATCATCTGGCGAATGGAGGGAGCATATTGCTCTTTGCGAATAAATTCCACGAGCCAGTCGTAGAGTTCCTGTTGGGCTTTGGTTAGGCTTTCCATTTCTATCCTCTATGCTTGTGTAATGTTGAATGGACGGTCGGGGGCGTCTTGGGAATATCTTGGGGGCGTAATCACGATCGCAGTTCGTTTGCATTTAGGAACAATCTCACTCCCGAACGCGTGTACGCAAATAATAACTCAAGTTTAGCCCAAAACACATCAAATGTATTGCTTTAGAGAAGTTTTTTGGGCAATTTTATGCGTAAACAGATCCTGCGTACTATATTGCATCAACCTAACACTAAACCTCTGGTGCGATCGCGCCCCCCAACTCTGTAGCTAGTGTTGAGTGTGCATGAACTATTTTAAAAAAACCGAACCAGACGCCCCCGAGCGCATGGCAGCGGCGGGGGCGGAATGTTTTTCTGCCCTCAAGTTTTTCGGCTTGGGAGTTTTGGGTTAGGCTGCCCAGCGTGATGGTTGCCCCCCTCTAATTCCCCTGTACTTGCTGAATAAAAAAGTCTTCCAGCGAGGGCTGTTGGCGCTTGAGTTGATGGAGGCTGGCGCTGCTGCCCTGGAGTTCCGCCAAAAATGCTTGGCGCTGATCAGCACCTAGTTGCCCCGACCAGCGATCGCCCTCCTGCTCAAACGAGCTAAACAGGGTTTGGGACGTCTCGGGCAGATCCCCCCGACCCTGAACCTGATACTGTGCCGTTGCCGTCGAGAGCAGTTCCGCTAATCCACCCGTGCAGAGCAACTCGCCCTGGTGCAGAATGGCCACGCGATCGCAAATTTGCTCCACATCCGCCAGGATGTGGGAATTAAAAAAGATCGTTTTGCCCTGGGCCTTGAGGGAGAGAATAATTTCTCGCAGGCGGTGGCGGCCCGTGGGGTCGAGCCCCGACATCGGTTCATCCAGAAAAATGACATCTGGATTGTTGATGAGCGCCTGGGCCATGCCCACCCGCTGGAGCATCCCCTTGGAATATTGTTTGAGGGGTTTGCTGCGGGCGATCGCCGGGTCGAGGCCCACCCATTCAAGCAGTTCAGGGATGCGTTGCCGGAGAATGCCCGCGGGCAACTCAAACAGTCCGCCCATAAAGCTGAGGAATTCCCAGGCCGTTAGGTAGTTGTAGTAGTAGGCGTTTTCGGGCAAGTAGCCGATCTGTTGGCGGACGCTGCGATCGCCGAGGGTTGCCCCCAAGAGCTTGCCCCGACCGCCCGTCCGCCGAACCAGCCCCAAGACAATTTTGAGCAGGGTAGTTTTGCCTGCGCCATTGGGGCCGAGCAAGCCAAATGTTTCCCCTGCTGTTACAGCCAGGGTCACGCCCTTGAGGGAGGGGATGGTTTTGTCGAACCAAAAGCCCGTGCGGTAGGTTTTCTGAAGTTCCCAGATCTCTAAAACCGGCTCGGTAATCTGTTCAGCAGCGTTAGCAGTCATCGGTCAGGTTAAATCGCCCAGCGATCTTTAAAATGAAGTCATCAGTCAAATTCTAGCGATGATGGGGACGCATCTTGAACTGAAGTCCATATCCATTTCCGGGTCAGAGTTTGAGTGGGTTGACCACTTGTTAAAGATGAGCCGTTGAGGTTATATGCCATTCAAATCGAAGTCCCATCCCCTCACTTGGGGTCTGATCGCCTTCTGGATTGCGCTGCCGATCGCGGCTCAGTCCCAGATTCCCACGCTCGAAAAGGACAAGCCCGACTGGGCGCTGCCCGAGCCGGAACTGCCTGGTGCTGCTCCCGATGCTGCTCCGTTTGCTAATCCGTCGGCTGATTCGACCGCTGACCCTTTTGCTGTTCCTGACAATCCGTTTGCCCAAACCCTTCCTCCCGCACGGCGTCTACCTTACCCTGAACTGCCGGAAGCCGAATTGATCATTCAGGGCCAACCTCTCGGGTTGCCCGGATTCCAGGATACAGGTGTGCCAGCCAGCATCCCCAGAGAAGCCAGTGAATACCTCCTGGGCGGCGGCGATCGCCTCACGATTGATATTTTTGAAGTGCCCCAATATGGCGGCATCTATCAGATTCCCGTCGATGGCATTCTTTACTTGCCCCTGATTGGTGGTGTGCGGATCGCGGGGTTGACGTTGGGTCAGGCCACTGCAGAAATTTCCAATCGCTATAGCCAGCACCTCAAGCGCCCTCTCGTGACGATCCGGCTGCTCAACACCCGACCGCCGAACGTTTTCGTCAGTGGCGAGGTCAAACAGCCGGGCTCTTTTACCCTCGATCTCATCGGCGGTCAGGGGGATAACCCTGGGGTGCAACTGCCCACCCTGAGTGCGGCGCTCAAGGCCGCTGGTGGCATCACCTTAAGTGCCGACATTGCCCGCATCCAGATTCGACGGCGGCGATCGCGCCAGCAGGGAGATGAACTGATCACCGTGAATCTGCGGGAGTTGATCCAGCGGGGCGATCGCACCACTGACCTCAGCCTCCGGGATGGCGATACGGTGTTTGTGCCCCTGGCCCCCAGCGTGGATCTGCGCGAGGTGCGCAAGCTGGCCCTGCTGGACTTTGCCGCCGATGTCAACGCCAGTCGTACCGTCTCGGTGGTGGGCGAGGTTAAACGTCCCGGCTCCTACAATGTGGTGGGCACGGCGACCGTGGATACGGGCTCGGTAGGCGTGGCAGCTGTCGGCATCACGGGTGGTCTGCCCACCGTGACGAGCGTACTCCAACAGGCTGGGGGCATTCGACCCACGGCAGATCTACGCAATATCCAACTGCGACGGCTGACCAACACGGGCGTTGAGCAGATCCTGACCCTCAACCTCTGGGAGCTGCTCCAGGGCGGCGATATTGCCCAAGATACGGTGGTGCAAGAGGGCGACACGATTATCATTCCCAAGGCGACTGCCCTCTCGGCCGCTGAACTCAACGAGTTGGCGACGACTCGGTTTTCGCCTGACGTGATTCAGGTTAGCGTAGTGGGTGAAGTGGGTGAACCAGGGCGCTACGAAGTGCCGCCGAACACAACCCTGAACCAGGCGCTGCTCCTGGCCGGGGGCTTCAACCGCGATCGCGCCTATCGCCGCGATGTCTTTCTGCTGCGCCTCAACCCAGATGGCACCGTGACCAGCCGCGAAGTGCCCCTGGATCTGACCCAGAGCATCAACGAAATTGGCAACCCCCTGCTGCAAGATAACGACATTCTGGTCGTCCGTCGCAACCGCTCCACTCAGGTTGCCGATGCCATGGAAACCTTCTTCCAAGCTGGGCCGGGTGCTCTGGCGGTCTTCTCGATCCCCTCGCGGATCTTTGGCATTCTCGATACGCTCGATATCATCGATTTCGATAACGATGGAGAGTAATGCCTGTTTGTCGTGTCTGAGTTTGCTAAGGGCTCAGGTCAAGGGAGCAGGGACGTTCCACTATTGTGAACTTAATGCTCTATTCAACTCCTGGTGGGAGTTTGATTGGGTTGACCCACCTCCCCCCTAGTTCCTCCGGAACGCTGCGCGAACAGAGTACTACTAGTATTTCAAAGCCGAATCTGGCTCTTTGACTATCTCCAACCTTCACAGAATGCGATTGCCAGATCGGAATTACAACCCTATAAACGAAATATAACGAAATATGCGGATGACGCGCCCTCTCATCAAATGTCCACCATCCTCATTGTCTTTACTCGCTATCCTGAACCTGGCAAAACCAAAACCCGCCTCATCCCCGGTCTTGGCGCAGAGGGGGCAGCGCAACTCCAACGGGAAATGACCGAGCATACCTTACACCAGGCTGAGAGATGGCGAAAAGAGCGGGACGATCGCCAAATAGATATTCATTTCGCGGGGGGCAATCATCGGTTAATGCGGCAATGGTTAGGCGAAAACTGGGTGTATGTCCCCCAAGCTGAAGGCGACTTGGGCGATCGCCTCATCGCCGCAACTGCACCCCATTTCTCCCATCGTCAATCGAGCAGCGTACTCGTCATCGGCATCGACTGCCCCGGCATTGATGCAGACGTTTTGAGCCAAGCCGAAACCGCTTTAACGACTCAAGGTGTGGTACTCGGGCCGACCGAAGATGGCGGCTACTATTTGATCGGTTTGAATAGCTGGTTCCCGGAACTCTTTCAAGACATTGCCTGGAGCAGTGAGCAGGTGTTTGCACAGACCTGCGATCGCGCCCGTCAGCTCCAGCTCACCATTGCCACCTTGCCCAAACTCCGGGATGTGGACTATCCCGAAGATCTCGAAGTCTGGAAGGAGATTCAAGCCAAGATTCAAGCACAAAGCGGATAGCCGAGTTCTTCCCGCTGGGTGAGATAAACCTGCGCCACCTGACGCGCCAGATCCCGAATCCGCTTGATGTACTGCGTCCGCTCCGTCACGGAAATGACGCCGCGCGCATCGAGTAAATTAAACGTGTGGGAGCATTTGAGCACGTAGTCATGGCTGGGGAGTACCAGCCTGCGGGCAACCAATTGTGTCGCTTCCTGTTCATAGAGGGCAAAGAGCTGAAAGAGCAACTCGGCATCGGCGGCTTCAAAGTTATAGGTGCATTGCTCAATTTCGCCTTGCAGGTGAATGTCGCCATAGTTTACCTGGTCGTTCCAGCGGATTGCGGCGATCGCATCAATGCCCTGCAAATACATCGCCAGCCGTTCTAAGCCGTAGGTAATTTCAATCGAAACAGGCTGACAGTCAAGGCCACCACATTGCTGAAAATAGGTGAACTGGGTCACTTCCATGCCATCGAGCCAGACTTCCCAACCCACGCCCCACGCGCCCAGCGTGGGCGATTCCCAGTTGTCTTCCACAAAGCGAATGTCATGGCGACAGGGGTCAATGCCGAGGGCTTCAAGGGAGGTGAGATATAGCTCCTGGATATTACTCGGCGAGGGTTTGATCAGCACTTGGTATTGGTAATAATGCTGGTAGCGGTTGGGGTTCTCGCCGTAGCGGCCATCCGTGGGGCGGCGACAGGGCTCCACATAGGCAACCGACCAAGGCTCCGGGCCGATCGCCCGCAAAAAGGTGTGATGGTTCATTGTGCCCGCCCCTTTTTCCGTGTCGTAGGGCTGGACAATCAGGCAACCTTGTTCACTCCAGAAGGTGTTCAGGGCGGCAATAATTTCTTGAAAACAAAGGCTCATGGCAGGCGAATGGTACGAGGCGCGCAAAATCTCTCAATCACCGTAGCATGGGTGGGAGCCGCGATCGCCCCTCTCGTCTCATCCCTTGGCAATCTTGTCCTCTCTTGGCAACGTCTTAGCGCACATTTAGGCCGCTCTAAGCTCGCCACCATAGGCTTGAAGGGAATCCAACCCTTTAAACAAACAGGAAAACGATGCGAACGCTCAATACCCTCCTCACCGCAACGGCCGCTGCCGCCACCTTAACCCTCCTGTCCCAGGCCCCTGCCCGCGCCAATACGATTGCTGAAATCTTGGGCGGCGAGGTGCTGGCAACCGCAAACTTTGTGGGCGAGGGGAGCTACACCGCAACGGGCCAAGCTCAATTGATTCAAGTCGGATCGCAGCTCTACGTAGTGCTCGGCTCAGACTTCCAGTTTAGTGGTGCGCCCGACCCCCGCCTAGGCTTCTCTCGCAACGATGAATTCCTGTCTGCAACCACTTTTTCGAGCTTAAACCTCAACAGCGGTCAGCAAATCTACCGTCTGCCCGCCAGGTTAGCGGGTTCAGCCCTGGAAGATCTGACTGTAGATGAAATCACCCTCTGGTGCGAGAAGTTTGGTGTACCGCTGGCGGAAGCCAAGTTTTAAAGGTGTTTCTCTGATCCAGACCCGAACTGACCAAGATTTATAGATTTGTGCAAACGTCTCAGCGTAACTGACGCGATCGCTCACAATAAATGGGCAATACCTTAGGGAGGGAACAATTCATGATGGGACTGGTGCTGGCGATCGGCCTCGCGGCGATCCATGCCTTTGCGTCCACTGCTGCGATCACACGGTTTATTCCGGCCTTTCGTTGGATTTCCTTTGCGGGCGGGGTTTCCATTGGCTACGTGTTTTTAGAAGTGTTGCCGGAGTTAAGCCATGCGCAGCATGAGGTGAGTGAGCTGGAATTGCCTTTAGTGGCCTATCTGGAGAACCACGTTTATATTCTGGCGTTGATAGGCCTGGTGGTGTTCTACGGCCTAGATATTTTGGCGCTCCAGTCCCGTAGGCAAAATCTGGTGAAGATTGAGTCTGACCATACTGAAGACCGCGTCTTTTGGATTCATATTGGCGGCTTTGCGCTTCTCAATATCATTCTGGGCTACCTGATGCAGGATCTGCGGGGCCACGGCACATTATTTGCCTGTGTGTTGTTCTTTGTGGCGATCGCCCTGCATTTCTTCATACTGGATCACCATCTGCGCGAACATCACAAAGCCTTGTACGACAACATTGGCCGTTGGCTCTTGACCGGGGCGATTATTCTCGGGGCGGTTTTGGGCCAGGCATTGCATTTAAATGAAGCGGCGATCGCCCTGGTCTGGTCATTCTTAGCCGGGAGCATCATTCTCAATGTGCTCAAGCATGAATTACCCAGTGAGCGCGAAAGCTGTTTTAGTGCGTTTTTGGGCGGCGGCTTGCTCTATGCTGCATTGATTCTCGGTGTGCAAACGACTTAGCCACCTCACGCAACACAATACGCAACAAAATCTTCTAGCTCCATCACTATTTTTTATTAACTGCTAATTTCTAAAAATCATGACTGAACAACTCAAAAAAATCATAGATCATCAATGCCAAAACTCACCCGCGAAATACGACGATCTCAAAGTTTTATTTCTTAACTGCACCCTCAACCGCACTCCGGTACTCTCCCATACGGAAGGGCTGATCAACGTCTCTAAGCAGATTTTTGAAGCCAATGGCGTAAAAACCACCCTGATTCGCCCCGTGGACTACGAGCTTCCGGCGGGTTTGGGCTTAGATATGTCGGAAACACCGGAATGGGAAAAAGATGATTGGCCGCAAATCCAAAAACACATCGATGAAACCGATATTTTGGTGCTCTGTACCTCGGTTTGGCTGGGTGAAAAAAGCTCGGTCTGTAGCCGGGTTCTCGAACGGATGTATGGCTACACGCACAAGCTCAATGCCAAGGGCCAATACCGCGACTATGGCAAGGTGGGTGCAACTCTGATCACTGGGAACGAAGATGGGGTCAAGCATTGCTCCATGAATATTCTCTTCTCGCTCTCACACATTGGCTACACGATTCCGCCCCAGGCGGATGCGGGCTGGATGGGTGAGGCGGGCCCAGGGCCTTCCTATCGTGACGAAGGATCAGGCGGCCCGGAAAATGACTTCACCAATCGCAACACCACCTTCCTAACCTGGAACTGTATGCACCTGGCCCGAATGCTCAAGGATCAAGGCGGTATTCCGGGCCACGGCAACCAGCCAGATGTGTGGGATGCGGGCTGTCATAGTGACTTTAAGAATCCGGAGCACAAGGCGTGATATCAGTTGACAGTTAACAGTTCGCAGTTAACAGTTTGTAGGTTTGGCATTGCCCACCTCTCGAACTTTGCTGGGCTTGGGGTAATGATTACCCCTATGGAGTCCGGAAAGCGGAACAAAACTGTCACTCAAAAGCGTAGTGGGTTGACCCACCTCCCCCCTATTCCTCCGGAACGCTGCGCGAACCGGGGGACTCCTCCCAAGAGGAGATTTCAAGGCAGAAAATCCCCTCTCGGGAGGGGCGGTCTCGCGCAGCGATGACCGGGGTGGGTCGGGTGTTGGCTACCAATGCAGATGTTGTTTCTGGGTAGCGATTGACGACTTGATTCCCACCCCTTTATTCAATCTCAAACGGTGCAATCGCCGCGCCCAACTTCCGACTCAATTCATCCTTGCTAATCTGACTCGTTGCCACCGCCAAAACCAACTCATACGCCTCCGTATCACTGAGGGCAAGCTGATACCCATTCAGCCGTAAAAACGTATCCATCACTGCAAAAGCCGTCCGCTTGTTGCCATCAATAAACGGATGATTCAGCGCCAAGTGATAGAGATAAGCCGCTGCCTGTTCTGGCAACGTGGGATGCAGCAATTGCCCGCCAAACGTGGTCTGGGGTTGGGCCAAGGCGGACTCCAACAATCCCCGATCCCGAATCCCCATTGTTCCACCAAGCCGTTCGATTTGGCGATCGTGCAGTGCCAGCACCTCTTCTAACGTTAGGAAATTAGGAGTCAGCAAGACGACGATAAACCTCCGCGTATTCTTTTTCAGAAGCTAAATAAGCAGCCCAAACCTCAGAACGACAGTTCTCCGGTACTGCATCTAATTTCTGTTCCGACTCATTCTTGCTTTCTTGCGGCTGCAACTGCTGCGCATAGGCTAAAACCTGTTGCAATTGTTCTGCTGAGAGCGATTCTAAGGCTTGCACGACCTCTTGCTTGAGTGATGTCGCTGACCCGATTTGAGATTGCGTAGCTTGAGATTGTGCGATCGCCATCTCCTTTCATCCTCATAAATCTCGATAACCCCCTCAGTTTACTGAATTTCCCCTTTACCCCCCTAAAACCCATGCCCAACTCCACCCAATGGTTCCGCGTTCTCGACCTCGATGAACTCCCCGAAGGTCGGGTCAAAACCGTCGTTGCCGGCCATAAAAGCCTAGCGATGACCCATTACCAAGGCCAATATGGTGCACTCGACAACCGCTGCCCCCACCAAGGCGGCCCCCTCGGCGAAGGCTCGATCGAAAATGGCTATCTACGCTGTCCTTGGCATGGTTGGGACTATTGCCCCCATACCGGACGGCCACCGGGAGACTTGGCGGTGGAAGATGCCTTGGAAACGTTTGCCGTGGAAACCCGCGACGACGGGATTTATGTCGGCTTGCCCGTTGAACCCGAACATACCCGCACCGTCAGCGATGTGATGTCGGAAACCCTAGTGAACTGGGGGATTACCCATGTGTTCGGCATGGTCGGTCACTCGAATTTGGGGCTGGCGGATGCCCTGCGCCGCCAGGAAGTGGCGGGCAACTTAACCTTTATTGGCATTCGTCACGAAGGGGCGGGAGCATTTGCGGCCTCGGCCTATGCCAAGCTCACAGGTCGTCCCGCTGCCTGTTTAACTATTGCTGGCCCCGGCGCTACCAACCTGCTCACCGGAATGTGGGATGCCAAGGTCGATCGCGCCCCGATTCTGGCACTCACGGGTCAGGTCAATTCCCAGGTGCTGGGCACGGGCAACTTCCAGGAATGCGATCTCTCCGCGGCCTTTAACGGGGTTGCGGCTTGGCAGGGCACGGTGCTCAACAACAGCAAACACGCAGAGTTGGCGTCCCTCGCAGTGAAACACGCCTTGCTAGAGCGCAATGTCTCCCACCTGATTTTCCCGGATGAAATTCAAAATCAGCCTGCGATCGATGTGCCTGCGGCAACGCCTGAGGGTCGGCTGACACCCTTGCAGATTGCCCCACCACCGGAGTCACTGGAGAAGGCGATCGCCCTCCTCAAGCCTGCCAAACGTCCGGTGATCATCGTCGGTCACGGCGCACGGTTTAACATGACCGCCATTACCCAACTCGCTGAACAACTGGGTGCGCCAGTGTTGACCACGTTTAAGGGCAAGGGTTTGATTTCTGACCAGCATCCCCTTGGTTGTGGAGTATTGGGCCGTAGCGGGACGCCGATCGCCAGTTGGTTTATGAACGAAGCCGACGTGCTGTTGGTGCTGGGCGCATCTTTCTCCAACCACACGGGTATCTATCCCGGTAAGCCGATCATTCAAGTGGATTTTGACCCGTTGGCTTTAGGCAAATTTCATCCAGTTGAGGTTCCGGTTTGGGGCGAAATTTCGATCGTCGTCGAACAGCTCAAAACTGTCTTAACTGGCCAAACCAACACCGAAGATCAACAGTCGCAAATCTCTGAACGGTGGGCGATCTGGCGAGCCGAGAAACAAAATCGGGAGCAGGACGATCGCGGCAATGGGGTCAACTCGGCGGCGATCTTTGCGGCGATGACCCGGCACGTGGCGAAGAATGCCGTGATTTCCGTAGATGTGGGTAACAACACCTATTCCTTCGGGCGTTACTTTGAATGTGAGGCCCAGTCCGTTTTGATGTCGGGCTATCTGGGTTCGATCGGCTTTGGCTTCCCCGGTGGCATGGGTGCTTGGGCGGCGGCGGGGCACGAGCGGCAGATCGTCTCGCTCTCGGGCGATGGCGGTTTTGGTCAATATCTCGCCGACTTCAACACGGCGGTGAAATATGGCATGAATATCACCCATATTCTGGTCAATAATTCCCAGCTCGGCAAAATCTCCAAGGAGCAACGAGCCGGAGAATGGGATGTTTGGCAGACTTCGCTAAGTAACCCGAATTTCGCTAAATATGCGGAAAATTGCGGTGGCTTCGGCGTCCGGGTGGATCAGCAAGCTGACCTGGATGCGGCGATGACTCAGGCCTTGGCCTATGAGGGCCCGGCGCTGGTGGAGATCATTGCTGATCCGGAGTTGATTTAATCTGGGCTGGATAAGCACCCATCCTTCGCATCTTCTCCATAAATTCAGGGGTCAAGATCTCGATCGCCAAGAATTGGCATACCTGCGCCAACGGCTGCGCGATCGAGATCATCGGATTGCTCCTCTGCTTTCCACCTCTGTTTGTGGTAGACTTCGCAGGCTTGTTGTTCGAGTGCAGAAGGGTTATCACTCATTCTGTTCATATGCCTCAATAATGCCGCGCAGGTCTTCGGCTGGAATATTAGGGCGCGTCGTTAGTTAGAGCCAGAAGCCTTACGGGACAAGCGATAGAGCGCCCGACCCAAACAACAGGAAAAGGGGCTGTAAGTCAGTCATAACAAGAGTTTGAAGTCTAACTGACGACAGCCCCTAGCTTGTTCAGATTTAGCGTAAATCGTGATGAGTACAATCCCTGTGTTGGTTTTGAGGTAATAAATCAAACGGTAGCCGCCACTTTTGCCCTTTTTAATATCGCTGTTTCTGACTCGGAGCTTGAACACGCTGTAGCCAATACCCGGAACCTACTCACCGGGTAGTTCACCCTGTTGTAGTTGTTTGATCACGGGTTCTACATCTTGGCGAATGCTGCGATATTTCTTCGCTAGGTTTCGGAGGTTGCGTTGGAATTTTGGGGTTGCTTCAACTTGAATTCTGGGATCTTCAGGCATCGTCAATACCGTCCCAAAGTTGGGCAATGGGGATGGTTTGGCTAGTCATGGCTTCATGCCAGCCTTGGCGAAAATCGGCCAGGATTTCGGCTTGGGTTTGTGCAGTAGGGTCAGTGTCGGTTTTGGCTTCAATGGGTTCAAGCAAAATTTGCCCTTGTTCGTTCTGGGAGACGCGGAAGGTTTTGTTTTTGATGTCCACACCGAGGCTGATGCGCCCTTGCTGGTCAGTTTGGGCGGCGGTTTGAATGATGTGGAATCCGCTGGAGGGCATGATGTTTCAAGGTTTTGGACGTATTGGTTTGATTGTAGCGGTTTGGTCAGAAATAACGCTCATGCCATTTTCCGCTGTTGTTTGTAGTCGTAGTCGGGGTCGTAGTCGATTGTGCCGAACAGCTCAAAGATTTGGCGCTGTTGGCGGCGTTGGATGTAAATATTGCTTTTCTGGGGGCGCAGGGCGGTGGTGATGAGTTCTTCGGGAGTGAGATGGTCGCTGAGAGCGAGGGCTTCTTGAAGGAGTTGGGGGTCGATGGTGGGTTGAGTCATGGGAGTTTAGGTGTTGTTGGGGGGAGTGGGATTGCCGTATTGGCTGGCGAAATGTTCGCGGAGGAGGGCATGGACGAAACGGGTGAAATCGCCACCAGACCGATTTCAATGGGTTCCATACAGATTCCCTGTGACTCAAATTTCCTCCAGCATAGCCGCAAACTTCATTAACCCAACCCCTGCACCGTATCCACAATTGTGTTGACGTTGTACATACAAGCCTCTAGATTTAAAGAAGCAATCTCTCCCAGCCACCGTACAGTATGCCTGCCGCATCCAGCCCAGGGCCTAACAGCGAAACCCGCGATGTCACGATTAACATTCGTGCCAAACAACACCAACGCGACCTGATTGATCAAGCCGCCGCGCTACAAGGCAAAAATCGTTCCGAGTTTATGCTCGAATCCGCCTATCAACAGGCGCAAGACCTGTTGCTCGATCGCAGCTTCTTTGGCCTCGATTCAGCACAGTATCAAGAATTTGTGGCCCGGCTTGATGCCCCACCAACCCTAAACCCCCAACTCCAAACCCTGCTCACCACTCCCGCTCCCTGGGACTAATGCTCCCGTCTACCCCACTCCGTCCCCCCGAAAAACTCAACTCTGACCATCAACTCGCAGACTTTGACTCCGGCAACCTACAGTTAGACGACTGGCTCAAGCGCCGGGCAATCAAAAACGAGTTAACGGGTGCATCTCGCACCTATGTACTTTGCATCGATCAAGCCGTCATCGCCTACTACTGCCTAGCCAATGGTGCGATCGCCCAAGCCGTTGCCACGGGTCGGGTGCGCCGCAATATGCCCGAGCCGATTCCGGTGATGGTGATCGGTCGGCTGGCCGTCGATCGCCATTGGCAAGGTCGTGGGTTGGGGCGATCGCTCCTGCGCGATGCCATCCTCCGCACCCTCCAGGCCGCCGAGATTGTCGGGATTCGGGCGATTTTGGTTCATGCCATCTCTGAGGCAGCCCAGCAATTTTACGAAAAACAGGGGTTTGTTGCTTCGCCCGTTGACCCGATGACGCTGATGATCAGAGTCAGTGATGCGAGAGCCGCGATCGAGGCATAAAATTTGTCCACCCAGTCATTCATGTTTGCCCACCCTTGTATCAAAAAAGTCAAGAGCAAGCCGCTACAACAGTCCTGACCACTGCTCTATCAAGAGCGAAAAAAGGCTCCCCATTGAGAATGGGAAGCCCCCGCAATTGAGGAAAAGTGACAGGAAAGGGAAGGAGAGGTTGGGCCCCGAGAGCACGACGACCGGGTTGTTGGGGAAGGCCGCCTGCCAAAGCTGAGACGGGGTTTGGTGGGTTTCGGGGTGGAGCCCTTTCGTGGCGGTGACAATGATACGGAGTTTCGGTTTTCTTAACCCGATCGCAGGTTGAGCCTCTATCGAATCGATTGCCTAAACTCAATGGTGTTATGGTGTGCAGAGAGGGTGGTGCGCGATCGTAGGGGCAGGTTTCAAACCTGCCCCTACAGGGATTCTTGGGGTTTACAAGACGGATTTAGTTATGAGTTCAGGAAACTCTCTATAATTTGGGACGATCTGCCTGGGTTTCATTCGCCTTAAGTTCTCGTCTGAGCCGTCAGCCCGCTGCCCCTAGCGTTATTTGGATTTTTGCCTTCACCACCGCAATGCTCAAGATTTTGCACCTTTCGGATATTCACCTTGGTAGTGGTTTTAACCATGGTCAGATTAATCCCGAAACCGGCTTCAATACCCGCCTCGAAGACTTCCTCCGGAGCCTAGAGCAATGCATCGATCGCGCCCTGGCCGAACCCGTTGATCTGGTGCTCTTCGGTGGCGATGCCTTCCCCGATGCCACGCCTGCGCCCTACGTACAAAAAGCCTTCGCGGCACAGTTTCGGCGCTTGGCCGATGCCCAAATCCCGACCGTCTTGCTGGTGGGCAACCATGACCAGCATTCCCAGGGCAGCGGCGGCGATAGCTTGTCGATCTATCGCACCTTAGCCGTGCCGGGGTTTATCGTCGGCGATCGCATCGCTACCCATCGCATCGAGACCCAGAATGGTGCGCTCCAGGTGGTGACGCTGCCCTGGCTAACTCGCTCCACGCTGCTGACCCGCACCAAAACCGAAGGGCTCTCCCTGGCCGAGGTCAATGATCTGTTGACCGAAACCCTCACTCCGGTTCTAGAGGCTGAGATCCGGCAGCTTGACCCCGATGTTCCGGCGATCTTGCTGGCGCATTTAATGGCCGATCGCGCCGAGCTGGGGGCCGAGCGTTTTTTGGCCGTGGGCAAAGGCTTCACGCTGCCCGTGAGTCTGCTGATCCGTCCGGAACTGGACTATGTGGCGCTGGGCCATGTGCATCGCCACCAAAACCTCAACCCGGACAATAATCCGCCTGTGATCTATCCCGGCAGCATTGAACGGGTGGACTTTAGCGAAGAAAAGGAAGACAAGGGCTATATTTTTCTGGAGCTGGCTAAGGGCCAGGCGGATTGGCAGTTTTGTCCCCTGCCCACGCGCCCCTTTTGCACGATCAAAGTGGATGTGTCCGAGGCGGCTGACCCCCAAACGAAACTGCTCCAGGCGATCGCCAAACAGTCCATTCAGGATGCAGTGGTGCGCCTTCTCTATAAGTTGCGATCGGAGCAGTTGGAGGCGATCGACAATGGGGCGCTACACAATGCCCTCGCTGAAGCCCATAGCTACGCGATCCACCCCGAACTGGTCAGCCAACTCGCCCGGCCCCGCGTTCCCGAGTTGGGTGTCGCCCATGGGCTCGACCCGATGGGCGTGTTGCAAACCTATCTGGAGAACCACGATTCACTCCAAGACCTGGCCCCAGCGATGACCGAGGCAGCAGAGCGTCTGCTGGCGGGGGAGCCGATCGCCCTGACGATGCCGGATAATTTCACCGATCTTCCCGACCTGACCCCTGTTGCTCCCGAGGATGCCGAGGACAGCCAACGCACCCAACTGAGCTTGCTGTAATGCCTGATACCCGATCCAATTTACAGATTCCAACAAAAGATAATGTAGGGGCAGGTTTGAAACCATCCGTGTGAACTTAAGCGTGAAACCCTTTATTCA
>JBMYQW010000010.1:0-4984 GCA_049601735.1 Spirulinaceae cyanobacterium
ACCCACATCCTGGAGGTCGATCGTCGCCAGCTCAAAGTTCGGGCTCCCGGTGACTAAGCCAATGCCCAGCACGCCCGCAATTACCAGCAAGCCAGAGCAAGCGGTGTAGAGTAGAAACTTCGTGCCCGCATAGGCCCGTTTCGAGCCCCCCCAGATGTTGATCAGCAGATAGAAAGGGATCAATTCCAGTTCGTAGAAAATGGCAAACAGCAGCAGATTCTGGGCCATCAGAGCCCCATTGATGCCCGTGGTGATTAGTAAAATCAGGCTGTAATAGAGGCGATCGCGCTCAAATTTGAAGCGATTGGTGTAGATGGCGACCAGCGTCAGGAAGCCATTGAGCACAACCAGGGGCAGCGAGAGCCCGTCAACTCCAAGGCTGTAGTTGAGCCCGAGGGGCTCGATCCAGGGTAAAGATTGGGCCCATTGAACCTGGCCAGTCAGGTCACTGTTGAGCAACAGATAGCAGGCTAGCAGGAATGTCCCGAAGGCAGAGGCTGCTGCAACCGTACGGCTATCACTAGGCTTGGGCAGGAGGGCAATGAGACCCACGCCCAGTAGGGGGAGAAGCAGGAGGAGGGTGAGCATGGCAGGCAGAGGGAGGGATGAAGGATGAAGAGGTGGGGTGAGCATTGCCCACCACAACAGGGTTTTAGGAATTTCAGTTATCGACTGATTTGAGAATGTAGGGTGGACATTGCCAACCAGATCAGGGTTTAACGCGCTGTCAAAACCACATTAAAACTGCACCATCGGCAACAGCAACTGAATTTGTCCCAGGAAGGGATAAATCAGCAGGAGCCCAAAGAGCACCACACCGACCAAAATCGAGAGGGCATAGAACTGGGCTTGACCCGTGTTGCTATAGCGCAGACTCTGGCTACCCGCGATCGTAAACAGAGCCGCAAAATTCACAGCCCCATCGACCAAGGTGCGATCGCACCAGTCGATCGCTAGCGCCACCCCCTGCACCACGGCAATAATCGTCTGCTTATAGAGCTGCGCCATGTAGAAGTCATAGGCAAAGAAGTCTTGCACCGCCTTGGAGGGCAGGGTAATCGGGCGGGGCAGTTGGGTGTAGAGCCCCAGACCCAGCCCAATGCCCAAGACGCTTGACCCGGTCAGGAGCAGCGACGTGGGCTCAATTACCAATGACCAGGGCGGCAAGAAGCCCATTGCGGCCATGGTTTGGGGTAGGTGCAAGGCCAGACCCAGGAGCACCATCATCGGCAGCACCAGCGCCCAGAGCCCTTCGGGCGATCGCCGCGTATTGGCTGAGAGGTCACCGAGAAAGATCAGGGCAAAGACCCGCGCCAAGCCCAGCGCCACCAGAGTGTTGACAGTGAGAATCACCGCTTGCACGGGCAGGTTTGCCGCTTGAAGCAAGTCCGCCAGACCCCAGAAACAGCCCAAGGGTGGCAGTCCGATGAGCACGAGCGCACCGATGCCATAGCAGATGCCCGAAATCGGTCGCCGTGACCAGAGCCCGCCCAGTTGGGTGAGATCCTGAACAACATTATTGAGCACAATTCCCCCCGCACTCATTAGCATTAGGGCCATGCCAATGGCGTAGGTGAAGAGGAGGAGGAGCGCCGCATTACTCGCCCCAATGCCCACCGCCACAAAGGTCAAACCCAAATAGGTTGTGGTGAGGTAAGAAAAGACCCGCTTCACATCGATTTGGGCCAGGGCGATCGCTGCCCCACTCAGGGCGCTAAACGCCCCCACCGCAATCTCAAGGTTCACAACCGTGGGCGAAAGGGCAATGATCGGCTGAACCTTGATGAGCACCCAACCGCCCATCGAAACCACGACCGCATTGCGCAACACCGTGGCGGGTACAGGGCCTTCCATGGCTTCATCGAGCCAGAGCTGGAGGGGGAATTGGGCGCATTTGCCGACGGGGCCAACAAAGAGGGTCAGACCCAACAGGGTTGCCACCCAGGGGCGCAGCTCAACCGTTGCCGCCCAGGTCGCCAGTTCATCGTAGTTCCAGGTTCCCGCCAGGGGCAGTAAAGCCACGACGCCCATGAGCAAGACTAAATCGCCGACCCGCTTGATCAAAAAAGCATCCCGAGCGCCGGTTACGACCAACGACTGGTTAAACCAAAAGCCAATCAGCAAATAGGTCCCTAAGGTGAGAATCTCCAGCATCACGTAGCTGAAGAACAGGGAATTAGTCAACATCAGGGTGGTCATCCCGGCTTCAAACAGCGCCAGCAGCGAGAAAAAACGCGCCCAGCCCCAATCCATCTCTAGATAGGCGATCGCATAGATCTGGGTTAACAGATTCAGCAGGGTGATCAGCACGACCGCCCCGACGGTAACGGCCGAATAGTCCAGATCGAGGGCAATCTCCAGATCGACGGCCTTGAGCCAGACAAACGATTGGTGAATCGGCTGCTCCCAGACCTGCGGCAGCACCAAAGCACCGTGAACCAGGGCAACGAGCGTGGTGAGTATATTGATGTACCCGGCGGGACGGGGGCCGGTCTTACGGATGAAGCTGGGCGACCAGGGCAAGACCAAAATCGCCCCGAGCAAGGCATAGCAGGGGATTAACCAAGCGGTCTGGGTGAGGGTAGGCATGGGTTTAAAGCGACCGAACGAGAGGAGTAATCAAGATCTGGATTTGCTTTTGAGAATCAATTTTGCTTAAAACATTGCATTTTGTCTATGAATTCAATCATAGATTTAACTGAATCGTTTTGGCAAATTAGTATGACCGATACAGGGGAAAGGCTCGGCTAATCCGTTAGGACAAGTCGGGTTTATCATCACTGCACCGCCAAAATCGGGACATCCCTGTCATTGCCAGATGGACGACCCCGAGCGGACAGCATGGGCTGGATGCTTTATTCCTGAGCCGTTAGGACGGATGAGGCTCACTGGATGATTCGCCAGGGTGTTGTCCTTAACAATACCTGGTCTTGCTACCCCAAGGTTTACCGTCTCTGGCGAAGGACAGTTAGAATCGTCAGAGAAATTTCAGTAATTCTTAATGACGCCATTAACCATGAAAAACCTTTCTCTGAACGTCGCGCTACTAGCCGCCTTAACCACGCTGGGCGGCGCGATCGCCACTCCTGCTCAGGCCGAGCCCGCAGAGACCACTACTGAGACCGCTACCGAGACAACCACCGAGACGATTGAAGTCGCTCAAGCCGAGCCCGGTACAATTGTTGAAGTAGCCAGCAGTGATGAAGACACCTTCAGTACGCTGGTCGCTGCGGTTCAAGCCGCAGGTCTGGTGGAGACGCTCTCGGGGGACGGCCCCTTTACCGTCTTTGCCCCCACCAATGCCGCCTTCGACGAACTCCCGGATGGGGTTTTAGAAGCTCTGCTCAAGCCGGAAAACAAGGATCTGCTCACGGAGATCCTCAAGTACCATGTGGTCGCTGACGAGGTGACGTCCGATGAATTGGAAACGGGAGCAATTGAAACCCTCAATGGGGGTCTGGCGGTACGAGTCGATCCCGATAAAGTGGTTGTCAATAACGGCAGTGTGGTGACGCCGGATGTGGATGCCAGCAATGGGGTGATTCATGTCGTGAACCGCGTTTTGATCCCGTTGGGCGTCACGGAAACGCTGGCCAGCCGGATGCAGGCCGAGCCGATCCGGGGTCTGTGGTAATTTCGTGGTCGTGATTACGCAGTGGTGATTGCTCTTGCGTAATTGCCCAGTGCTTGATCGTTGGCGGGCAAGATGCCCGCGCTACGGCTGATCGCCGCAAACATCCGTAGCGCAGGCGTCCCGCCTGCCCTAGGACAATCATTTTCAAGTCTCACTCTTCATTGCGCAGTGGTGGGGAAAGGCGGCACGAAAAAAGGAGCTTCCCCGCCCACCTTCTCCCTGGATTGGCTCAATACCCTTCATCAAGATTCATGATCAGCGCCAGACCCCCGTATTAGACTGTCTTGAAGGGACATCCACAAAAAATGGTTTATGGGTCTTGACCTCACACTTACGGCGCTGCAAGCCGATCGCCTCCCCTTTGCCCTCGAACTGCTACCCGCTTCTGCTTATTTTGTCGGTGGGTCGGTGCGAGATGCCTTGCTCCGGCGCGATCGCGCCGACTTTGACCTCGACATTGTGCTGCCGAGTGAAGCGATTTCCGTGGCGCGATCGCTGGCCGATCGCTATCAGGGCGGATTCGTCGTACTCGATGAACAGCGACAGATCGCCCGTGTGGTGCTCGACGGCGGCACGATTGATATTGCCCAGCAAGTTGGCCCCACGGTCGAAACGGATCTCAAACGCCGGGATTTTCGCATCAATGCGATCGCCTACAACCCGCATCATCAAAAACTGATCGACCCCCTTAAGGGCGTTGAAGACCTTAAAACCGGAGTCTTGCGCATGGTCGCTAAGGACAATCTGGCTGATGACCCATTGCGCGTCTTACGGGCTTACCGCCAAGCGGCGCAACTGGACTTTGTGATCAAGCCCAAAACGCGCAATGCCTTGCGCAAATTTGCCCCCCGACTCAAGCGGGTCTCGGGAGAGCGCGTCCGGCAAGAATTGAATCTTTTACTGGCCAACCCCCAGGGGCTGACGCAACTCAAAGCTGCGGTGGATGATCAGGTTCTCAGCGATTGGTTGCCCCAACTCAAGAAGCCCACCCTGGCCCAAATCGAGCAAGTTGAGCAGGTCGCCTGGCTCTTGGGGCGCATTTGGCTCGACTTAGATATGACCTTGAACCACACTCTGAGTTCAAAGAGTTTGAGCTTGTTGAGTCTGGCGAAACTCGCCTGCTGTGTTGCGTCTCAACCCGAGCGGGCTGCGGCCCAACTGAGCCAGCTCAAATATTCCCGCGCCGAAATTCAAGCGGTGAAAACCGTGCTCACCGCGATGCCAGACCTGCTGCAACTGCTCCAGAACCGCCGGAAGCTTCGTATGAATCTCCTGATAATCCATGGTTGCCCGACGTTTGTTTCAACTCCGCAGCAGCTACGATAATCGAGTCGTCCAGCTGTTCAGCCA
>JBMYQW010000010.1:4994-28344 GCA_049601735.1 Spirulinaceae cyanobacterium
CAACTGCTCCAGGGAGAAATTTCGCTGGAGCAGCAATATTTTTTCTTTCAGCAGGTTGGTGTCACCTTTCCGATCGTGATCGTTTTAGCCGTCGCTGTCGCCGCTCGTCAGGGACTCCTGCGAGAGACTCGGGCTGTTGGCGTGGTCGCACCGCTCGTGAATGCCTACCTCGACCCCGACAACCAAGCCGCTCATCCTACGCCACTGGTGAGCGGAACAAAACTTATTGAAGCCCTGTCTCTGGAACCATCACCGCAGATCGGCAGTCTGCTGACCGAAATTCACCTGGCTCGCCTTTTGGGTCAAGTCAGCACCCCCGCAGAGGCGATCTCCTTTGCCCGGACTCGCCTCACCTAGCATCTCGGGTCGGACATTCTGCCTTCTGGTAGGTGTTCTAGGGTTAATCATTCTGGGGCAGCGACCATATTGTGTCAGCGTCCACTGAACCCGCAGCCAGAATACGGTCGCCAGACTGGCACAGCCCCATGGCTCTAAGCGCCGAACGGCAGTCTAGACTAAGACTCGCTCTTTAAACCCGCCCTCCACTCAATTCCCATAACGACTTATGTTGCGCTCAACTAGTAAATCTTTAGGTAAACTCGCGGCGATCGCTGCCCTAACACTTTTGCTCCCAGCGAGCCTCAGCCCCCTCGCCCAGGCCCAAGGTCGCACGGCAGCCGACTGGTCGGATGCCGAAAAACAGACCTTCCTGGCCGGTTGTCAAAATCGGGCGAATCCACCCGGTGTTTCCGATAACGAGATTCCTGCCTATTGTCGCTGTGTGCTCAATCGTCTGGTTCGCGATCAAGTCCCCCTGGCGGATATCAATAGCGCCACCCAAAATCCCAACCCCGATCGCTGGACACCCTCATTCCGTCGTGCTGTAATGAGCTGTCTGCGCTAAGAGATGCACGACTCGGATGGAGAGGGAATCCCCCCTGTCCCCATTGCATCCAGGGCGTGATTAACGGTTTAGTAGTGAAGGTAGGGTTTCTCTACTCATGTCCTGCCATCTTCTAATTCATGCCCAGTCTCCAACCTGATTCGACGCTCCCTACGCCTACCAGCACCAAACTTCCCGTGCTGCCGATCGCCCGACCGCTACTGATGATCGGCCATGGCACCAAGAATGCAGCAGGTCGTCAAGCCCTGATCGACTTCGCAGCTCGCTACGAAGCCCTTGACCCCAGTCGGCCCGTGATTCCCTGTTTTCTGGAACTGACCACCCCGACGATTTTGGCTGGGGTAGAACGCTGTGTAAGCCAGGGCTACACTGAACTCTCGGCCTTGCCGATCCTGCTCTTTGCGGCGCGGCATAACAAGTTTGATGTCACCAACGAACTCGATCGCGCCCGTCGTCTCTACCCCCAAGTCAAATTCCATTACGGACGCCATTTTGGCATCACTCCCGCCATCCTCGATCTCTGGCAGGAGCGCCTCGCCCAGCTCGATACCCCCGAGCAGAATCCCCAGCAAATCCCCCGTGAGCAAACCGTGCTGCTCTTTGTCGGGCGTGGCTCCAGTGACCCCGATGCCAATGGCGATGTCGCCAAGCTGGCCCGCATCCTCTGGGAAGGAAGCGGCTACCAAACCGTCGAGACCTGCTTTATTGGCATTACCCACCCCCGCCTCGAAGAAGGCTTCTGTCGGGCAAGGTTTTATCAGCCCAAACGCATTATTGTGTTGCCCTATTTCCTGTTCACGGGCACACTCATGGAGAAGATTCAGCGCCTGACTGCCCAGGAGCAGGAACAGTTCCCCGAGATTGAAATGAGCGCCCTACCGGAAATGGGGATTCATCCGGCTTTGTTTCAGGTGCTGCGCGATCGTGAGATTGAAACCCAACTCGGTCAGGTGAAGATGAACTGCGAAATGTGTAAGTTTCGTTTGGCGGCCCTCAACGGTTCATCGTCAGGGCACGATCATCCTCACGGTCATGGGCACAGCCATGGGCATCATCACGGGCATGATCATCCTCACCCAGCACCTGATCCCTACGCTCAACCCCAGGCCTACCACGATCGCATCTGGCAAGTTCCCTAGGGCATATTCTGATTTCCTCATGGCCTACCGAAACCCGACCCCAACTGTTGACATTATCATTGAACTCATCGATCGCCCCCACCGCCCGATTGTGCTGATTGAGCGCAAAAATGAGCCCTACGGTTGGGCGATTCCCGGCGGTTTCGTGGACTATGGCGAACGGGTGGAAACTGCGGCTCGGCGCGAAGCGAAAGAAGAAGTGTGTCTGGATGTCACCTTGGTGACGCTGCTTCATGTGTATTCTGACCCCGAGCGCGATCCTCGGCAGCATACCTTGAGTGTGGTGTTTGTGGCCACTGCCCAGGGCGTTCCTCAAGCCGCTGACGATGCTAAAGCGATCGGCATCTTTAACCCCTGGGAAGTCCCTGGCAATCTCTGCTTTGACCATGACCAAATCTTGCAAGACTATTGGCGCTATCGTCATTATGGCCAGCGTCCCTTGGTATAAAGCCGCTGATTACAGAGCGCATTCGCAAACTCACCCCAACAAGGACGTCGAGAAAAATACGCTTTTAGAAAAGTAACGGATCGCTCGGGGTGCGCTCTGGAGATCGCTATCCCAATAGATGGACGATATGATGTTGTTGATGAAATCGTTTTGGGATACTGATTGAGGTCATGGTTATGGGTCAGAACTCCACCCCCCTTGTTGCACTGTTGGCCGCGAGTCTGAGCCTCAGCGCCACTGCTGCTCTGGCACAACCGCCCAAACCTGCTGCTCCGGCGTCCAAGCCGGTTCCAGCCGTGAAACAGGCGATGGATGGTCTCTACACGAACAACCTAGAGGCGGCGGCGGATCTCCAAGAAGGGCTGCAAGCCTACTATCGCCAGGATTTTGACCAGGCGCAACGCTTTTTGATCAGTGCCATTCAGCATGACCCCACCTCCGGTATGGCCTATTACCTCCTAGGTAATGTCTATCTCCAGCGGGGCTATCCGGGAGATGCGATCGCCGCCTATCAATCAGCGGTTAGTCTTGACCCCCGGCTGACCGCCGCCTACTACAATCTAGGGCTGGCCCAGCTGCGTCAGGGCAACCTCAACGGGGCAGCTAATCAATTTGAGCGGGTGACGTTTTTAGAACCAGAGCTGCCAGCGGGCCATTACAATCTGGCGCTGGCTCTGGATAACTTAGGGCAAGACGAGGCGGCCAGCCTGATCTATCGGGAGGTGATTCGCCTCGACCCGGAGTTTTCGCGAGCTTACTATAACCTAGGACTGATTGTGAACGATGCGGGGGAACCCGATGAAGCCTTGGTTCTCTTTAATGAGGCCACTCGCATTGATCCCGGATTTGCGGCGGCCCATTATCAGGCGGGGTTGATCTATGCCCAGCGGGGCGACTGGGAAATGGCAGTCGATAACTTGGGCGTCGCTGCCACTCTGGAGCCGGAGAATGCCCAAGCCCAGTACAACCTGGGTGTGGCCTATGCCGCCATCGGTAATCATAAGGCGGCCACCAATCGGTTTGAATTGGCGCTGGATCTTGACCCAGATAATGTCATTGCGTATCAGCAGGTGGGGGCGTCTCAAATTGAGCAGGGGGATGCTGATGAGGCGATTCAGTCGCTGGAGACGGCCGCCCGCTTGCTCCCGGATGACCCCCGCACCCATTACAATCTGGGCATTGCCTACCAAGATACGGAGCAATATCCCGAGGCGATCGCCGCCTATCGACGGGCACTTGAGCTAGACCCCGCTTTTGCCGATGCCTATTACAACTTGGGGGTTTCGCTCTTTACCAATGCCCAGATCCAAGCAGAGGAGACGCGCCCTGACGAGGACGATCTCGTCGCCATGCGAGCCTACAATGCCCGCAACTTTACCCGCTATGGCACGGCGATCGAAACGCTGCGAGAGGCGATCGACCTCTACAATGCCGAGGGTGACTTTGTCAAAGCCGACGAAGTGGAGACCTACATTGAAACCACGATCGAGCCCGCTCTCCCCGTACCGGAAGCACCGCCCGAAACCGACAATGGCGCCGAGATTCCTGTAACACCGCCCCCCGCCAGGGAGGACAGGGAGCCCTTCCCCATTTTGGAAGCGCCTGCCGAACCCGTCCCCCAATTCCCCGTCTTTCCCGAGGCGGAGCCCATGCGACAAGAGTTTCCGGTTTACGACTCTCCTTTTCGCTAAACACTCTTGTCGCCGGACTTTCGTGATTTGGGCTTAGAACTGAAAAGGGAAGGGCTGCTGCTGAGAGGACTGCGGCCTAGAAGGCTGGATGGGGGAGAGTCGGAACTGAGTCGTTTCAGTTTTCTGCCCTCCCGCGCCCTTGGTTGCCACAGCCCGACGGTAGAAAGCCTGCCAATCCGTAATCACCCGCGACCATTTCCAGGCTTGGGCCGCAGCTTTGGCGGCCTCAGACATCTGCTGGGCCAGTTCCCCATCTTCGCTCAGGGTATCCATACATTGGGCCAGATCCCGCAAGATTTGAGCTTCACTCTCTGGTTGCACCAGATAGCCCGACTGGCCATGTTTAATTAGCAATTGTGGCCCGCCCCAGTCGAGGCAAATGGGCGGGAGCCCTAGCGTCATGGCTTCTTGTACCGCAATGCCATTGGCATCTTCCAGGGTGGGTAGCACCATGCCTCGGTATTGACTGAAAGAGCGGAAGAGATCTTCGCGATCGTCATACCAGTCGAGAAACCGTACCCGCTCTTGGAGATAGAGAGCATCGACCAGTTCACGACACCGCTGAAGTTCTGGCCCTCGCCCAATAATATCCAGGCAGATATTGCCCTGGGTTTTGCGCAGGCTTCGGATGATGAGTTGGGTTCCCTTGTGGGCAACCAGGCGGCCAAAATGCACAAAGCGGGGATTCACGCCCACGTGCTGGAGATGAATGCCTGCACCAAAGGTATCTTCAATGCCGTAGTCGACGCTATCGACCATAGTTTGGGGCAGACAACCAGCGGCGAGGAGCGAGTTACGGGTGCGATCGCCCCCTGCTACCAAAATCAAGTCCGCCTGTTTGAGGCCATGGTTAAACCAGCGGTTGAGTCGCTGGAGCGGAAAATGAAAATAACGTCGCAGCTTGGCACGTAGCTTTTCCCTTTTCCAGAAGGGTTTGGGCCAATAGATATTGCCGTTAATCGGGCCAAAGACATGGGTCTGCTCCTTGAGCACCAGACGCGGCAGCACGGGACTGTTGGGCTCCGTTTGATGAATAATAATGTTCTGAGCTGGCAAAGACTGACCCATAGCCAGCTTTTTCGCCAGACGCAGCGCCTTATGTTGGAACCAGAGGTCAATCAGCCAACGCAGGAGGACGGTTTTCCAGAGACCCGCCATCACCCAATCGTCCCGCACAAAATACACATCCTTCAGTTCAAGGCGTTCTTGAACCTCCTGGCGATTGCGCTCATGGGTAATTTGCAATGTCCGGGGTTGGGCTTTTTTGAGTTCGGTGAAAATTTTGAGGGCTTTGATGCCCTCACCGCCCATCTGCTCCGACACGTTCGGCGCAATCAGGATAATCAGTAGCTCGGTTTCAGTCATCAGTTCAGAGCACGTCTGGTACGTGCTGTGGTGGGTAATCAATCTTCCGTCCGTTCTCCACTCCGATCCGATATTTTATAGACATGACTGGGATGCAATGTTGATGATGACGACGGTACGATCGCCACATCCACCCTGGATTAAAACACCCAACCGTGAATTGTGCTGGAACTTGAGTTGAGAATTCGATAGATGCTACTGATGTATCTTGAAATCTAACCAATTTTTATGCGGCCCTGAGCTGGTCATAACTCCCGAACGCTGGGTTGACCCTCTTTCACTTCACCCACGAGCACAACATCGGTGCAGTTGACAAACAAGCCATTTTCGAGAACGCCAGGAATATTGTTCAAGGTTGCCTCTAAGGATACCGGATCATCAATGGACTGGAACTGAACATCGATCACTAAATTGCCCTGATCCGTGACGACCGGCCCGGCCTTCTTGATGCCCATACGCAACTCGGGCTTACCGCCAAGACGCTCGATCGCCCGCATGACCGGGGCGATCGCCATCGGTAACACCTCCACCGGCAGCAAGAAGCTCGCTCCGAGGCGATCGACGAGTTTACCCTGATCGACGACCACAATGAACGTTTCGGCCAGGGTATCGACAATTTTTTCGCGGGTATGGGCCGCGCCACCGCCCTTGATTAAATTTTTCTGAGGGTCCACTTCATCCGCGCCGTCGATCGCCACATCAATTTTGTCCACCGCATCCAGGGTCGTCAAGGGAATCCCGTACTGCTTTGCTAGCACCTCCGCTTGAAACGACGTGGGAATGCCAACGACATTGCTGAGTTCTCCTGAGCGGAGGCGATCGCCCAAAAACTGAATCGCATAGGCTGTCGTCGAGCCGGTTCCCAAGCCCACGATCGAATCGGAAACCACTCGAGCGGCTGCGGCTTTCCCCACCTCTTGCTTCATTACCTTGACCGGATCACTCATGAATCTCACTCCAAACAAACTTACAAATATAAAAACCCTACCGCATGACTTCCCCCTGGGGTAAGGATATTGGGTACTCCCCCCCAAAACGCAGTAGGGGCAGGTTTAAAACCTGCCCCTACTGCGTTTTTTCTAGATTCCAGTTCGGGATTAAGAGTTAGTCGCTTGGGTCGCCAACATCTCCTTGAGCTTGGCGAGATCATCAGCCCAGCGTGGATCAGGCTGGTTCGATGCACTGCCGCCTTGAGAGCTATTGCCGCGCTTCTTGTTGTTGCGGGGCTTGCTGTTGCCATTGCCGCTATTGGTCGGACGGCTGCTGTTACTGCCCTCTTTCTCGGGTTTAGCCGATTTTTCCCGAGGCAGCGCCTTCTCGATTTTTAGTGTTGCATCCATGAAGTTTTTGCCATTGTGCTGCTCAATGAGCTGATCGGCAATCTCATCACTGGGCACAGTCACAAAGGCAAATCCCCGGCATTTGCCAGTTTTGCGATCTTTGATGACTTTGGTTGAAATCTCCGGGTTGGCATTGCCGAACATCTCTTGTAAGGCGTCTCGATCGACGGTCTCTTTGGGTAAATTCCCTACATATAGACGAATTGACATCAGTAATTTATCTCCAGTTGTTAAGAATTAGCGGTAGAGGTTGATATCGGTGGATAGCGCAAGAGGTGGATGTCGCCAGAAGTCGACATCGCAAATGAGCCCAAAACCCGCACGGGGTTCTGTCTCTGCCGAGTTGCATGGAACGCTGATCAATCGCTCGCACCTTGTGCTGTGGATGAATCTTGGGTATCTAGAGTGAAGCAAACGAATCGAAGTGGAAAAGCTGAGATTGAATCACCGTAAAGGTGGTTGGCAACCGAACACCAACGAAATGCTGTATACAAGCGGGTTTAACCGTCTTTGCTTGAGGAGTTGAATAGGAAGCGCCATTCACGACGGACTCGGTGTTAATTATTACAGAAGATTTACAGTTTTCGTCAAGTCAGGGAAATTTTTTTGGTAAAAGATTACACAAAAGGTATTTGGGCAAGGGTGAGCAGATCCGGTTGAGGGGGGATTGCGGGTCTAATTGCCCTCGGTTTGGGGTTTGAGCACCCCCCTGCGGACAGACCCTAGCCTTATGAGAGTTAAGAATTTAATCCGGTCATTGCGTAGGGCGGGCATTGCCCACCACAAGGACGTTTTGGCGATTGTCTTTGGCATTGCGCAGAGCGCAATCGCACTATTAACGATTGGTTGGCTTAAGTGCCATTCGACTCGCTTTAATGTAATCCTACCTAACGCAAGGCCACATAGGGTTCGAGCCATTGAGCGATCGCCCCCGCTGCGGCGGGCTGTTGGGCAATCAGCCATAACACCTGAGTTACGAATTCGTCATAGCGCGAGTCGCGTTGGGCTAAGGCTTGCGCTTGGGCCGTCACTTGCGTTACATCACCCCTGCAAGCGGCTCGGTAGAGGGGGGTGAGGTATTCCGGCTGGGGCAGCAGCAGGTGAGGGTCGAGCTCCTGCTCTCGGGCATCCAGAACAACCGGCCGGGGCAGGACTATTTGTACCGGAATCTCAAACCAGAAGATACTCCCCTGACCCGGAAAACTGGCCACTTGCAGTTCACCCCCCATTTGCATCACGGCATGACGACTGAGCGTGAGGCCTAAGCCCAAACCCGATCGCTTTTCTGGGGAGGTCGCCAACTGGCAGAATGGTTCAAAGACTCGCGCCCGATCCGCTGGAGTCAAGCCAATTCCTGTATCTTCCACCTCAAAGCGCAGTAGGCCGGTCTGGGGGGTGTTTATTCCGTCGTGCAGTGGGAGCTGGCTGCGCACCCGCAGGGTAATCCCCCCGGTATGGGTATAGCGAATCGCATTTTCGAGCAGCGCAGTCAGCACCTGACGTAGCAGACGCTCTGATACCTGAATATGGCTGGGTAGAGTTGCACTGGCGACAAAATGACAGCTTAAACCGTGATCTTTAGCGTGCAGAGTATAGATCTGCACCAGGGTATTGAGGAGCACTGCCAGCTCCACCACTTCGCTCGCGGACTCGGGGTGAGCGGGTTTAATCGTCTCGCTAGAAAACTGCAAAAACTCCCTAACGACATGAACCATGTGCTGGGTAGCGGCATTCGCGTGCTGGAGAGATTGATAGTCTTCCGATGTCAATTGGGGCGATCGCAGCACCTGCTCCAAACGAACCAGCACTGTTTGCAGCGGGGTGCGTAATTCATGGTTAAGGTTCACCAATACTTGTTGCTCGGGGGTCAATGGAATCTGGACCGGATGGGGTGGGGGGAGTGCAATCATGTCCCGGAGCTGACGCTGCCTGTTTGTGCTGGTGTAGAACGCCCGGAGCGGTTGCCAATCTTGCCAGGCCGCCTGCTGGTTCTGGTCAAACTGCTGGCGAAGTTGGCTGAGGGTTTCCGGATGGTTGACGAACCGCGTCAGCCAATCTGAGAGCACGGCATTGTCTTGAAGGGCGCCCAGGGTGTCTTGCAAGAGCTTCAGCTCGGTCAGCCAGTGACAAAAGGCAGTGCTGTGGATCGGAGCAAAAAATTCGGCTTGATAGCGCGTCGTTTTGACCGTTTTGCGGAGATCATGCAGGGTCTCTAGGTGGGCCGAGGTGAAGGGGGGCTTGGCGACAATCTGCCAACCCGGATGGGCGAGCAGCCGCTCCAGTTGGTCACTTAAAACGGGGGTAGCCATCGTATTCACCGGCGAACGGGCGGCAGAAGAGGAGGGGCTTGGCTGCTCCAGCCATTGCTGGTAGGTCTTTTGGAATTGTTGGTAGGGGCGATCGCGCAGCGCCCGGCCGGTTTTTTTAGGACTTTCTTGCGGCGCTGTTTGAGGTGTTTCAGGAATCGATCGAGGGCTTTGCGTTCCGCCTTGGGCAAGAGCGGCCGATAGGTCTGTTTGAGCGTTGCTATCTGCACGTCGAGATCGCACAGTTTGCCCAGCTTCCGTCCGAGCTTGCGCAGCGCGCGGTTTTCTTGCTGGATGGGGAGGTTCAGAGCGTTGCCGAAGGTGTTGAGCGTGACCCGGAGTCGCCGCAGCCCGACGCGCATCTTGTGGAGGGGTTCGGGGTCACGATCGGCCAGCACCTGGGGCTGTTGCTGGGTGATTTGTTGATAATGCTGCTGAATCAGCATTCGGGCGTAGTCGCTCCAGGTGATGGTGTTGGGATCGTCAGTATTGATGTGGTGTTGGTTGAGGGTGGTCATAGTTATGCGCAGGGGTGACAGTGAATGATTGAATTTCGGAGCAGTTGGTGATCGCAGTTCATTGATTTTGAGCCTGATCGCGGTGTTCGAGATCGGCCGCGATCGCCAAACTTAACCCAAAACAATCTTCATCTTAACCGATGCTTAACCAGGGCATTGGAGGGGCAAAGTACTGCATTAAACTGAAAATCGTCCGAGCGCAAGCGTTTTAGCGATTTCAGCAGTAGTGTCATGACATAGCTAAAAAGGTGCAATAGAATCTTGCCAATGAATTTTGTAGGGGTAGTGCCCTTCTACCCCGGCGAGGTCTGGGGCAATCCCCCCGTGGTTGCCCCTACAGGGTTTGCTAATGCACAAAATAAGGCGTGTCACGGCACTACTGCTACTTAGAAGGCCCGAATTGATTGAGTGATTGTTTTTGTCTTTTTGCAATCATTCTGGAAATGGCAAATTATTGAACTTCAATTGACGTGCCTCTTCCACTCGTTTTTGTGCTGTCTCTGGAGACCACCAGTAATACCGAGAAATCATTACTTGGGGCATTTCCTCACAATCGCGATCGGGGTCGATGCCAGCTTCCTGGAGGTTTTCAGGTAAAGCCACATTGCAAAGCAATGGGGAATTCTCAATCATGAACTGAGATGGTTCTAGATTTTGGGACTGCCGTAAATCAGTTGCAAGTAGAATGGCTCCCCGGAGATCAGCTTCCTTGAGGTTAGCTTCTTTAAGGTTGGCCTCTTTAAGTTCAGCTTCCTTGAGGTTAGCTTCCTGGAGGTTGACTCCTCTGAGGTTAGCTTCCTTAAGGCTGGCTCCTTGGAAGTTGATTCTTTCGAGGTTAGCTTCCTTCAGGTCGGCTTCCCAGAGGTTAACTCCTTGGAAATTGGCTCCCTGGAAGTTGACTCCTTCGAGGTTAGCTGTCCAGAGATTAACTCCTTGGAAGTTGGCTCCTTGGAGGTTGGCTCCCTGAAGGTCGGCTCCCTGAAGGTCGGCTCCCCGGAGATCAGCTTCCTGGAGATCAGCTTCCCGGAAATCAGCGTCCCGGAGGTGGCCCCCGAGGTGGGCGAACTTGAGGTTAGCTCCCTGGAAGCTAGCTCCCTGGAGGTTGGCTCCCTTGAATTTGGCTCTCTGGAGTTGGGCTCCCCGGAGGTCGGCTTTCTGGAGGTTGGCTCCCTGGAGGTTGGCTCCCCCGAGATCAGCTTCCTGGAGATCAGCTTCCCGGAGGTTGGCTCCTTGGAAGTTAGCTCCCCCGAGGCGAGCTAACCTGAGGTTAGAATTCTGGAGGTTAGAGTTCTGGAGATTAGCATCCTGGAGGTCAGCTCTCTGGAAGTTAGCATTCTGAAGATTGCTTCCTACAAGAGAACGACAATACTTACGTGAGAATCGCTCTACAAAATACCAAGACCTCTTACCACCATACGCACAATCCTGAACTAGAAACAAAGCACTGACTCGCTTTTCTTCTAAATCAGTGCCATCAAAATTTGCATAATGCTGTTCAATTTTGGCGATGTGTAAAGAATAATCTGCAACTGGAATGAGGAACAACAACAGGCTCGCCACCTTCAACCGATCCCATCGCTGCTGCCACACACTCCGCCGCACAAACCCCTTCGCCACCTCAGAAAGCGGAAAACTCGCCCCCTGCTGCTTCTGAAATCGCAACGCCTCCTTTAACAGAAATCCCTGCAACAAATACCTCTTCGCCTTTCCCTGCTCCTGCCACCGCACCGCACTCGCCTCAATCCGCCGCTGCTGCCGCAATAAATCTCGATTGGTTTCAATCCACCCCCGCAACAAGCGCCAATGGCGAATCAACGCCTCATGGGCCACATCCACAATCGCCAACCGCTCCCCCGCATCCCACTTACTCACCACCTCACTCGTCACCAGCAACCGATTCTCCTTCGCCGCCAACACATTCACCACTCCCTGCACCCGCTCCGCCGGATACAACGGCTCCGCCACCAGATTGCTCAAAAACACCCGTCGCCGCGTATCCTCCGTCCCCTCACCGAGCTGCGTCAACTGCTGGAAGATATGCTGTACCGTCTTTTGCTCCGCTGCACTAAACCCCTCATAGAGCTTGGTCGCCCGTTCATTGAGCGTGCCCAAGATGCCCCCAAGCTGCTTGTAACTCGCCAACGTCAATTGATTCCCCTGCCGCTGCTGCCAGAGTTCCTTGAGCGTGTATTGCAACAGCGGCAAACTCCCCAGCGCTCCCGCAATATCGTTCAGGATATCCGTGACCAAAGCAGGCTCCACCGCCAAACCCACTTGCGCCGCAGGCTGGCAAATCGCCGCCCGTAACTCCGCCTCATTCAACGGCAGCACGGGAACCATCTGTGCTTGAATCGCCGTCGCCAAACCGCTGTAGTCCTGCTCCAGGCATTTCCCCACAAAATCCGCCCGCATCGCCAGAATCAGACAGAGCTTGGGGCTGCTCTCTTGCAATGCCCCCATTAACGTCGCAAAGAACTGCTCCCGCGCTGGGGCATCAGTGCAACGGGTAAACACCTCCTCAAACTGGTCAATCACCAGAATGACCCTCGGCGCTGGGTCAGCTTGGACGAGTCGTCGTAACCCGGTGGCTCCCTCTTTCAGCAGCCCCTCCGCTTTCCCCAACTGCTCCGCCCGGTCTAAACCCGCGATCGCATCCACAAACGCCAACGCCAGATTCTGCATTGGGTCTTGGTCAGGGCGAGTGATACGGATTCGCCATTGGTCGCTCTCCATGATGCGCCGCCCCAGCTGAAGCTGATGCAATAACCCCGCCCGCAGCACCGAAGACTTCCCATTCCCAGACGCTCCCACCAACGCCAGGAAGTTGCTCGTGCGCACCTTATCCAACAATTGCCCCGTGAGGTCTTCTCGACCGAAGAAATATTTGGGGTCATCATTGCCAAAGTCAAAGTATTCCAGCCCTTTGTAGGGACAACCCTGATCCGCCTCAATGCCGGGGGTGGGGCGGGCTGCCGCTGCCTGACGGGGCTGAATCAGGTTAATCTCTTCACCAAAGTTGCGACAGACGGGCTTTTGGAGTTCGCCTGTGGTGGCCCGTTTGATGTAGGCCACGAGGTCAGCACTGTTGACCCAATGGTTGGCTTGGGCTTGCAGTCCGTCGAGTAAGGCTTTAGTCAGCACACTGTAGGGACTGTTCAGGTCTTGCCAGGAGCTTTCAAAGTCCCGTGATGAGGCAATAAAACAGCGATTTTTCTGTTCGGCATGACCAGGGTTGGCCGCTTCTACATTCACTAGCAAAGCACCGCTATGGCAGCAGTCGAGCCAAACAATCTGCTGCCGAACCGGACTTTCCGACAAGAGCCAATGGAGCCACCGCAACGATAAACCCGATTCGGGCTGGCTCGGGTCGGTGTCGCTGGTGGCGAGGTAGCCGTGATCATAGCCCGTCTCATCCGGTAAGCCATGACCGGAAAAGTAAAAGAGCGCGGTGTCTGGAGCTTGAATACTTTCGGGCTGAAACAGTTGCTTGAGGGCTGCTTTGAGTTGTTGCCGCGAGAGGGGTAGCGTCTTGGCAACCGTCGATCGTTTCTGGTCGTGGTCTTGGGCGATCGCCTCTGGCAACCGTCGCACCTGAAAATCCCCATCCTGTTGGAGTCGCTGGGCAATGGCCTCGGCATCGATCGCCGGGGCTTTTAGATCCTTGAGATGGTTGTAGGTGTTAATCCCAACGACGAGAGCGTCTCGACTCATGACACAGTGCAACGAACAGCAACACAAACAGGTTAACGCTGAAACCACTTGGTAGGCTGTTTTTCGTTGCCCCTATTCCTCCGTCACCATGAAGAAAGCCCTAATCCCGATCCAAATTGATGCAACCACCACGATCTACGTGGAACCGCAGGAGGATCAACTCGCGTCCCCTGCTGTTGCACCATCCAGTGAACCCCAAGAAATGACCCGCGAAAGCCTGGAACTCGATGCCAAAGGGCCAAAAACTGAAGCCCTGACTAGACAGGCCGTTGAGAGTTTTGCCGCCTTGCAAACCACCTTACGGGGCTACACCAAAGGCGCGATCGCCTCCTTCCAAGAACTGGGTGATGCCACGGTCGAGAAAGTCACCCTGGAATTTGGCGTCAACCTCGGTGGCGAGGCGGGCGTTCCCTACGTCACCAAGGGCACAGCGGAATGCAGCTTGAAGATTACGGTGGAATGCAATTTGGCGAAGTAAAAGGGCGATCGCAGCCTCATTGGCCAAACTCCATGCACAGCGATCGGGGTGGCGTGATTGCGTTGCTACAACGATCGCCAGCTCCCCGAGGGAATAAACGCCGCCCAGAAGAACGGCGCACGGTACGTTTCACTGTTGAGCATGGCAAGCTGCACCTGGCGTAGGGCTTCACTGCGCCCGACCCCCTGCTGGAGCTGGGCATAATAGTCCACCATGAGCTGCTGGGTGGCCGCATCATCCACCTGCCAGAGGCTGATCACCTGGCTTTGGGCGCCCGCGATCACCAACGCCCGCCGCAAACCATAGACCCCTTCGCCGCTGGTCACTTCCCCCAAGCCCGTGTCACAGGCCGAGAGCACCGCCAGCTTTGTGCCCGAGAGGTCGAGGCTGGCCACTTCCAGCGCCGTTAAAACCCCATCCTCACTGCCGCTGCGTCGCTCGTTAAAGCCCGCCAGCGCCAAACCCGATCGCAGCAGAGGGTTCTCGCGGTGAGCTGTGGGGGGGCGATCGCTCAACTCTGCCGTCGAGAAAAACTGCGTGTTCAAGTCCGCTGGGGCAATCTGGGGAATATTCAAGAAAAAGCCATGGGTCGCCACGTGCAAGATTTCTGGGCTGCGGCTTTGTTTAATCGCGGTTTCGGTCGCCGCCGCCTGGGTCAGCAGGGTGGCTTTAGGGAAGAGCTGCTGAATCTTGCGCCCCTCCGCCGCCGTATTTGCTAAGGGCCTCACATTGACCAGCGCATCGCCCGAGCGCCGATTCAGGCTGGCGAGCACCGTCTCGCTCAGGCTCTCCTGCTGCCGGGACTGACCGTAGTCAATATCAGCCAAGATCAGCGGCTCTTGCCGCTGCCCCTCGGGCTCGGCTGCGGGATCGGCATCGCGCAGCAAGTCCCGACCGCTGGTGAGATAGGTGAGCTGATAGGTTTCGATCAGGTATTGTTCATCAGCATCCACGAGCGCCCCAAAGGGAACCAGATTGAGCTGGCTATCGGGCGAGAGCAGCAGGTGCTGAATCCCTTGCCCCTCCAGTTGGGCCAGTACCGGGGCCAGCACCGCTTCATGCAGGGCCTGGGCGCTGGGGAAGACCCGCGCGGGGTTGGCGTCTTCACTTTGCAGACGACGATTGAACGCCCGGATCTGGGCGGCGATCGCCCCTTGAGTTCCCAAATCTACCCAGCGGGGCGCACCCTGGGCTGTGAGGATGTAAGCGGCATAGCGGGGGTCGCCCCAAGGCTCTGTTGTATGGGCGGCCTGGGGGTCAAAGGGACGATAGAGCACATATTCCACCAATGCCGCATCCGAGGGGATTTGCTGCTGGACTTGGGCGATCGTGACGGCATCCGCTGGTGTTGAACTGGCGTCGCTCTGGTGCAGTCGAGCCAGCTCGGCTTCGAGGCGATCGGCTTCACCCTTGAGGCGCGAGACCTCCGTTTGGTAGGCCGAGGAGGGCTCACGGGGCGGGTCAAACACGAGGTTGGCAAGTTGACGACGGGTCATTTGGAGCCGTTCAAGCAGTTGCGTGGCTTCAGGACTGAGGTCTTGCTGAATCGCGCGGAGGTTGTCGCTGACGGCATCCAGAATCCGTCCCTTGCGGCGCAGCACCGTGGTGAAGGCGAGCTGGGCGGCATCGAGGCGTTCTGGGGCGGCTTGGAGGTGAAGTGTCACCGCTACATCGGTAGAGGATGCAATCGTCTCAAAATAGTCCCGCTTCTGGCGCTCGGAGCCGATCACGAGCAGCCGTTGGAGGTTAGCCTCTTCAATTTCTAAGGCTTCGTCGAGGTGGGCGATCGCCACCTCCAGTTCATCTTGCTGCCAATGGAAGCGAGCCAGCTTGTTGAGCGTCTGGGCAATGTCTGGATGCTGGGCTTGGTAGAGCTGGCGCTGCATGGCCAGGGCATCTTGGTAGAGCGGTGCGGCTTGGGCAAGCTGACCCCGAGCGGTATACACATCCGCCAAGTTACCCAGGCCGATGGCGATCGCCGGATGCTCCTGCCCCAAGAAGCTGCGATGGGTCGCCAGCGCCTGTTCCAGCAGGGGTGCGGCCTCGTCGTAGCCCCCCTGAGCGGCGACGGCCGCCGCCAAATTATTCAACTCGGCCGCCACAAACCCCTGACGCACCTCCGGAATATCCACGCGGGTGCGGTAGATCTCTAGCGCCTTCTGACTATCTCGGGCCGCCTGCTCAAACTGGTTCTGGCTAAACCGCAGCACCCCTAAGCGCGAAAGCACCTGAGCCGCACCCGTATTCTCCCGCTTCTCAGGGCCAAAAAACGTCTGCCATATCTGCAATGCTTTTTCGTAGAGGGCTTCCGCCTCTTCATAGCGCCCCAGCTTGCTATAGATATCGGCAAGCTGGGTAAAATGTCGGGCGAAGGTGGGGTTATTCTCCCCCAACTCTCGCGCCAGACGACTCTCCTGAGTGATCTCAAATGAGGCTTCAGCAAAGGGCAGCGCCGCCGCATAGAGCCCTGCCACGCGCAGTTCTTCGGCTTTGCCCATCAAAAAGCCCCCCCAAGCAATCCGATTCGCTTCCGGGTCATCGCCAACGACGGAAACCGTATTGTCGGCGGTGACGGGTTCCCAGGTGAGGGTGTAGTTGCCCGTCTGGTCCGGCGGCATCGTGCTCACAACCACGCGATATTCCCCAAAACCCGGTAGCCCGACAAACACATCGGCTTCCAGTCGTTCGCCGCCGTTATTTGCAGTAGGCAAACCAGAGCCGGAGCCATCGACCGTGGTTAAATTCCCGTCCTCATCAAAGGTCACATCCGGGCTACTGTTGTCGTAGGCTTGGGTGAATCCGGCGGCATCGATAATGCTAATGACTGGGTCAAAGTCGCGGCTCTCGAGTTTGAAGTTAAACTGATCGCCCACATTGCCCCGCAGTGTGAAGACATGGTAATAGCGGTTTTCGTAGCGGCGATCGCTTGCAACCAGTTCCCCTTGGATTTGCCCCGAGGCTTGGCTGGCGAGATCAAGTGTTGTCCCGGCGTCCGTGATGCGATCGCGTTCTGGGGCCGGGGGGCTGCCTGGAAAGGGGACGGGTTGCTGGGCCAACAGGGGCGGCGTTGGGCTCTGGAGCAGAGCGATGGTTCCTATCGCCCAGAGCAATTGGGCTGTTACCCGTTTTGGCTGGCAGCGTTGTGATCGCATCATCCTCTCTCTCCCGGTGGGTGGTTTAGGCGTCTGTTTCAGTTGTACGCGATTGCTTCCACTTTTTCGGGCGCTTTTCGGGTCGAGTCCGCGATCGCAGATCTTTTTCGAGATTATTCAAAAGTTTCTTTGGCGTCCAACACTGTGTTGATGTTCTACAGATAGGGTCGGTTGCCCAATCTGCCACTCTGGAAAAAAGTCCGCTGTCGATGCAGCTCTTAATCCTAGTGACTCGCGCATAACACGGAGGGTAATCTCTTGAGCCTCTTTCACTTCATCTCATAGCCAAACAAGTGCACAGGTGTAGGGTGGGCAATGCCAGCCCTATGACTCAACATAACGATATCTACAACCCACTAGACGCTCAGGATACGGATAGCAACCAACCCAAGCGCGATCAAAATCCCCCATGCGCCGAGCGTAATACCAACGCATTTAAGAATACGATTATCCGTCGGCTGATCACGTCGGACGGCAATCCGATAACACCATATCGCTCCCCCCATACCTAACGTCACGGGGATGGCGAATCCCACACCGCTTATCAGAGGGCCTAAGGTATACGGAATCGAGGGACCCAGAAAGATCATCAACGCATTCACAACCATAAAAAACCAAGCCCAACCCGGTAAAGTCATGGTTCTGGCACTCGTGCGGAGCGGATCATCGCCAGAAGCCAGTTCATCCGGTTCACCCAGAATTTGCGCTGTATACTTTTCGACACGTGTTTGCGATCGCTGCTGAGGCAGCGCACCAATCAAGGAAATATCCTTAATTGGTACTGCCACCTTGCGCCCAAGGTCTACTAGCGTTGCATGACGCACTTCTCCACCTTGACCGGGATCAAGCCGATTAATCGTTTCAACCACCTGTTCCTGCTGCTCGCGGGTAAAAGCTGCCGCCGTCACAAAGACCGTTTGCATATTCGGCGGCTGAAGTCGCATTGACTTGGGTGTTTTGTAAAGGGTATTAATCCATTCACAAGCCGCCATATGCGCTACACCAATTCTGTCGAGGTCATCGCCGATCGCCGCTTGTAGATCGAACAATACATAATGCAGATTTTTGTTGCGGGCGTAGGCGGTCGCAGTGATGCCGCTCTCATCCAGGGCTTGGTTCGGGGTTATTTTATACTTGTCCGCTTCAAGGGCGGTCGTAAATTCATGAATAAAGGTCAGCGTATTGCTCATCTGTGCTTCAGTTCTAACAAGGTGTTGTGTAACCGGATTAATAAATCCTAGAAGATTGTAGCGATCGCCCCGACCGAAATCAAAGCGATTCTCAAAACTGAAACCGCCTTCCCCCTGTGCATATTTTTCTGGGACTGTATGGAATGGGGCTCAATCCCATCCATAGGTAAAATACAGATAAAACCCCAACTAATCGATCGCCAATTCCACCAGCCACAGGGCATACACTTCACGGGGATCATTAAGTAGATGAAAAAGCTTGATCTTCGCCTAAAGCTGATGCTATTGCAGCGCGATCGGCGTGTCTTGCTCGATCACAAACGTGCGCAACAATAACTCCTCAATCGTCACTTCATTTCGATATTCTTCCACCTGCCCATTGTCTCCCCGTTCAGTCGCTTCAGCACCATACAAGATCTTCGGCTTTGGTGTCCAGATTATCCGCTACCCTGTAGACCGTAAACAACGACCCTTTTGAGGAGTGATCGCGTTCTCCGCCCAAGGGGTCATGGTGTGTTATGACAACAGCAACTGAGCTTACTCCATCTCATAACCAAACAAGGCTGGATCAACCTCGCCCAGATTAATATCATCAAGTCCTAATTCTGCCCAACGGGACTCAACTTGAGCCGCCATCTCAGGATCAGACTCCAGCACCTCACCCCAATCATGATTCGTTTCGGGCGGAATTTTCGTCGTGGCATCGATCGCCATCCGTCCCCCGAGGCCCACTTTTTCACTCGCAAAATCCAACGTATCGAAGGGCGTGTCCGGCAAAATAAACACATCGCGCACCGGGTCAACCTTGGAGCTAATCGCCCAAACCACCTGGCGCGGATCGCGGATATTGATGTCTTTATCGACCACGACCACAAACTTGGTGTAGGTGAACTGGGGCAGCACCGTCCAGAAGGCCATTGCTGCCCGCTTGGCTTGACCGGGATAGGCCTTGTCAATGGCAATGATCGCCATCTTGTAGCTGAGGGCTTCCATCGGCAGCAGGAAGTCTACAATCTCCGAGACCTGTTGGCGCAGAATCGGGGTGTAGACGCGGTTAAGGGCGATCGCCATCATCGCCTCTTCCTTGGGCGGGCGACCGCTAAACGTGGTGAGATAGATCGGGTCTTTGCGATGGGTCATACAGTGGAAGCGAATCAGGGGTGAATCTTCCACACCGCCGTAATAGCCCATATGGTCACCGAAGGGGCCATCGGGTAGCTCTTCACCCAGCGTGATCGTGCCTTCTAAAACAAACTCCGACTGGGCGGGGACTTCGAGATCCAGCGTCTTGCATTTGGCCAAATGCACGCCGATTTTGCCGTAGAGCCCCGCAAAGAGCCATTCGGAGAGATCCACGGGGATCGGTGTGGCGGCGGCCATGATAATCAGCGGGTCAACACCGAGGGCGATCGCCACCTCCAGCTTTTTACCCGCCTCCGCCGCCTTGCGCAAATGCCGTGCCCCGCCCCGCACCGAGAGCCAATGCACCGTCATCGTATTTTTAGACTGTAGTTGCAGCCGGTAGACGCCCACATTGGGAATCCCGGTTTCTACATCTTTGGTGATCACCAGCCCCAGGGTGATAATTTTGCCCGCATCGCCAGGGTAGGGACGAATCAGGGGCAGCGTGTTGAGATCGAGTTCATCGCCCTTGATCACCACCTGATGGCAGGGTGGCAGAAAGTCCCGTAGGGGCTTGGCTTTGACTACATCAAAGAGCACCTTACCAAAGTCGATTGCCTGGGAGAGTTTCTTCGGCGGCTTGGGCTGTTGCAACATCCCCAGCTTGCGCCCGAGGTCTTCAAGTTCTTCAGGGTTCTCGCGGTTCATCGCCCAGCAGATCCGCTCGACTGTGCCCATCAAGTTCACGGCTACGGGGAACTGGGCTCCCTTGACATTCTCAAACAGCAGTCCGGGGCCGCCCGCTTGGAGCATCCGGTTGGCGATCTCGGCAATTTCCAAATCCGGGTCAACCGGGGCGCTAATGCGGCGCAGTTGGCCCCGGTCTTCGAGCAGTTGAATAAATCCCCGTAGGTCTCTGGGCATGGATCGGGCTTCGTTTACATGGCTTTACGATTTTAGCCTGAACGATGCTCGTTGCTGATCAGGCGATCCGCCATGTAACCGAATATGTGACCGATCGTCCGTAGACGCATCAGCTACAAAAGTCAACGATCGAGTCTATGGCAATGTCCAAAACCCAAACACTCAAAGCCCTCGGGATGCTCATCAAACGGCAGCGTAGATCGCTGGGCATCTCCCAAGAAGAACTCGGCTTACGCTGCGGGCTCGATCGCACCTACATCTCAGGTTTAGAGCGGGGGGTGAGAAATCCTTCCCTAACTGCGTTAGTCACACTTTCCGAGGGGTTGAATTTGACTGTGTCTCAGCTTCTAGAAAACTTAGAAGCGGAGTCAACAGAGTCATGACGAATCCGAGTCAATCAGATTTAGTTGATCAGATAAGAGAACAATTAAAATCAGCCAAGTCTCAACTCAAGGTATTTAATCTTTTGTCCGATCAACAGTGGCATTGTCGAGGTTGTGAAGGTAAAAAAGTTGCTTCTGGGCAGTATGCGGGAGGTGGTGGCACTAACGCCTACTGCGATCTGGTTCAAGTAAGGAATGAGCGCCTGACCAATACATTGAGCCAGCAACGGAGGCACTGCATTGCCGATTTGCCACATTGCTTTTTTCATTGTGCCCTCAAAAATAAAGCTATCGGGGAAGGTTTGCAGACGGGCCATCTCACGGGCTGAGATGACTCGGTTTAAGTAAGGGTGAATATGAGTGCCGCCATGATTTTCTTTGATAGTCATACTCGGTTTGCCGAGGTATTGACGCTTGAACGCATCCGCATAACTTTTGTAGAGTGAACCTCCTGGCGGCACTTGAGCGATTCGCTCCATATAGGCAGCAGAGTGACGTGTCCATTCGTGATTAATTTCAGGAATGCGATCGTATTCAGGCAGATCGGCGATCGCTGACTCAATCGATTTGTACTGATCTTGACTCAGTAAGATTTTCGGATAAGGGTTTTTGAGTTTTAGGCGATTAGCGATGAAGATGGCGCGGGGACGAATCTGAGGGACACCATAATCTGCGGATTCGAGAATCAGAATTGATGTATGGCTATAGCCGATCGCTGCAAATTCTTTGAGAATATCTTGCTTAACCCGGCCTTGCTTCATCGTTAAAATACCTGGCACATTCTCCATGACCACGTACCAAGGCTGAATCTGATCAACAATGCGGATAAACTCTTTGAATAAGTGATTGCGTGGATCATTCGGATCACGTTTCCCTGCCACCGAAAATCCTTGGCAAGGGGGGCCGCCGACGACAACATGAATCGGTTTTGAGTGAGCCGAGTCTAGCCAATCTTGAGGCGAGAAGGATTTTACATCACCACAAAAATGGTGACAGCCGGGAAAATTCCTACGGTGGGTTGCAGACGCAACGGGATGGATCTCAGCACTGGCAACGGGATTAAAACCCGCTTGAACCATTCCCTGCGTCATTCCTCCGGCACCACAAAACAGATCAACAAAATTGTAAGTTTGCTGGGGTTGCTCTGGAGCAATGATCTCCACGACTGTTTGATACGGATCTCGCTGTGATGTTGCTAGTTCCCGTTGCAATCGTTCATAACGTCCGAGTTTGGCTTTCTTGGGTTGCTGTTGCTTAGGTTCACTCGGAAATAGAGATAATTGCTGATTCATCTCAGGATCATACATTGCATAGAATGCTCGAATTGTGACACATCGTCAACATAAAGCGCAACCTAAAGTTGAATGCCCTTGTCATCGCCGCGATACCCTGTGAAAAGCACCGTATCAAAACTGCCCTGGCTCTTGAAACTCCCCATTTCTGGTTGATGCCCAAATCCTCTTGGTTGATGATGAGACCGCCCTCGCCGAGCTCCTGGCCCAAGTCTTGCACCAGGATGGCTACGCGGGTGCAGGCTTTGCTGCGACGGGCCGATGTGGCTCCACCCTCCCTGGCGGGAACGCTACAGGTGAGCAACCTCAGCCTTGACCCCGCCAACCGCCTCGCTAGCCGGGGCGATCGCACCCTGGGACTCTCGGAAAAATGGTCGAATCGACACAAGATTTAAATTCCAACCGAAACTGTCCGTCGCTTAAGCAATTCCCCCCTTTCTGCCCCTATGCCTTACAGCAACTTTAAAACGCTCGCCGCTGTTCAAGCCACCTTCAACCTAGCTCTTGACGAAGGTCAACACCTCTTCACCCACACATCCTCCCAACCTCCCAGCGACTATCTCACCCAGACCCTCACTGAAAACATCCCCCTTGCCAATGCCATCAACACAGAAAAAGCCCGCTCCGAACTCATTATCACCCCCGTTCTACTCGAAATTCGTCGCTGTTTCAAAGGCCGGGTTGGCTTCTTTTCCGGTACTGAATTTAGCGTTGATCCGGATCATGGATTGCATGGCTACTGTGACTACATTTTGACCGCCTCAGCTGAAATTTATGAGATCACTGCACCGATCGCCACCATCGTCGAAGCGAAGAACGAAAATATAAAAGGTGGTCTGGCTCAATGCATTGCTGAAATGTTTGCTGCATACCAATTCAATGCCCAGAACAGCAATAAAATCGCAACAATCTTAGGGGCAGTGACAACCGGAACACTTTGGAAATTCTTGCGCTTCGATGGTCAGAAAATCTCGATTGATTTGGACGAATATTATATTAAAGAAGTTGATAAAATCCTAGGCATTCTTGCCACATCGATTCGACAGCCTTAGGATCTGTCATCCTAGGGTGTGTTATCAATTAGCTTCAGAAGCCTCACAGGACAAGCGATTACACGCCCACCCAAACCAGATCGATTAGGGCTGTAACAGTTACTCTGACTCGATTTGGGGTTTAAATAATGACAGACCCTAGCGCATTACGCTTGACTCCAAACTCCCCATTTCTGGTTGATGCCCCAAATCCTTTTGGTCGATGATGAGACCGCCCTCACCGAACCCCTGGCCCAAGTTTTGTGTCAGGAAGGCTACGCGGTGGATGTGGCCAATGAAGGAGCCGAGGGACTTGCGATCGCCCAATCCGGTAACCACCAACTCCTAATCTTGGA
>JBMYQW010000011.1:0-27348 GCA_049601735.1 Spirulinaceae cyanobacterium
CGGCCCAATGGAACTCCTACCAGGGGCTGAATCCTGCGTTAAGTTTACGCTGGTGGTTTGACCTCCCCCTCGCAGAATGCCTAGCTCACACCCGCCAGCTCAGGCGTTTGCAAGGCTTGGAACTTCTTCAGGAGGCGATCGCCCCAATATTTGACATCGTAGGTGGTGACGGTCTCATAGAGCTTGGCTATTCGTTCCTTCTGTTCAGCTACTGGCATCGCCAGGGCTTGGTCAATCGCACTATCCATCTGGGCGTCGGAATAGGGGTTGGTCAAGATCGCCTCAGGCAACTCAACCGCAGCACCGACAAATTCAGACAACACCAATACACCCGCCTGGCCCTCCCGCGCGACGACATATTCTTTGGCGACCAGGTTGAGGCCATCCCGGAGGGGCGTCGTCCAGCAGATGTCCGTGAGCTTGTAGTAGCACATTAGGTCAATGAAGGAGAGGGGCTCAGTGTAGAGCGTGACCGGTTGCCAACCGAGCTTGGCAAAGCGACCGTTGATCTGTCCGGTGAGCTGCTCAATTTCTTCTTGAGCGGTTTGGTAGACGCGCATCCCGCGGGCCGATCGCACACAGGACACCAGAAACGTGACTTTGCCATGAACCTCGGGGCGGCGCTCCAGTAGCCGCTCGTAGGCTAGCAGCATTTCCTTGTTGCCCTTCACATAGTCGATCCGACCCGCTGCCATGATCAGCTTGCGATCGCCCAGTTGCTCCTTCATCTCGGCGTAGCGAGCTAGGGCAGCTTCCTGGTTGAGCGTATTCTGGATGCGTTCGGGGTCAGTTCCCACCGGGAACGCATCAATATTCACCGTGCGCCCTTGGTAGCGCAGTTTCGTCACCATATCTGGCTCGGCCAAGGCTGTGCCAATCCGGGTCATATGCTCAGGCGGTGCTTCCCGTTGCAGCACTTCAATTTCTGCCACACTCCGGGCCACATTGACGAAGTTCTCGGAGTAGCGGGGGATGTGGAAACCCACAATGTCACAGTTGAGTAGGCTCTCGACAATCTGCCGACGCCAGGGGATGACGTTGAAAGCATCGACGGATGGGAAGGGCGTATGGTGGAAAAAGGCAATCTTAGCCTGGGGCTTGAGCTGGCGAATGTAGTAGGGGGCAAGCCAGAGGTTGTAATCATGCACCCAGATCAGGGCATCATCGGCAGCTTCTTCACAAGCGGCTTCGGCAAAGAGGCGGTTAATCGTCTGGAAGTTCTCCCAATTGGCAGAAGAGTCGTCAAAATGCCAGGGGAAGGAATGAAGAATGGGCCAAAAGGCTTCTTTTGAGGTGATGTGATAGAAGTCCTGCACCTGCTGGGCGGTGAGGGGAATCCGAAACACGCTGTAGTTGTTTTCATCTTCTACAGTAACGCGGGATTGGAAATCGGTTTTCTGGTCTGCCGTGACTTGTTTCCAGGCAATCCAGGTGCCATAGTTCACATGAGCAAAGAAGCTCTTGAGCGTGGGCATAATGCCATTTGGACTCTTCTTGCGGCGATAGTGAACCTGACCATTCTCAATGACTTCATCGTAGGGCTCACGATGGTACAGGATGACTAGGGAGGATTTCATGGCCATTTAATTTAAAGCGTATTAATGCAACGAAGCGGTTCTAAAGTAATGGAGCGATCAAGACGTTAATCGAAAAACTAACGACAAGACCCACACTTCAGCATATAGGATGTCATTGCCTTGGTCACGGTGAATCAAGCTGGAGAGGGACGTTCGTTCCGTTAACATCTACCTCAAGAGGGATGTTCATCGTTGCCTCGATAAATAGGGAAGAGGAAATGATCCCAGCTCCGAATGATGTCATTCGAGAACAGAAAGATGGGGTAGGAGAGGGTTTGAAATCTGCTCCACCATAAGATTTTTGAGCTTTGTAAGGCGAATCGAGATGATATGTGTTGTGTTCAGATGAGTCAGTGGGTCTGGCTCGGGAAACTAAAGATGAACGACTGGATTGAAATTGGCAAGGTCGTAGCGGCGCAGGGCCTGCGCGGCGAGGTGCGTGTACTCTCCTGTTCCGATTTTCCGGAGCGGTTTTTGACGCCCGGTGAGCGGTGGCTGCGTCCGAGCCCCAAGGCACTACCGGAAGCGATCGCCCTCCTGACGGGACGCGCCATACCAGGCAAGAATCTCTACATCGTGCGGCTTGAGGGCATCACTAACCGCGACCAAGCCGAGGCGCTGCGGGGCGCGATGCTGCTCGTCCCCGCCAGCGATCGCCCCGCTTTAGAGCCCGGGGAATTCCATGTGAGTGACTTGGTGGGTTTGACGGTGATTCATCACCAGACCCAAGCATTGATTGGCACGGTAGTGGATCTATTTGCCGCGAGTCAGGATGTTTTGGTGGTTCAGCTTGATCACCCACCGATCGTGCCTCCCACGCAAAAAAAGCGACGTAAACCGAAGCCTCCCCGCCCCGCTACGGTGTTGATTCCGTTTGTGGAGGCGATTGTTCCGGTGGTGGATCTGGCGCGGCAGCGGCTGGAAGTGCTGCCGCCGCTGGGTTTGCTGGCGGATGAGTTGGGGGATGAACGGTTGTCTGAAACCGATAATGCAAAAACACCTCCTGACCCACCACCCGATGACTCAGGAGTTCTAGCTGAGGAGCCTGGGTGAGCAGATGCCCTAGGCCGTCGTAGGGAGTTGGGGCGTTCTCGCCCCCGATGAGGTAGGGGCAGAGGGTCAGCCACAGCTCGTCGAGAGCGGCGATCGCCGCCAGACTGGCGATCAAATTGCCGCCGCCGAGTATTGCGAGCTGCCGGATGCCTAGGGTATGGAACTGCGACCAAATCTGGGGCCAAGCGATCGCTGATGCTGCATCACCTGAGGAGTGAGGCGGAGTCAAGACCCGCTCGAAGGCACAATCTTGGGCGGTGATCGCACCTCCGGGGGTTGTGATTAACCCCCGCCGCAGCGGTTGCCGAAAGAACCGCCAGTTGGGGTCAAGCTGCCCCGACCGGGAACAAATCCAATGCCAGGGCTGGGGTGATCGCCCGGCTGCTGCCCGTTGCGCTAAGAGTCGGGGATCTTGAAGCGTTACACTGGTTTGGTAGGCGCGTAGGGTATTAGCCCCGATCAACACCCCATCGGCCTGGGCAATTTGGTGCTCAAGATGATGGCGATCGGCCCTGGAGCCAAACCGGGCGGGCTGCCGGGTGCGATCGCTGATTTTTCCATCTGCACTCATGGCCAGAACCACAACGGTTTTAGGGCGCAGATCCTGAGGATGTGCAGTAGCCATCAATGAAAGCAATCAAAAATCATTACAGGGAACGTTTTGTCCTAATCAACCCGAATGCCTCCCGTCCCCCCTCGCTCGACCTCGTTTCGGCGCTTTTTGATCTCGCGCCTACTGTGGCTCATTTTGCCAATTTTGCTGTTGGGGGTGGGCATTACCTACACCGTAACTTACCGGAAAGCGCGATCGGCGCTCCTCGAAACCGCCCGCCAAAACTTGACCGAAAGCGCCATTCGCTATGGCAATCAACTCAGTGGAACCCTCGCCAGCCTGACCAGTACGATGGCGACCCGTGCGCAACTTTTAGGGACCAGCACCGACATTCAAGCAACGCTCGCGCAGTTTGACCAGCAAACCTTGCCTTACCGGGTGCATTGCTTGCAAACCTATCAAGTCCAAACGGCCCAACTGCTAGCCAGCACCTGCGATGCCCAGCTCTTAACACGTTTACCGGAGATGGATTGGCCCAGCCGTCAACCGGATAACCTGGCCCAAAAGCCGCGTCTTTGGGTCGAAGTCCTGCTTGAGCCCCCGCCCGATGGGCAGGCGAATCAGGCGATCGCCCCCATCGGCGGACTCCAAACCGCTAGCACCCTCACCCTGCGCCTGGCTAGCCCAATCTATCAAGCGGGACAACTGACGCAAATTTTGGTCGCTGAGGTGGGTTTAACCGATTTAACCTCGCGTCAGCCGAGTTCCCTGGCGGGAGCACCAGTGATTATTGATAGTCATAATCGTATTTTGTCCCATCCGGCTCCGCATCAAGTCGGTCGCTCTGTCCATGAGCAACGGGATGCTAAACGACTAGAGGCCTTGGTGGACAACGCCCGCCGGGGCCGGAAAACATTTGTGCATCTTTTTTCGTTCACTGACACGGGGAATGAACTCTTGGCAGGGTATACGGCGATCGCCAGTCCCCTGCCCCACGAGCCCGAGCAGCAATGGGTGATCATTGCCTTTACCCCCCTCAACGCTGCGATCGCTGAAGTCCAGTCCATTCAGCGGGTGCTCCTGGCGTTGCTGGTCTTCATGACCTTCCTGCTCTCGAGCGCGAGCATTTGGGTCATGCTCTACATTGCCCGCGCCATTGCCCGACCGATTGAGCACCTGCGTGATGCCGTGCTAGATGAAACCACCATTCAGGTCAGTAAAATCCCCCGTACCTCAGCCATTTTAGAATTTAATCAATTGACGGATGCGATCAACAGCATGATCCGACGGTTGGTGAGTTGGACCGAAGAACTCGAAGGCGCTTGGCAAGAGGCACGTCTGGCGAATCAGCTGAAGAATGAGTTTCTGGCCAATATTTCCGATGAATTTCGCACGCCCCTCAATGGTCTGATTGGTTCGCTGCAAATTCTGCGGCAGGAACTGTATGAATCCCCTGAAGAGCAAGCGGAATTTCTGGCGATCGCTGAGGCCAAAACTCTCCGCCTTAAGGATCTGATTGACGATATGCTCACCCTCTCGCTCTTAGAGCGAGGCCAGGCCGAGGTAGATCTCGAACGGGTCAACCTCAGCGAGATTTTGCAGCAGGTTGTCCTGGCCCAGCGCCCGGTGGCTCAAGCCAAGGCGCTAACGCTTCAGAGCGCCCCGTTGCCCGAGGAGACGCTCTGGGTGCATGGCGATCGCCAGAAGCTCCAGCGGGTGCTCAACATTGTGCTCGACAACGCGATTAAATTTACCCCCAGCGGTCAAATTGATCTGTCTTGGCAAATCCTGCAGGGTGAAGAACGCTCCTTGCCCAGTCCCAGTGGGCAAGTGATCCGCATCATCATTCAAGACACGGGGGTGGGGGTCTCAGCTGAAGGACTGCACAAGCTCTTTCGTCCTTTCGTGAAAGCCTACGAGACCGAACTGTATCGCGGTAACAAGAGTACGGGTTTGGGGTTGGCGATCGCCCGCAATTTTATGACCCTCATGGGGGGCGATATTGCCCTGGCCAGTCCAGGGCTAGGTCAAGGCACAACGGTCTGGATTGATCTGCCCATTGCCCAGCAGGTGATAGGGAAGGCAGAGGGATGAAGGCAGAAGGCAGAGGGATGGGATTTGGGTAGGGGTGCAACGCTTGCGCCCTCTATGTTGGTTAAAGATGAAAGCAGAAGGCAGACTTGATGCGACAATCCATCGCGCCTACATTAGACTAATTGAATGCAACGTTTGAGGAGTGACTGTGAAACGTTATCTATTGCTCGCATCCCTATTCTGGGGCCTGCCCCTCCTGACGCCATCTGCGGTGGCTCAATGGATTGAGTCTCCCAGTGTCACGGAACCTACTGAGATTGAATCTCCTAGCGTTACGAAACCCGCTGACAAAGTGGAATTTCTGCAATTTTCAGACTTGACCACTGCTCAAAACCAAGCTGATGCCCTCAATGAAAGCCTAGACGAATTGATGCTCCAGAGCATCCACAACAGTGGCGGCTGGTTGCCAGCCGATGGCCAAACCGAAATGGCCCAAACCTTTAATCGCAATCTCTTCGTGAATCAACCTTGGAGCTATATTGGCTTGGGCGCAAATATTGGCCAAGAGGGGATTACCCAGTTGGGGCGAGGCTCAGTGGTGGTTAATTCCAAAATTGCCTTGAATTCTTCATTATCGTTGCGTCCTGGCGTTTGGGCCGGCGATCAGGTGGCCATAACCCTGCCGTTGTCTTACGACATTCATCTCTCCGGTTCAGATCCCTTTGAACCGGCGCGGTTCCATCCTTTTCTAGGAGCAGGGGTCGTCTTTACCACCGATGATGATAGTGAGGCTGATGACAATGCGGGCAATAACTTTGGCCCACTGGTCATGGGCGGACTCGATGTGCGCCTTTCTGATGAATGGGTGTTTAACACCAGCGCCAACTTCGGCTTCCTGGACGATCGCACTGAAATCGGGATTGTTTTGGGAGTGGGTTACGTTTTTTCGGGAATTTAGAGCCATCATTGCGATCGCGCTCCTCGACAGCGCAACATTGACTGTTGTTGGGGGCAATGTCTTACCATAAGAGTTTAGGGGAACGTGATGCGATTCCCATTCCCTGCTGCTCTTCTCTTTATCGTGATGATCTGCCCCCACTGGAGCGACGCGAAATAGTAAACCGAACGTGGCCTAACCGCGTTATGCGCTCTCGGTGATTGAGTAGGTGTCGCCAGACTCCCATGCCAAAACGAAAGAAGGTTTTTCCCTGTGGCCACAAAGGTTATGGTCAAATCTGTCACCGCTGTGCCCAGAAAGAGAGCCAACAAGCCGAGAGACGCCAACAACAGAATGCTTGGCGCTCAACGTTTGAAGCGGACGTGGTGGATTTACGCCCCTTCCCCAAAAACGTGGTGCTCAAAGCCCGCCAAATTTTAGCCGGGTTAGCCCGTCAAGAAGATTACCATCAGTACCGGGGGAAGCGGCTGCGCCACGATCGCCAGGTGATTAGCATTCCGGTGACCCGCAACTATCGGCTTCTCTGCCGCGATCGGAATGGCCAGGTGGTTCCGGAGCAGGTGGTCTCCCATGAAGACTACAATCGCTGTAAGCCAGGCGCTTAAATGATCTGTGGCAAAGAATATACCGCTCTGTAGGGTGTCGTATAGCCTTTCAGGCAGGGCTTCGCTAGAGCGAAACGTAACGCACCATAGTGCCGTGACACGCCTTGATTTTTTGCATTAGCAAACCCTGTAGGGGCAATCCCCCCGTGGTTGCCCCAGACCTTGCTGGGGTAGGCACGGGGGCACTACCCCTACAAAATTCATTGGCAAGATTCTATTGTACCATTTTAGCTGTGTCACGGCACTAGGGTTCAGGCAGCGTGACACTTACAGCGACTCTCTGCTTGTCGTTTGCATAGCCTCCCGGAGGGACAATCTACGTCCTGCCTACCAAGTCGTCGGATTTTGATCGGTCAAACGTTTTCAGCGCCTAGGATTCGATCTTAAGTTCACCCTAGCTGCATGGTTATCGCTTGCCCCATCAATCTTCTGAAACTAATGGGATGATACGCACTGGGGTCAGCAACTGCTCGTTTTTTGTAAACAAATATGAACAAAGTTGTTACAGTCTTTTGCAACTTGAGTGCCAGAGCTGGCTTTGCGTCTGATCACCCAAATGAGCGTGATACGATGCTCCTCTAAGAACGGTCGTCATTCAAAACGACATATCAACACTCTAGATTGAGAGGAGAAAGATCTTGGGACTTCGGGTTGCTGTAGTGGGTTCAGGCCCGGCGGGCTCTTCAGCCGCTGAAACTTTGGCCAAAGCGGGGATTGAAACCTATTTATTTGAGCGCAAGTTGGACAATGCCAAGCCCTGTGGTGGTGCGATTCCCTTGTGCATGGTGAGCGAGTTTGATCTGCCCCCTGAGATCATCGATCGCCGGGTACGGAAGATGAAAATGATCTCCCCCTCTAATGTTGAAGTCAACATCGGTCAGACGCTCAAGGATGATGAATACATCGGGATGTGCCGCCGGGAAGTGCTCGATGGTTTTATGCGCGATCGCGCCGCCAGCCTGGGTGCAAACCTGATCAACGGCACGGTGTATCAGCTCGATATCCCGAGCAGCGAGAGTGAGCCCTACACGCTCCACTACGCCGAGCACCGGGAAGGGCAAGCCGTGGGGGATCATAAAACCCTCAAGGTCGATCTGGTCATCGGGGCCGATGGCGCCAACTCTCGGGTTGCCAAAGCCATCGATGCGGGCGACTACAACTATGCGATCGCCTTCCAAGAGCGCATTCGTCTGCCCAAAGCCAAGATGGACTATTACGAAGAGCTAGCCGAGATGTATGTGGGCGATGATGTATCTCCCGACTTCTACGCCTGGGTCTTCCCCAAATATGACCATGTGGCCGTGGGCACGGGCACGATGAAGATCAACAAAGCCTCGATCAAGCATCTGCAAGCCGGGATTCGTGCCCGCGCCGCCCATCGCTTGGAAGGCGGCGAGATTATCAAGGTCGAAGCCCATCCTATTCCTGAGCATCCCCGTCCCCGCCGGGTGGTGGGTCGCGTGGCCCTCGTGGGGGATGCCGCCGGAACCGTCACCAAGTCCTCGGGCGAAGGCATCTACTTTGCGGCTAAATCTGCGCGGATGTGTGCCGAGACGATCGTCGAAGCGAGCCAAAATGGTCAGCGCATTCCGACCGAGCGCGACCTCAAGGGCTACATCAAACGGTGGGACAAGGAATACGGCATGACCTACCTGGTTCTGGATCTGCTCCAACGGGTTTTCTACCGCTCCGATGCCACCCGCGAGGCCTTTGTGGAAATGTGCTCCGACATTGACGTGCAGCGCCTCACCTTCGATAGCTACCTCTACAAAACCGTTGTGCCCTCCAATCCGTTGGTGCAAATGAAGATCACCGCCAAGACGATTGGTAGCTTGCTGCGGGGGAATGCCCTCGCGCCGTAAGCGGTTGATTCATCAAGACGATAATCTTGATATTGGGGCAGGTTTGCAACCTGCCCTGATTTTTTTGTATAAACCCCGTCTATTTTCAAACCTGGAGTATTGCTGTAGGGGTAGTGCCCTTCTACCCCGGCAGGGTTTGGGGCAACCACGGGGGGATTGCCCCTACAGTATCCTGAAAACGACCGATCTCAACTTGGATGAGGTTTAGCAATGAGAAAAATCTTTAGGACATCGCTTAGGGCGGGCATTGCCCACCAGTAGAGGGTTTCAGCTTCCATCTCGGCATAGCTGATCGGATGCCATATCTACTGTGAAGATGACAAACCGTTTCTAATGGGTATGGATTTTTTGCATCTCTGCGGAATTTAGCTATAGTGTGACGTGACATCCGTAAAATCACTCATTATTAGGATGTTGATTTTTTTTTGCAACAACTGCATTGGTAATGTGTGAGGACAACAATTTAGAAATGCACTGGAAACCCATCTGCTCCGCTCCGATCCCTAGTTTTGCTGCGCTCCCCCCCCCCTGTTGATCAATGGGTCAGCACTGGCGATGCCGGAAACGCCGCTGCCGGAATTCAACCCAGAACCCGTCAGCACCGACGCCAGCGAGCTGCTGGGTGCAGCCAATCCGTCTCTGGACGCCAGCCTGTTTCAAAGCCTCGACTTCAGCAACGATACCTTCTCCCAGACGCCCAGTGCCGACCAATTCCGGGATGTCTCCCCTAGCGACTGGGCCTATCAAGCCCTGGATGATTTAGTAAGACGCTACGACTGCCTTAAAGGCTACCCCGATGGCACGTTTCGCGGTGGACGCGCCCTCTCGCGCTACGAGTTTGCCGCGGGTTTGAATGCCTGTCTGCAAACAATGGAGCGGCTGATCGCCGAAACCACTGCCGATTTCGTCACCGCAGAGGATCTGGATACCCTGCAACGCATGATGCAGGACTTTGAAGCCGAACTCGCCAGCCTCGGCGCACAGGTGGACGGCCTCGAAGCCCGGACGCAGTTCCTGGAAGACAACCAATTCTCGACCACGACTAAGCTCTTTGGTCAGGTGGTCGTCGGTTTGCAAGGGCGCATTCCCAGCAGTTCGGACTATCTGGGCAGTACGGGAGCCCTCGGGCGCGATGGCGTGCGCGAGAGCACAGACCTCACCGAGGTGAGCTTGGGCTACAATGCCCAGCTCTCGCTCTTGACCCAATTCAACCGTCGCAGCTTCTTGCTCACCGGGATGCAAGCCGGGAACCTGAGCACGAACGACACAACCACGTTTTTTGGCTTCAACAACACCTTCACCCGCCTCGGCTATGAGTCGGATACGACTAATTCGCTCCAGATCAGCGACCTGAACTTACGGCAGCTCGTCACGGATAACTTTGCGCTGATCGTGGGAACGAATGGCGTCAACCCGGTCAATGTGTTCCGGGGCCCCTCGCGCGTGGAGAGTGCGGGTTTCGGGCCGATCTCCCGCTTTGCCCAGCGTAACCCAATCATCCAGCTAGGGTCGAGCAGTGCTGGCGTTGGCTTTGACTGGCAGGCAACGCCGATTGTGAGTTTGCAGGGGGTTTATTCAGCTAGTTTTGCCAATACGGCCTCTGCGGGTGTCTTCAACGATGCCTACACGGCGGGTCTACAACTGGCGGTTACACCCACCCGCGAGACGGACTTGGCGCTCTACTATCTCAAGTCCTATGGCGGCGCGAATGGTGGCTTCTTGCAGACGGGGGTCGGCGATGACCAGATTGCTGCAACCAACGGTACTCGCCTGAACACCGATGCTTTCGGCGCGACGGCTAACTGGGCAATTAATAATGATGTCACGCTTGGCGGCTGGATTGGCTGGACGACCTCGAACCAGGTTAATTTTGATGGTTCGGTGCAGACGAACAACTGGATGTTCTCGTTGCAGTTCCCAGACTTGTTCCAGGATGGCAACTATGGCGGCATTTTCTTTGGCCAGCCACCCCGAATCACGGGGAGCAACTTAGTGGCAAATGGCGCGCTTGATGGCAACATTCCCAGTTTCTTTAACGGCAATTTTGGCACAACCAATGAAGACCGCAACGATCGCACCCTCCACTTAGAGGCGTTCTACCGCTGGCGCTTGACGGAGAATATCTCGATCACACCAGGGGCGATGGTGATCTTCAATCCGGGACACAATGCCAATAATGACACGATCATGATCGGCGCGATCCGGACAACGTTTTCGTTCTAGATCCAGTCAATCGTAGGGGCTGGGTCTCCCTGCCCCGCGTTAGTGTCTGTTGGATTACAGGGTCGGGAGGGTTTGAAACCCTCCCCTACAGAACATCCCAGCCGCCTGCGGCGTCACCCCCCTTAACAAGGGGGGAAGGGGGGATAAAACCAGGTATCTCCCGGCTCCTACGCTACCTCTAATCCCATCCTGCTCACCAATCCGGTGGGTTGCTGGGCAGGGAGACCCAGCCCCTACCATTGCTCGATACTCACCCCACCGACAGATTTTTTCAACCCACCCAATACCCTCTAGGAGGAACCCCTATGAAACTCAACGCAACCCTGATCGGCCTCACCGCAGGCGCAACCCTCACCCTCGCCCCCCAACTGGCCCAAGCCCAGAACTCGATTGCGATTACGGGGGGGAGTGCATTGTTTACTGTCAATACAAATCCTGGTAATGTCTCATTAACGTTCACGACAAGCAATCAAGGGACTTTCACCGGAACCAACTCTACGACTCTGCTTGGGCAGGTGTGTGGTAGTGGATGCGGCCAGGAACTCTACACGGCTGTGTCAGGGAGCGGATTCTCTCCTACGGGTCCCGTCTTATTCTCGAATGTACCTGTCGTTTTTCAGGTGGATGCTTTTACAGCTGGGGTAACCTCGACGATTCTATCCGGTGCATTCAACTCCACCACTGTGGTTAGTAGCATCTTGCCCCAAGCCACCGTTGACGCTATATTCAATGGCGATGGAATAGCGGGGCCCTTGTCTTCTCCTGATTTCAGCGTCGGTCAGTTCCACTTCACTAATGCCAATTTCGATACCGTAACGGCCAACACCCAGACCTTTACCATCGCCGACTCCCTCACCGGATTCGGTGAAGAGGAGTTTGAGCTAGAAGAAATCGTCGGCGAAGATGGGGTCAACACTAGCCGCCCGCAAGGTCGCGCCTTCCGCCCTAACGGGATGCACACCCGCATCATTCCGGCTTGGACTCCGGGGTTGTATCAGTAGGGTTGCAGGGTTGGCCCACATCCGACCCACCCCGGTCTAGCGGAGCTAGACCGCCCCTCCCGAGAGGGGAGGCTTAAGTCTCCTCCTGGGAGGAGTATTCCGGTTCGCGTAGCGTTCCGGAGGAATAGGGGGGAGATGGGGCGGCACAATACCCTTTTGTTTTGCCGATAAGATCTGCTCCTCAACCAATTACCCGATACAGCTCTAAAGCTGTGTTGGGTTTTCTGTCAGCAATGAAGACAGAGGAGCCACGCTATCATCAAAACAGTTGCTTGCGTTTCCCTTCCCAGCCATGCCCACATCCACCCTCACTCGCAAAGTCTATGATGATTTCATCGACTTTATTGCCACAGGCACAACGCCCCAGAGCATGATTGCTTTTAAGCTTTCCCCGTTAGCCCAAGACCGCCTCAAAGATCTGATCTACCGAGGTAAGGAAGGTGAACTCAACCCCGAAGAACGAGCAGAACTCGATAAGTTTTTGGTTGTTGAACATTTGGTGCGTTTGGCCAAGGCAAAGGCACATTTACACCTGCAAAATTAAGCCGCTCCGGAGCATCGTTAATGCCGCGCGTCCACATTCCAGCAGCGTTACGTCAAGCGGTGATTGAACGTGCTGAGGGTCTTTGCGAATATTGCTTACTCGACGATCGCCCTGCTTCACTGCTGCGAGAGGCGCTTAACCGCCGTGCTGCCCAGAAGTTTATGGGCCTCGCGGAGGCGATCGGGAATGATCGCTCGATGGGGACTGGCTTGCAAAGCGGCTTGCAGATCGCTGACGTTGAAATCCCGCGCTTGCCGTCCCGGAAACCAATGCCCACCGTTTTCGAGCAAGTTGTAGCGAGCCTGGGCATAGCTGGTCATGTCGTAGGCGGTGGCAAGGTTCCACAACCAGAGAATCGTGCGCACCCCAATTTGGTCGGGTTGGTCTTCGGAGGCGGGGAGCCCGTCTGACCAGGTGCGATACCAGGTTTCGCCAAGGGCGGCGATCGCCGCCTGCTCCAATCGTTCTAAAATCGGCGGCAGAATTTCACCCGCCTGCTCCAGCAGCGGTAACACCTTCAGATGTTCGTCAAAATCGGTCGGCCGCACTGCCCCCAGCGAGAGCGTATGCACCTCCGGATGGGAAAGGCAAAAGAGGTCATTAAAAACCATCGGACTCAAGGGACGGCAGAGTTCGACCAGTTTGGGCGGGGGATTGTAGAGATGCCCACCTTTGTCTGAGGGGCTAATGATAAAGACGCCCATATCATGGGCACGAGCGGCTTGGATGGCGGGCCAGTTGAACTGATTGATGTAGTACCAATGCAAATTCACGTAGTCAAATGCATCGGTGGCGATCGCTCGGCAAATCGTTTGGGTTGAGCCATGGGTGGAAAAGCCCACAAAGCGCACTCGTCCCTGAGCCTGAAATTCCCGCGCCACGTCCAAACAGCCGCCGGGACGAATCGTCCAGTCCAGCAACTCATCATTATTAGTGCCGTGAATGCCGAGGAGATCAACATGGTCGAGTTGCAATAGGTCGAGCGAATGCTCCAGCGTCTGACGGAACTCCGCTGGGTCAGCTTTGGGGGAAACCTTCGTTTGCACAATGATTTTGTCCCGAGGCAACGTTGGCAACACACGACCCAACTGCATCTCCGAGGAACCATAGCCCCGCGCCGTCTCAATGTGATTGATCCCCACGGTGAGCGCGCGGCGGATCGTAGCTTCAAGGTTCGCTTGACCTTCATCCGGAACCTCAGACCAGGGAATATCTTGCCACTTGTGCTGATACCGCATTCCACCACAGGAGAAAACGGGCATCTGGAGTTCAGTGCGGCCAAAACGGCGATACTGCATCGGATCTGAATTAACCTTGCTTTACCGAGGCGTATTGTAGCGAGAATCTCGGGCGTGTCATCTTAATGTCACCGATCGCCTTCCCTTATAGCCCCCAGAGCACAGTTTATCCAAAACGAGCTATGCTAATATCGGGATAAAAATATCTTTAGATACACCAATCGAGGGCAATGAGTAAGGTTCTGGTGCTGAACGCCTCCTATGAACCGCTCAACATTACCAGTTGGCGGCGGGCGATCGTCTTGCTTTTGAAGAATAAGGCCGAGCAGCTAGAGTATCACAATACTGAGGTGCAAACACGCTTCCCGAAGCCTACGGTAATTCGGCTCCGTTACTATGTCCGTGTTCCCTATAAAGAAATCCCGCTGACTCGGAGAAACATCCTAGAACGGGACGATCACACCTGTCAATATTGCGCCTACCGGGGCGATAGCCTGACCCTCGATCATGTCAATCCGCGATCGCGCGGTGGCGGCGAAAGTTGGGACAACCTCGTTGCTGCCTGTGTCCGCTGCAACGTGCGCAAGGGCAGTCGCACCCCTGAAGAAGCCCATATGCAATTACTCTCGCGCCCCCGCCGCCCCCATAGCAGCTTGCATTTTGAAATTGCCCGCTATATTCGCAGTGGCCGCAACACGGAATGGCGCAAATATGTGATTGGCATTTGAGTGAGGATGGGTCTTTGATGAGTTCCACAGGTGAGTGTTATTGCTCCGCCAGATCGCGTCAGTCCATCCACGGGGTACAATCGAGCCTAAGCAAAACTTGCACCGAATGATTGCAAATCCCTTTTCCTATGCAGGCTCAGGCATTTGACCCATGGCAGATTGGTGAGTTGCTCTGTGGCCAGTATCGGATTGTGGAGCGTCTCAGCCAGAGTGACCGCCAGACTGTTCAGCGGCTAACCTACCGTGCAGATCACGAGGGGTGGGGCCAGTCTGTGCGCCTCAAGGTTTTTCTCGCTCACCCCGACACCCTTAAAGACAACGCCCAAGCCTGGTCTCGTCTGGGGCTCCACCCCTCCGTTGCCAGTTGCTACTATCAGCGTGAATTGCGGGGCTATGGCTTGCTCATCTCCGAATATGTGATCGGGGTTCCGCTCTCGCCGCCTGTTCCCAACCGTCGCCTACCGCCCCGTGAATCCGAACAAGCTCTTGAGAGCCTGCTCGATGCAGCCATCCAAACCGCTTGGGGCTTGGACTATGCCCATCGTCAAGGGGTGGTGCATGGCAATTGGCAATGGCAAAATCTGATCCGGACGCCCACGGGGCAGATTCGCATCACTGATTTTTGGCCCGCGCCCCAAGCGGCGATCGCGGAAGATCAGCAGGCCTGGGCGCAAATGTTTCTGGTTTGGAGCCAGGCCTTGCCCCGCTGTCCCAAACCGCTCCAGACCCAGCTCCAGCAATGGCAGGAAACAACATCATGGCTGTGGTCGGACTGCTGCCAAGCACTCCAGTCCTGCTACCACGAACTTCTGGGCCAGCCCTACCCCCGCAGCCAGCCTGAGCCTGAGCCTTGGTTCGCCAGTGGGCTCAATAATCAAGCGGTCGCCTTGCTCGATATCGACCAGTCCGGTGCGGCCCTGCGCCTGTGGGAGCAAGTCCAGTACACCCAGCCCACCCATCCGGAAACCCTCTATAACCAAGGGCTCTGGCAATGGCGATCGCACCAGATTACGTTAGAGACGCTTCTGAATCGACTGGCGACCTTGCCGACCTATCCCGCTGTTTGGCGAGGCTTTCTGGAACTCGAAGCGGGCAATGGCGTGGCGGCCCTCGCGGCCTTTGAGCAATGGCAACCGGATACCAGTCAACCTGCGTCCTTCATTCAACAAGCGCGCGGATTAGCCGAGCAACGTCTGGCCCAAACGTCGGCCCGAACCCTGCCCTCCCTGAGCACAGCCGCCATTCAAGCATTGATCTACAGCCCGGATGGTAACTATGCGATTTGGGGTGATGCTCAGGGCGCTCTTCTGGTCTGGGATTTTCGGCTCGGGCAGAGCGCACGATTCTCGGGACATTCCCAAGCCAGCATTGTGCGTCTGGCCCTGACCGCCGATAATTGCTATCTCATTTCGATCGCCCGCGCCTACGCTGATCAGAGCCTCACGCTCAAGCTCTGGAGCTTTCGCACCGGGAAATGTTTAGCAACCTTTTCCCAACTCCAAGATTGGCAACCCCTAGCGACCGAATCCTCAACGCCTCAACCGACCCCCCCGCCGGGCCGACAACAGCGCCGCTGGAGTGCGGATGGACGCTATTGTCTGCTCGCTACCCGAACCCTTTTGACTCTAGTGGAGAAGTCCAGTGGCCAAGTCATCTATACCGTCCATTTAGATTTGACCCCCGTTTTCCCGATTCCGCAAACAACCTTGGGGATCAGTTGGCAGCCCTACGATGGCACGAAGGGGGGGACGGGGAAACGTCAGAGTCAAGATGCCTTGCTCTGGGATTTGGCTACTCAAACGCCACGACAGGTCTTGCCCGTTGGGCCCAGTTGCCGGGCGATCGCCCTAATACCTCCCCTGCCTAATCAACCTGCAAGCTATCTCACCATCGACCAGCAGGGAGTTTTGACCCAGCGAGCTTTGGCCAATGGCCAATCCCTCGCAACCTGGTTTACGGGGGTCTCTAGTGTGACACAACTCCACGTGAGTGCCGCTGGGCAATCTGTCCTACTGCAAGGCCAGCAGCTCAACCTCTGGTCGCTGGCAACGGGCCAATCCCAAGCCGCGATCGAATCCCTGACGCCACCCCCTACTGTTGTTGTGTTGAGTCCGGATGGCCAAACCTTGCTCTGGGCGGATCAGCAAGTTCACTTGCGCCCTGTGGAAACCGCCGACTGGCATTACCAAGCCCCCTGGCAACTCTCGCCCCGGACGCGGGGAAACAGACCCCAAACCCCTGTCGATAGCTGTAGTCATTATCTCCAGAAAGCCGAGCAGGCTTGGCAACAGCGGGATATTGCCCAGACCTATGCAGCCCTCCAGCAGGCGAATGCCTTATTCCTGGGGGCAGAGCGTGTCTTGCCCGAGCGCGAGCGCGTTTTTGAATTCTGGGCCAGGCTTTATACTCACTTACCCCGCCAGAGTCTCCGCCACACCTGGCCGCTCTACACCTTTGCGGCTCATGTGGGCGCAATTCAACAGATCGCCCTTGATCGGGATGGCGCCCTCATCAGTAGCAGTCGGAATGGCACGATTAAACGCTGGTCGCTCCAGACCGAGCGGGCGTTGGGCACGATTATCGGGCAACCGAATGGCTGGTTGTTGTGCTTTAGCATTAGCGCCGATCGCCAATGGCTCATCACCAGTAGCCAGCGGGAGGGGCTTCAGCAATGGCAGACGCGCAGCGGAAAGCTGCATCGCACCTTGACGCCCCCCAACCCTGCTGCTACCGCCATTACGACCCTCGCGGCCTTGCCGGCGAGCCCCTACGTGCTGGCCGGAACGGAACGGGGTCAGCTCCAGTTGTGGCAGTTGGAGACAGGCAACTGTCTGGGGGACTGGCCCGCCCATAGCCAGGCGATCGCTGCTCTGGGCGTGAGTCCAGATGGTCAATATGGGGTCTCGGCTGACGCCAGTGGCATTTGGAAAAGTTGGCATCTGGCCACCGGGGACTGCCAACAAACCGTTTCAACGGCCCAGGAAGATATCAGCGCGATCGCCTACAGTCCCGATGGTCAATCGATCATCACTGCCGCCGCAGACCGTTCGATTATGATCTGGTCTGCCACCAGTGGCAAACGGTGTCGGGTGCTGCGGGGCCATCATCATCCCGTCACCAGCCTTTGGGTGGCCCAAGACAGTCGTTATCTGCTCTCGGGTAGTCGCGCCGGAATCGCTAAACTCTGGGATGTCCGGACGGGCGCTTGTCTCCACAGTTGGGACCTCGGCGAGGGCGAAATTACTGCGGTGGCGATCGAGCGCACCAACAAATATGTGCTGCTCGGTACTGCAACCGGGGAAATTCATCTCTGGGCGCTCGATTGGCAACTGGCACCCCCCCAGCAACCCCATTGGGATGAAACCGCCCGGCCCTATCTAGAAGCATTTTTAGCCCGCCATACTCCCCGTCAAACCGCCGCGCAGCACACTACCGCGACCCAGCCGCTGCCCCAACCCGTGCGACAGATTCCTCTGGACATCTGTACATTCTGGCTGGTGATGCTCTGGTTCGGCAGCATTGCCTATCGTGAAATTTTTGCCCAGACCGCTCAACCCATCCGTCTTGGACTCCTCGCTGGCGGAGCTGCCTTGTTTGTTTGGAGCTATTTCACCTCGCGGCAGAATGGTAACCCGACCATTCAACTGGGGGCGATCTTTGGTGGAGTCGTCTTGGCGTTAGTCGGCATGGTTGAGCGCAGCGAGGGCTGGTTGGCTTTGGGCGCAGTCGGATGGGGGGCGATCGCTGCTTTTCTGGTGACGGGCCCGGTTCTGGGCCTGTGGCATCCCCGGCCCGCTGTTCAGCCTTTGGGCTTAAAAGCCAGTCAAGCCCTGCAAAAATATTGGGGTCAAACACGAACCCTGATCCTACTGTTCCTAGTCTTGGGTCTCGGCATTGGCATCGAACCCCTGCTGGTGCAGGGGGACATACCGCGGAGCTGGCCGGTGGCTTTGGCGGGGATTGTCGGTCTGGCGCTCGAAGCGATCGCCTGGCGGCGGCAGGGCAGACAACGCCAACGCCTAGTCAAACGACTCGCCCTCGTCGGCTTGGTCGCCTTGACCAGTTTCACCTGGTTTGTACCCAGTCGTCTGGGAGTGGTTCCTGAGCGAGCCTGCAACACCCTGACGGCCTTGAATGACTACTTAGCGCGGGGGGGAACGCCGAATGGTCAATTGCTTGCCCCACCGCCGCGTTCTCTGCTCGAATGTGCGATCGCCCATTCTCAACCCACCCTCTTGGCAACTTTGATCCGCCATCAAGCTGATCTCAATCAGCTCAATCCCCAAGGATCGGGGCTGCTGCATCAGGCGGTTCAAGCCCAAGATCGCCTTGCCGTGAAGACGCTCTTGGCGGGGGGGAGCAACATCAATCTACCCGATCGCCAAGGACGTATTGCCCTGCATTTAGCCCAAACGGGGGCGATGGCACGGGTGCTGATTCAAGCGGGAGGAGAGGTCAACTGGCTAGCGCCCGAGGCGGGTTCACCCTTACAGCAGGCAATTCGCACCAATCGCCTCGGCATTGTTCAGCTTCTGTTGAGCCACCAGGCTGACCCGGATTTGGCCTGCGATCAAGCGGAATGTGAAGAGTACAGCCCGATCTATACCGCCATTCGCTATGGACGAGGGGAAATGCTGAAGTTATTGCTGACCTATAACGTGGACTTAACCCTGCGCGATCGCAACCAACAAACCCCCCTGGAATACGCCCAAAGCCTCAATCAAACTCAGGCTGTTACAGTCCTCCAAGCGGCACTCGAACCGGACTTTTAAATCCGATGACTGCGTTTAACTAGAGGGCAGAGCAATTGAAGGTAGCTGTGACTCTTTCTCGCACTGCTGTCAATATCCCTGGTAGACTGGGAGCTTCAATTGTTACTTTTCTTAACCAACGCCCTGTCAGCCCCTTCTGTTTATGATCACTACCGAGCGGCCCGCCTTGAATCGATCCATTGCCTCAACTCCACCGTCTCCCCAACGGCAACTCCCGATGATCCTGGCCGCCGGTTCCCTCACAACCATGACGGGCGCGGTCTTCGCCCCGGTGTTTCCCGACGTAATTACCGCCTTAAACCTCGATTCCACGGCGATGCTGACGGGTCTGCTGATCGGCATTCATAGCCTGACAATTGCCCTGTTTAGCCCCATCTTTGGCTTTGTGGCCGATAAAAGCTCACCCCTCAAGGTGCTGATTCCCTCCAGTCTGGCCTTTAGCTTCTTTGGTCTTTTGGGGGCGTTTGTGCCGAACTTTTGGGTGCTGCTGCTCACGCGGGCGGGGCTCGGGGCGGCCAGCGGTGGCATTACGGCGGCTTGCTTGGGCTGGCTCGGCAAAAACTACGAGGGTGCGGCGCGATCGCGGGCCATTGGCTATGCCAGCGGCGTCTTGACCCTCTCCGGCATTGTCTATCCCTTGCTCGGTGGCTGGCTGGGGAATTGGCATTGGCAATATGCCTTCGGCTGCTATGCCCTGGGGTTGCCGATCGCCCTCTGGGTTCTTCAGGAATATCAACAGCAGCGATCGCCCCGTCTCACCCGCAAGCCCGCGTCCAGCGTACTCCAGCTCGGTGAAGTGGGCACATTGCTCCAGGATCAAGCGATTTTAAGCATTTTAGGCAGTCTCGCCCTGGCCTCCATTGTGATGTACACGGTTGTTATTTACGGTCCGCTCTATCTCAAAACCACCTATGGCGTGAGCACCCAGCTCAATGGCTTGATCTTAGCCGCACGGGCCCTCGGCGGGGCGATCGCCGCGGCCTTCCTGGCCAAACGTCTCATGCGCCAGGTGGGTCATCGCTGGACGACGGTTTTGGGCTTTGGCATCATGATGCTGATGCTCCTGACCCTCCCCATCCTGCCCCAATACCCTCTGATTCTCACGGCAGCTGTGGTCTTTGGCGGCGGCTTCGGGTTGGTCATGCCCACCCTCTACGATCGCCTGGCAAGCCTCACCCCAGAAACCATGCGCTCTACCGTTTTGGCTGTGGGCACGGGTGCGAGTTTTTTGGGTCAATTTGCGTCCCCGATCTTGCTTGGCCGGATCGCCCAGCCCAATCACCTGAGTCCGATCTTTTATGGTGCAGCCCTGATTGCCCTGTTGGCGGGACTCTTCTCAATGCAACTCCAACAGCGACAATAAAGGAGTTTGCTATGATGAGCTTGGCCAGAGTCCAGAAGCCCGATCAAAAGCAACGTCTCAGCCTTATTCGAGTCCTGTCAACCGTTCATGTCGATCATTACCCTGCATTCCTACCGTCATGGTGTTGGCAAAACCACTTGTATGGTCAACCTTGCGGTGCTCATGGTTCAACGGGGCTACCGTGTGGGGCTGATAAGTCCCCATCTGCTCAGTCTCTGGGAACTCTTCGACAGCCCTGAATTAATCGAGGCTGAAGGGAGTGAAATTCCCCATATTGCGATTCCCTTGCCCTATTCTGAGCAATCGACTTATTCTGAGCAGCAAATGGTGGGTCAATTGATTGCAATCGTGGGCTACGATCCCACCGTCCTGAATGTGCAGCAGACAGCCCAGACGTTGGCTGCCATTCAACAGAAGCTGGAATTGGACTATCTTTTTATTGAGTTAATTGACCCACTTCAGTCGGATGTATTGTCTAATCTGGCGTTATGTGATGTGTTGATCTTAATGTTGGGGTTGGATCAAACCGATGTTCAACATACAGCCGTGATTGCGGATGTTGCCCATCAACTTGGCGTCAGGGCAACCTTCCTGCTCATGAGTCAAACCCCCCCTTCTCTCGATTCGAGAGTACTCCATGATCAGCTCCAGAGCATTTGCCCGCTCTCCCGAATTGCCATCTTGCCCTGGGTCTCGACAATCGCCCTCAACCATCAAGAGACCTTTTGCTTAACCTATCCTGACCATGACTTGAACAACCGCTTCCGGGAGGTCGTTGACCAAATTTTAGCCCTGGACGCCACTGCCCCCAATGATGTGAATTCCCAGGCGGCCCTGCGATCGCTTGGGTAGGATCGCTCGCTAGCTGAGGGCATGACCCGTTGCCGATCGCGCAACTGTCCCAACGCGCTCCCCTGCCGCCCCTCCCCCTCCCCAGACTAAACATGAACCAACCGTGGCAAGCCTGGCAACGCTGGAGCCGCTTAGGGCTCATTTGCCTCTTGCTGGCGGTGACGCTTCATGGGCAATCATCCGTCATGGGTCAAACACAACCGGAAATTCTCTGGGACACTTGGGGCGTTCCCCACCTCTACAGCCCCACCCAGCGTGGGCTCTTCCATGCCTTTGGCTTTGCGCAAATGCAGAGCCACGGGAACTTACTCCTCAGGCTATACGGGCAGGGGCGGGGCCGAGCCGCCGAATATTGGGGAACTGAGTTTTTAGCCTCAGACCAATATGTGCATCGCATGGGCATTCCCGCCAGAGCGGGCCTTTGGTACGCGCAACAGTCTCCGGCCATGCAAGCTGCCCTTGATGCCTTTGTCCAGGGTGTCAATGACTATGCTCAGTCCCATCCGGAAGCCCTGAGTGACGATTTAAAAATTGTCCTACCGATCACTGGGGTGGATATCTTGGCCCATATCCAACGGGTGATTCATTTTCACTTTCTGTTTAACCCGTTGGCGCACCCTGACCTCGCGGGCTCAAATGGCTGGGCGATCGCCCCCTCTCGCTCAACCAGCGGCAATGCCCTCTTGCTGGTGAATCCTCATTTACCTTGGCAAGATCTATATCTGTTCTACGAGGCGCACCTCAACGGCCCCGAGGGGCAGCTCTACGGGGCGGCCTTGGTGGGAATGCCCGTGTTGGCGATCGCCTTTAACGACCATCTCGGTTGGACGACCACCGTCAACCCCCAACTGGGCTGGACGGCCTACACGTTAACCCCCAATGACGAGGGTTACGTCTGGGAAGGTGGCGTTGAACCGTTTGAGACGGAAACGATCGCGCTGCGGGTCAAACAAGCCGATGGCACAGTGGTTGAACAGCCCTTGACGGTGGAGCGATCGCGTCATGGCCCCGTGATTCGCCAAGGAGATGGTTCAGAAAAGGGACAAGCGATCGCCCTGCGGGTGGCCGGTCTAGACCGTGCCGATGTGGTGGAACAGTTTTGGCAGCTCGGCTTGGCCCGCGATCGCCCGGCCTTTGAAGCGGCTCTGAGTCGCTTGCAACTGCCCATGTTTAATTTTCTCTACGCCGATCGCACGGGTGAGATTCTCTACGTGTTTAACGCCCTGATTCCCCAGCGCCATGACGGCGATTGGACAACCTGGAGCGACCCCGTACCGGGCGATACAGCCACAACGCTCTGGGAGAGCTACCACGACTACGCCGACTTGCCCCGCCTGCTCAATCCCCCGACGGGCTGGCTCCAGAACAGCAATGATCCGCCTTGGAGTAGCACCTGGCCGCCGGAACTGGTCGCCACCGATTACCCCAGCTATTTTGCCCCGCCGGATCTGGGTCACGCCCCGAATCTTTTTCGCAGTCAGCGATCGCTCAAGCTCCTGCTTGAGCGAGAACAATGGTCGTTGAGCGAGGTGATTGCTGCCCATGCTGATACGCATCTCGAACTGGCCGATCGCCTCGTGCCCGAGTTAGTTGCCTTGGCCCAAGCCGACGATCGCCCCTTGGTGCAGTCTGCCGCCGAGGTTTTAGCGACCTGGGATCACCACGCCGATTCGGAGAGTCGGGGCGCGAGTTTGTTTGCCCTCTGGTGGCTCTCGCTGCCGCCTTCTAGCAGGCAACCGAGGGGTCAGCTCTGGCAAACTCCCTGGCAAGCAGAGGCGACGCTGGAAACCCCCCGAGGCCTAGCCAACCCTGAACAGGCCTTAGCCGTTCTCGAAGCAGCGGCAGAAAAACTGCGCGATCGCTACGGTCGCCTCGATGTGCCCTGGGGAGAGATGGTACGGATGCGCGTGGGAGAGCAGGATTTACCGGCCCAGGGAGCAGGGGGAGCCTTGGGGAGTTTTCCGGTGCTGGATGCCCTCCCCAACGACAATCTAGAATTTACGGTGCTCGCTGGGGAGAGCTACACTGCCGCGATCGAGTTTAGTGACCCCATTCAAGCTCAGGTGCTGCTGCCCTACGGCAATGCCACGCAGCCGGGTTCTCCCCATCGGGGCGATCAACTTGACCTCTATTTAGCGGGCAAAATGCGCCCGGTGTGGCGCGATCGCGCCACAATTGAAGCTCATTTAGAAGCCCGCACCGTTTTACCCACTGTTGAATAAGGAGATTTGCCAAAAAGAATGTACCTCGTAGGGTGCTGTTAGGCGATAGCCGTAACGCACCATCTCAGCTTGGGTTGGTATATTCATTTCCAGAAATCGCCTAAGAGCTGCGATCGCCCCTCGACTCAAATCGCCCCCGATGACGTGACGGGCTGTGGTTGAGCCGAAAGGAACACCGATTGGGGAATGCCTTGGTCAACTAAGTCTTCAATCAAATCCTCAATGCCGCTCCACTCAATTTGAATCTGTTCATCAATGATGCGAAAGTGCGCCAGAATGCTGTGGATACGTTGACTCGGTGTCCAGCCTGCGGTGATCAGTAAATAATTGTCGGTTTTGGGGTCACAGACCACAATTGCCTCCGCTACCATGCCCCCGAATCTCTCAGCAGGGCCGCCTTGCGCTCGGCGGGGGACTCCTTCGGTAAACGCGCCCCCCGCTCCTCAAAAAAAGAGAGCGTATTCAGCAGCGCCAGGGCCACATGGTAAGACTCGGCAATTAGTTCCTGGCGCTCTTCTGGGGTATCTACCAAACCGTCCGTGAGCAATTGCAGCAAGCCCAGCAGGGCATTGAGGCGACTGCGCACCTCGTAGGAGAGGCGGGTACGCAGCTCGTGGGAGGCCCGAATCGAGGCCCGGATCAGCGCCGCATTCGTCGGCAAGACCACCTTGGGGCGTTTGGGTTTGCCAAACTGCATCGCGTGGAGTTTGGCATAGTAACCGTGTTTATCGAGGAGTTCTTGATGGGTTCCCACTTCGACCACCCGTCCCTGATCGAGCACGGCAATCTGGTGAGCCTGCTGAATGGTGGAGAGACGGTGAGCAATGACTAAGGTGGTGCGATCGCGGCACAACTCATCAATTGCCGCCTGCACCAGCCGCTCGGACACCGTGTCTAGGGCGCTGGTCGCCTCATCCAAAATCAGAATGCTGGGGTTGCGCAAGAGGGCGCGGGCGATCGCTAGCCGTTGGCGCTGACCCCCCGAGAGCATCACGCCGCGATCGCCGATTTCCGTCTCTAAGCCCTCAGGCAACTGCTCAATAAATTCATGGGCATTGGCCCGCTCGATCGCATCCCAGAGTTGCGCCTCGTCCACATCTACAGAACCATAGGTCAGGTTATAGCGAATCGTATTGTTGAACAAAAAGGTATCCTGGCTGACCACACCCAACTGTTGACGCAGGCTGGGCAGGCTAAAGTCCTGGATGTCTTGACCGTCAATTGTGATTCTGCCCGAGATGGGGTCATAGAAGCGCGGCACCAGATCCACCAGCGTCGATTTCCCTGCCCCCGAGGCCCCCACCAAGGCGAGGGTTTGGCCCTTGGGGACAGCAAGATGAATGTCATGCAGCACCGGATCTGCTTGCCCCGGATAGGTGAAGTTCACCGCCTCAAATCGGAGTTCCTGCTTTAAACCATCGTAGGGGCTATTTCCCGCGACCATGCGGGGTTTGTCCTGAGGGCGTAGGAATGCCGCTGTCACCTCTGCACTGGCCGCATTGTTCGCAAAGCGGCTGCGTTCATTGTTGAGCCGCGACACTAGGGGCAGCAGGCGAAACAGAATCGCCAAATAGGTCAGCAAGATCGTTGAGAGAGCCGAAATTTGGTCGCTAAACACCGCCCGACCAATCACCACAATGCTGAGAATCGTGAGAATGCCACTGAGTTCATTAAAGGGGGGAATCGCCACATAGTTCATCTGGGAGAGAAATTCTGCCTCCTCCCGCTCTTGAATAAACTGGGCAATATGCTGGTATTCGTAGTCTTCGTTGCTGACGGTTTTGATCAAGCGAATCCCGGTGAGAATTTCCAGGAGCTTGTTGGAATAGTCCTGGGACTTTTCCGAGAGCGTCCGACCGTAGCGACGTGCCCGGCGGACAAACCATTGGTTAATTGCCACAATGATGCTCAGTAAAACGATCGCACAGATGGTTAACTTCCAGGAGAGCATGATCAGCAGACCCAAAAAGACGGCGATCGTGATCAGGGTCGTAAAAATGCTAATGCCAATCCGAATCGCGCTGGCAGTACGGCCCACCTCATGGTTAATGATATTGACCAAGTTACCGACCTTTTGTTTGGCAAAGTAGGCCAAATCCAGGTTCAGCAGCAGCTCAATGCCCTCTAGGCGCATCCCATTGACCAAGCGCCGGGAGAGGTAGGTCGAAACCATTGTCGTCAGATACATCGCCAGGTTCTTGAGCACCAATGCCCCCACCACCGTGCCGATCATGGCAATGAATTTCCAATCCCCGGAAAACTGGTCAAAAAAGCGCATCACCGCTTGGAGGGCGGGCGGGCCGCTTTTAAGCAGTCCGGTATCTTGACCCAGGAATCCCAGCAGCAGGGGCACAATCAACGCCGTACTAATGCCATTGAACAGCGCCCCCGAAAAGCCCAAGACAACCGTCAGCACAATCAGCAGCGGATAGCGCAGGGCAAAGCGAATCAGCAGACGATGAGCAGCAGCCATAAAATCCTGACGAGCAACCAGCAGCTCGAATGGGGGTCACGAGAGAAAGGGGGCAAGCAATCGCGCCAGGGTGATTGCCATCTCCTCCACACTATAGTATTGAATGCAGCGTTGGCGGGCGGCGAGGCCGCGCTTCTGGGCGCTCTCCCAGTTCGCAAACATATGGGTCAGTTGGGCAGCGATCGCCCCCACATCTCCTGGCGGCACGAGGTAGCCCGTATCTGCCAGAATTTCAGGTATATCTCCCACGGTGGTTGAAAGCACGGGTTTACCCATGGCCATACCATCGGTGAGCTTGAGCGGGAACTGGGCCACGGCTGTTGGGGTCTGCCGTTGGGGCACGACGACCACATGGGCTGCGGCCAGGATCTCGGGCATCGTGGCCACGGGGCAACGGGGCAGTTGAATCAGCCAGCGACCCCAGCGATCGCGCAGCCTGGCATCATAGTCATCGTAAGGGCTGCCGCCCACAATCACGAGGCGATATTGGGGGTCATCCAGTTGCGCCAAGGCGGCCAAAACATCTTCCACACCCTTGTGGGGGCGGGGCGCACCGGGAAACATCAAAACTCGGCAGTCGCTGAGACCATACTTGCGACGACAGACTTCAGGATCATAGGGCGTCGGCGCAAACAGCTGGGTATCTTTGCCATTGGGCAGGTATGCGCCACCAAAACGGTGCTGCAAAAAAGTGGTATCGACGGTCAAGCCATCGGCAGATTTCACCCAGCCTTCGAGCCATTTGACATAAAGCGGGTGATCCGGATCGCGCAACTGACCACCGGGCTTGCAGAGATCCCGATAGAACTGCTTCAGCGTCGGCCGATAGCGCCAGGCATCGCCGCCATGCCAACTCAGCTCCCAATCATCCATATCCAGTAGAACGGGCTGCCGAGTTCGGCGACGTTGCCAGAGCCGTCGCCAGAGCGCCACCCCAAAACTACTGGGCTTGGGTTTAATGGCATAGAGAATTTGCCCCTCCAGATGGGGCCACAACTGACGAACTGCGCTGAAAAACTGCGGGTAGGGTTTGCCGGGAACCGCCTTGACGGGAATATCATTCGGGGGCTGGGCGTAGAGGTCGGGGCCGTATTGAAACCCCACGACCTTGGGCTGATGGTCGAGCCGCTGCAATACCTGGGCGAGGAGATAGGCGCGAACAGCACCGCCGCCGGAGAGGTCACTGACAAGCAGGGAAATGTGGGCCATGATTTTGAAATGTATTTACCATACCCATCCTGCGGAAGTTTACTCAGCGATTTTTGAGCGCGACAATTAAATCCAATACTT
>JBMYQW010000012.1:0-27145 GCA_049601735.1 Spirulinaceae cyanobacterium
ACGAGCCGGGCGCAATATTGAGATTGCCCGCCTTTATCTGGGCACCAAGCTCTTGACGATGGCGATTCTGGAGGCCCTCTCGCAGCGGTTTGGGCGCAATATCCCCCTCTCGACGATTATGGGAGAAATGAACCCCGTGGGCTTACAAATCGAGAAACTAGAGGACTTTTTGCCGGAGTTGCCCCAGCAAACGACCTCTCAGACGCCGCTGGAGCGAGAGGTGCTGGAATTGCTAGAGAAAGGCCGCTTCAGCGATTCCCCCTATGACATTAAAAACTCGCCCCTGAGTACGATGATTGTCAAGATCATGGGCTTTGAGCGTATCCGTGAACTGCTCGCCCCCTCCAAGGCCTTCTTCAAAGATGAACTGAGTGGGGAAGATTTCTTGGCCGCCTGCGATACCCAAATTGTGGAGATTATCGCGGGCAGCCTGTCGAAGCTGTTCGATAGCCGCAAGGCAGCATTAATGAAAATCCCGGCGACTGTTTAAGTAAAATCCGGCAAGCGAATCGTTTGGCCCGTTTGCGCCGATCGCGCGGCTGCTTGAGCGACTTTGAGCGTATAACAACTGGCAGCAGGGTGGGTATAGAGCGGCTGACCCTGGCAGAGGTGATCAATGACCGCTCGGGTATCTCGGTCGAACCCCCCCTGGCGGCTACCCAGCGGGATAGAGGTCTCTTGGTTCTCTTGGATGAGCTGGCCTTGATTGCCCGTGAAGCGTAATGCGCCGCGATCGCCCTGAATTGATAACGTCCGCTCTGTTTGGGCAAACCATTCCCCTTTACCGTAGGTCACGGTGGCGAGCGTTCCCTGCTGAAAGATTAGCTGCGCTGAACAGAGACAGGCCCGGTAGTAAGCGGTGTTAGAAATATCGGCAAATTGGGCCTGGCAACTGACGGCAGCCACCGGGCCAAAGCAATCAATCAGACGGCTGAAGCGCGAGAGCGCCGCCATAAACGGAAAGCCACATTCCTGGTGATGATAGTTCCAGCGGCGGGAGACGGGCTGTTTGGGACTGAGGGTGATGTAATGGCCGTAGTGGGGACGACCGATCTGCGGTAGATATTGGCGCACCGCTTGGTGGAGACTGCCGAGCAGTTCAATATGCTCCACATGAAGGAGACAGTGCTGCTGCTGGGCTAACTCAACCAATGCCTGGGCTTGGGCATGATCGAGGGCCAGGGGATATTCACAAACCACATGGAGCCCGGCCTTGAGGGCGGCGGCAACGATCGCCCCATGGAGATGGTTGGCATTGGCAACAATGACCAGATCCAGCGGGCGATGCGCGAGCAGAGCTTGCCAATTCTCGTAATGCCGAGTTTGCTGGTGGGGATCAAGGGCCAGGCAGCGATCGCGGCTCGGGCTAGCGAGGGCAACGAGTTGAGTTTCCGGGGCCGCTTGGAGCGATCGCCAGCGTTTTTGGGCGGCATAACCCGTGCCAATCAGTCCGACGTGGAGCATTGTGAACCTCAAAAGAGACAGAGTAGGGGGCGGAATTATATGAAAATCTTTGGATTGGCATTTGACTATAGGTAAATGTCTATTTAATTAGAAAATCTGATATGAGAGGACTAGGGATTGTCCCTGGGATTATGGCACAGAAAAAACAGCGGAAGCGATTCTCTTGTAAGGATCTCACCCATTGCGCTTGGAATTATCGAAAGGCAGTAAGCTGCCAAAATCATCATAAAAATATCTAATATTACAACAAATTAAGAATCCCATTACTAATGCTGCCGAATCCAAGAGAAGTTTTCCCTTAGTATCTGAAGTGAAAGACGACTCAGGCCCAGCGATTTAGGCTCTGCCATGAGTCAGGCAGCATGGGCTGCAATCCACCTACTTACGAGGAGTTCCGCACCATGGCAACTTATAAAGTAACTTTAATTTCCGAATCAGAAGGCATCAACGAAACCATCGAAGTTCCTGATGATGAGTACATCCTTGATGTTGCCGATGACAAAGGCATTGAGCTTCCCTATTCCTGCCGGGCAGGTGCTTGCTCCACCTGCGCTGGTAAGCTGACCTCCGGTACGATTGACCAGTCGGATCAGTCCTTCTTGGATGATGATCAAGTTGCCGCAGGCTATGTTCTCACTTGCGTAGCCTACCCGACCTCGGACTGCACCATCGAAACCCACAAGGAAGAAGATCTCTACTAAGGGATTCAGGCTTTATTGCTGCGCTGTTCAACAGCGCACCGAATTGAATGAAGGCTTACTGGAGTGCTATCTGCGCTCAGTAGGTCTTTTTTATTTCGCGGTGAACTGCCAAGTCCCATCCCAAGCGTCTGGTAACCCCTGTTGCAGGAGTAACTCGACTCGTTGGTAATACATTTTCGCAGGGCGATCGTCGGGATTCCGCTCTAAAACTCGGTCAAAGTAAATTAGGGCATCGGCCAGATTCCCCTCGGCATAACAGCTTATGGCCAACTCAAAGTCGTTTTGGGTTTCATGCTTGAGCTGGCGAATAGCTTCAGGTTCACCATCAAAGACTTCGTAAACCTCGATCGCCTCATGGCGACCCTTCACCACGGCGCGATCGATAAAGCGGATGTGATAGGGAATCGGCGTGGAGAGCTGCTCCAGAACCGCTTCAGAAATCAGCAAAGAGACACCATAGACTTTGGTCAATCCCTCCAAGCGAGCGGCTAAGTTGACACTGTCGGAAAAAGCATCTCCCTGCATTCGCCCCGACTCACCGACAATCCCGACCATCACATGGCCAAAGTGAATGCCAATACCAATATCAATTTGGTCAGGACGCGCCTGAGCCGCGTTAAAGGCCTGCACTTGTTCGAGATGGGCAATGCCCCCAGCAACAGCATCATCTGCGGAGCTGGGGAAAGCGGCCATAATGCCATCCCCCATGTATTTGACGATAAAGCCGCCGCGATCGCGGATCGCTGGGGCAACCATACTCAAGTAATGGTTCACGAAATTAAAGCTGTCTTGGGGGCTCATCCGCTCTGCCAGGGTGGTGAAGGCCCGAATATCCGAAAACATCATGGCCATATTCAGACTCACGTGTTCACCGAGTTCGACATTGACCAGGCTGTCGCGGCGCAAAAACTGGAGATATTCCATCGGCACAAAACGCGCAAATTGGTTGCGCTGCTGCGCCAACTCCCGTTCGGCGGCTCGCCGTTCACTAATATCAATGCCCACCAGCACCACCCCCTGGCCCGCATCATATTTTTGGGCCACCAATAAGTAATGCTGGATTTTGCCCTCAATCCGCACGGGTAATTCCTGAGACGTTGAATCGAGGTCGCTGGTCAGGAATTGTTCGACAAATTGCTCAAATTCCGGTGAAGTACCGGAGAAGCCCACTTCCTGGTTAATGATCTCGTTGAGACCTAGCCCAACGAGACTCGCTAAATGACGATTAACACCGATATAGACCCCTTGACGGTTAATCCAGGCAATACTGCCCGGTACAGCATTGAGCACCGCTTCGAGCTGGTTTTTCGCCTGGGCAATTTGGGATTCGCGGGCTTTGACGGTGTCCACCATCTGATGAAAAACTCGTGCCAATAGACCGAGCTCATCGGTGCGCGGTAGAACGTCCTGGAGGTGTTCGGCGCTGAAGGTATTGTTCTCGACCGCGATCGCCGCTTCAATAATCTTGCCGACCTGCTGGATGTAGCTCGACATCGTTGTATTTTGCCGATAGAGCTGATTTTCCAGTTCGGTGGCGTGTTCTGTGATCGTGTCTGCCAGCAATTCCGCGTCGTCCCGAGCCTCTTTCGCTTCAGCGAGTTGTTGGTTCAGGGTGTGAATCTGGTCAATCAGTTCGGCTTGAGACAAGTGGTGGAGGTCGTTATTATTCATGCCATACAACCCAGCGGTTCCGAACCAGAGAACTCGTTAAATACCGCAAAACACAGGGGCTACTCGTACAAGGTCTATTGTTTATCCTACTCTAAGGCTCTGGTCTTGACCGGATTATTCTGTGCGCTATCGCTTGGTGTTGAGGGAGACTTGAGGTTGGAGGGGAACGATCCCCCGCCGCCCAACGGGTTTGCCGCACAATGCCCCGCAGCATCGCTACCTCCTCCGGAGCAAGCACTGCCCGATTATAGAGCTGACGGAACTTAGCCATGCGCGCCGCGGCCGTATGGGGATGCAGATAACCGATTTCCCTGAGTAAAGCTTCGAGGTCTTGATAATAACCCTCTAGCTGATCCAAGGTTGCGCGTTTGCCCCTAGAGGACTGACCCTGTGGCAAGGAGGGAGGAGCAACATCGCTCATCTCGCTGGCTTGGTGGAGTTCGTGGCAGCAAATCCCCACCGCTTGGGCCAGATTGAGGGAGCTATAGTCTGGGTTGACGGGGATCTTGAGCCAGCGTTGGGCATAGTTCAACTCCTGGTTGCTCAAGCCACGATCTTCCCGGCCAAAAATTAAGGCGCTCGGGGTCGGGCTCTGGAGCAGCCAAGGCAGCACCTGGCGCGGCGGCTCGATGGGAAATTCTGCGCATTCACGGGCGGTGGTGGCCAGGGCACGATCGCACCCCGCCAAGGCATCCGGTAAAGTTGCCACAACTCGGGCCGCCGCTAGGACATCCTGGGCATGAACCGCCATTTGTTGGGCTTCGCTTCCCTGGAGGTCACATTGCGGGTTGACCACGACCAACTTCTGGAGGCCCATGTTTTTCATGACACGGGCGATCGCCCCGACATTGCGGGGGCCAGCGGGCTCAAACAGAACAATCCGAATCGTCGCGAGGGACATGGTGGGGGATGGGGACTTGTGATCAGGGTTTGCAAAGGATCTTCCCCATTATGATGGATGGAATGTTGCCGCCTTGCCGCTGAAATCGCTTCCTGCTGAATAATTTGCCGCTGAGTATTATTGTTGCCGATGACCCCCTTTACCTATCGTTTGGGCATTATTAGTGATCCTCATATTGCCCTGCCCGAAACCATTGGCGAGAATCACCGCCGTTTTCATCTGGTAGAAGTGAGTATCGCCGCCTTTGAAGCCGCGATCGCCCACCTGAGCAAGCTGAACATTGATGCCCTGCTATTGCCGGGGGATCTCACCCAGGATGGGGAGCATCCCAATCACCAATGGCTCCAGCAACGGCTCCAAACACTGCCCTGTCCGGCCTATGTGATCCCCGGTAATCATGATGTTATTCATGCCCACGCCACCGAGACGGTGCTGGGGCTGGCCGAATTCCCCGCCACCTACGCTGGCCTTGGCTATAGCGGAGATTTGCAGCCGCCCTGGTATCACCGTGAACTGACATCAGGTCTGCATCTGGTGGGCTTGAACTCGAATCAATTCGAGGCGGACGGGAGCCAACAGGGCTATCTGGATGAACCCCAACTCGCTTGGCTGGCCGAAACGCTCACTCAGCTACGGGATGCCTTTGTGCTCGTGATGGTGCATCACAACAGCGTGGAACATCTGCCCGATCAGCTCACCCATCCCCTGGGACGGCGCTATATGCTCGACAACGCGCCCCAGGTGCGCCAGGTGTTAAAGCAGGGCGGTGTACAACTGGTGCTGACGGGCCATCTCCACGTCCAAGATGTGGCCCAGCAAGATGGGATTTGGGAAATTGCCACGGGCTCTCTGGTCAGCTATCCCCATCCCTATCGGTGGGTGGAACTGAGCCGCAACTCGGCAGGTCAGGTGACGGTGCAAGTCCAGTCCTTTCGGGTGCGTCAAGTGCCCGGCCATGAAGATTTAACGGCCTATTCGCATCAATGGCTCGGCGATCGCGCCTTTCCCTTCATGAAACGTCTGGTACAATCGCCGCCGTTGAGCCTGCCTGATGCGGCCGCTGAGGCGTTGGCCCGGCAGTTGCGTCATTTTTGGGCCGAGATTGCTGAGGGCGATCGCACCTTTGACTTTGCCGAGCAACCGGAACCGATTCGCCAATGGCTGGAGCGGTTTAGCGCGACGGAACCGAAGCGGGATAATCAAACCCAGCTCTGCTTTCAGTCTCCCGCTAAAATCCCTCGGGAATGATCCGAATTTTCCGTTTCTATGCGAAGCTAGGGGAAAGTTTTACCCTCAACCGTTGCTTGCCGTGCCGACTCAACGTACCCTAAGCTGCAAAGTTGACGAAAGTTTCCTTGATCAGGTGGATCAATTCGCCCAAGAACAAGGTCTTTCGCGCAATGACTGGGTCAAGCAGTCCTTACAGTCCTTTGTCTCAGGCAATGCTGCTGCCCCGACCGATCGCTCGGCGCAAATTCTCCAGATTCTTCAGGGGCTCAATCAACGCATCGCGCGTATTGAGGAGCGAGATATAGCTCTGGCAACCAAGCCTGGCACTACCGAATCGGCCAGTCCCGATCCCCGCATTGAACAAGTCTTGCAATGGTTACAGGTCATTGGGCAAAAGCTCCAGCGTCTCGAAGAGAAGGACGAAGAGCCGATGATCACCCAGGCGGAACTGATCTCGCCGGATGAGCGGATTGACCAAATCATGCAGATGATGGAGGGGCTCGGTCAGCAAGTGCAACAACTGGAAGCCCATACCGAAGATGCGATCGCCTCCCTGCGACCGGCCATTGCAGCGGCAGCGGTGGAACCGCCAACAACATCACCCCCAACAACCGCATCAACTGTGACAGCCACACCACCCATTCCGCCGTCGCCATCAGCCACTGAGCCATTGTCGGATGGGTTGCCAACCCCCTTTCAGCCGATCGAGTCAGCGTCGCAGCCAGACCCTGCAACCGCAGCAAATCCTGCGCCAGGAAATCCTTCACCCCAATCTGCCGCTCCTGATGTATTGGCGACTGAGCTCGGCGAAGGGCTGATGTCCCTTGAGCAAATTTACGATCAAAGCCAACTCGATCGCGCGTCAATGCAGTTCTTTGCTGACTATCTGGGCATCTCAGAAATTGAAGCCCTCGAAACCCGAACTCAATGGGAATACGACTATATCGCGGGTGGATTTCGGCGGCGACAGTAGTGCTCTTCATGCCCCGACCCAGACTGAAGCCAATGCCGATGGCAACGATCCTCACGAGGCAAGTCACCCATGCGTAAGGGGCACGTGTGGCTGGTACGGCTTTTTTTGGTCGCCATCCTCTGGTTGCTGGGGCTGGTCGTCTGGGTTAAAGGCTCGCTCGGCTGGGAAGCGCGCTCGCTGAGTTTACTGACCCAATCGTTCCATACTCTGATTGTGGCCTTTAACACCTGCTTTGGGCTAATGACGGTCAGCGGGGCGGATCAGCCCGATGGTCGGGTGATCTACGGTCATGGGCAGCGCGAGACGTTGCTGACCTTCGTTCTGGTGGCATTGTTGGCGATCGGGTCGTTCCTGTTCTTTTGGATGCTTCTGCCCCAGGTTCAAGCGGTATTCGGCCGTTCTCCCCTCCCCTTTGCGCTCAAGGTCAATGGCTCTTTACTTCAATTTGTGGGGCTCGTCAGTATTATTCCCTTGGGGCTGGCGGGCTTAGGCGGCTACCAGGCCCGTCAACTACGCCACCCCATTTTGCGCTTTACGACGCAGCAACTGTTCATTGAAGCAATTCTGTCCCTGGTGCTGCTAGTGGGTCTGTGGGGAGTTTGGTGGGGTGAGGTGCTCTTTGACCTGTTGATGGCGGTGATTTTTTATCTGCTCTGTCTCGATCGCTTTTGGCAGGTGGTGTCTTGGCAGTTTCCCTTGATGATGGAGCAAACCGCGATCGCCCCGGAAGCCCTCGTGGCGATTGCCCTGCGAGCCCCAGGAGTCAAACGCTGCGATCGGGTGCGAGCGAGGGGCATTGTGGGTCAATTTGTGTATATCCAGATGACTCTGATTGTAGATCACCGTTATGAATCTATGACTCAAAACATTGTCCGGGCGATCGAGGCTGAACTGCGCCATCGCTATGGTGCATTGCAAGTCACCTTCTATATCCGCAGTGACTAGGGTGTGTCATCCATTCATCTCTGAGGGCTGATGGGACAAGGGATAGAGCGCCTGATCCAAAAAACAGAGAGAGGGTTTGCACGCTAGACATCGCAATGGTTTGAAATCCAAATCGACGATAACCCCTAGGTCCCGTCATCTCCATCGCAGGACAACATCAATTAAGTATTCTGAAGCCGACTCTGGATCTAGCGCAACACGATGTTAAGCTGAGACCGAAAGTATAAAAAATTAACATTAACGCCATTCATCTCCCTTAAAGGGCTCGCTCGACTTTTATTGAAGATGAGTTCTGACCCTTTTAAATTCCTTAAATCCCTGTTGAACAGTCAATTGTCATCAAAGCATAACCAAAATCCTAGTTTCTGCGGGTCGGTTTCAATGATTTTGTGTGCTGTTAAACAGTTTTCTGAGGTATTTTTGCTAGGCTGAATCAGCAATTCTAGCTGACGCCTGGGTTGAGCGAAGCCACGATTATCTATCCGGATAGTTTGTGTTTGTCTCTCTTGACTCACCGTCCTCCCAAGGCAGTGACCCCGAGCTTCTCCGGTGCATCTTTGAGATCATCAATTTTAATAAACTCCCCTATGAATGTTACTGAATCTATTCCTCAGCAGCGTGTTGCCAGCACTGCATCCGTCTCTACTGCTGAAGCACCTGCAACCGCTGCGAGTCCTCAAGTGAGTATTGCGTTTTCGACGACGGGTGATGCGGCTGGAGCAAAGTCTCAGCGCACCTATCGAAAAGGGGACATTGACGATACGGTGGGTGCTTTTTTCAAAGAGATGGCCCGCTATCCCCTGCTCAAACCGGACGAGGAAGTCGAACTGGCCCAATGTGTTAAAGCGGTGATGGTGATTGAGGATCATCGTAGTCGTCTGTCTGAGCAACTCGGCCATGACCCCTCCAAGTCCCAATGGGCTGCGGCAGCTCAACTGAGTGAGCGCCAGCTTGAGCAGCGCCTCTACCAAGGGCGGGTCGCCAAACGGAAGATGATTCGCTCGAATCTGCGATTGGTGGTTTCGATCGCCAAACGATATCTCAATCGGGGTGTGCCCTTTCTTGACCTGATCCAGGAGGGGGCGATCGGCCTCAATCGTGCCGCCGAGAAGTTTGACCCCAACAAAGGCTATAAGTTCTCGACCTACGCCTATTGGTGGATTCGTCAGGCGATCACCCGTACGATCGCCAATGATGCCCGTACGATTCGACTGCCCATTCACATCGTTGAAAAGCTCAACAAACTCAAAAAAGCCCAACGGGTTCTCAAGCAAGACCTCAAACGGAATCCCACCGAAGCGGAGCTAGCTGAGTCCTTGGACGTGACGCCGGAACAACTGCGACATCTGTTTCAATTGCGTCGCCAGTCCCTCTCCCTCAACCACCGGGTGGGCAAAGGGGAAGACACCGAACTAATGGACTTGCTAGAAGACAATGATCTCAAGCTCCCGGAGGAGCAGATGGGTGAGGTCATGATGCGTCAGGAACTCGGGGATGTGCTGGGTGAGGTGCTGACCGAGCGGGAAAAAGATGTCATCACCCTGCGCTACGGTCTGGATAATCAGCAGCCCCATACTCTCGAAGAAGTGGGCGGCATCTTTAACCTGTCGCGGGAGCGCGTCCGCCAGATTCAGAGCAAGGCTATGCGCAAGCTCCGTCGCCCCCAAGTGGCACGACGGTTGCGGGGCTGGTTGCATTAAATCCAGGCTCACGCGCGACTGACCGCTAAGACTGCGTTTTGCCCGCCAAAGCCAAAGCTCAAGACCAAGCAATGGTCAAGCATCGCTGTTTGGGCTTGGTGGACATAATTTAAGGGAAACGCTGGATTGCTTAAACCGACCGAAGGCGGTAAGCGTTGATCTCGCATCGCCAGAAGGCTAAACGCTAACCCCAGGGCTCCAGAGGCACCGAGGGTGTGACCTGTTGCGCCTTTGGTGGAACTAACAGGGATAGGCTGCGATCGCCATAATCGCTGAATCAACTGACTTTCCTGAGCATCATTTCGCTGGGTTCCCGTTCCATGGGTATGGATATAGTCGATCGCCGCTGGCGTTAGCTGACTTCGCCGTAGACAATCGTTGACGGCTTTCTCCGCCATGGTTCCCACCGGATTAGGGGCAGTGACATGGTAGGCATCAGTGGTAAACCCAAAACCGCGAATGACACCGTAGAGGACGGCTTGACGGGCCTCGGCCTGTTGCCGAGTTTCTAGTACAAACACTGCCCCCCCTTCACCCAATACCAAGCCCTGGCGATTGCAATCAAACGGATAACACCCTTGGGGTGCAAGAGCGCCCATGCGTTTGAAGCTGGCCAGGGTGAGGGGAGTGAGCGGAGCTTCTACCGCCCCCACGATCGCCCGCGAACAGATCCCTTGCCGGAGCCATTCATAGCCCTGGGCGATTGCCCAGAGTCCCGTGGCACAGGCCGCCATCGGTGCAGCGACCGGGCCACGGGCTTGAATCAGTTGCGCGGCGGTCTGGGTTGCCGTTGCCAGGAGGCGATCGGGCCATTGGCTCAACTGGGCCGGGTCTTGCCGCATTTGCTCCAGTTCACCCTGCGCCCCCCGACTCGAACCGATCGCCACCCCACAGTCCCGCAAAGGTAACGCCAGACCACTGCTGGAGAGCGCCGCTTGCACCGTAACCTGAACGAGCGGTGGTAGGGACTGGGGGCGCGCTGCGATCAGCGCCAGGGGCAGGGGCGGCAACTCCGGAAAGATGGCTTGGGGGGCGATTGCGGTCTTCCCCTGGCAAAGCCGCTGCCAACTGGTTTCGCGATCGCCAAAACCAGAGCGCAGACCCACACCCGTAATCACCACTTCCACCACGCCGCTGTCTCGAGCAATCCCTTGATCGCTGTCTAGGGTCGTGCCAGATTCTCTAGGCCCGATGTGACCCGCGCCGAGTCAATGCGATCGCCCGCTTGAATCTGATCCACAACCGCCATGCCATCGGTGACATAGCCAAAAACCGCATAGTCACCATCTAGAGGGAGCAAATCCCCAAGAGCAAAGTAAAACTGCGCCGAGGCCGAATCTGGCATTTGTGAACGGGCCATGGCGATCGCACCCCGCCGATGGCTCAGAATCGGGGGCGCTTGAATGTTGGCTGAGGCTAACGTCTGGCTATAAATTGGTTCCTCTCCCCCTTCCGGTTGAATCTCTAAGGGGATGTAACGCGGCTGCTCGGTCTCGGGATCTTGATAACTGCCAGCCCCGAGGCGCTCCATCTCCACGTCAGGATCGGCGCTCAGGGGATCACCCCCTTGCACCACAAACGGTTCCGGATCACGAATCACCCGATGGAACATCAAACCGTCATAGACACCTTGATCAACCAAATCCACAAAGTTACCGGCCGTGATCGGCGAATGAGTTCCATCCACCTCAATCGTGATGGCTTGGTCATTGACCCTCATCACCACCGTTGCTTTGCCCTCTAAACGCGGCAATGCTTCCAGATTAATGTTGCTGGACTGGGCAGTAATCGACTCTAGATCTTCAGGGACTTGACGCTCCGTTGCTGCCGTTGAATCCTCAGCAGTTGGCGTTTCAGCAGCAAAATCCTCAGTCGTCGGTGGGGCACAACTGCCGAGCAGCAACAAGATGCTCATTGCAAAGATGCCGATTCTGAAGCGGCCAACAGATGTCCAGAAACAAGGTAGAAGTGGAGTCGGGGCTGTCATCATTGCACTCTCCTACGATCGCTGCGAGTATCCACCTGTTTTTGCCATGATTGTCCGATCAGCAAACCTAGTGATTTGTCAAGACTAAATTTGGGGATCGTCGTGAATGCCCGAACGTCAACGTGGTGATCCGTTACGCTCCGCTCTAGCGAAGCCATGTCTGAAAGGCGATAGGACAACCCTACAAATATCCTAATTCTTGGCGTTGACGCTACCCTAGAGCCCTTCAAGGGGAACCTCTAGAAACCGAGCCAAGGTTGCGCCCTGGTTCTCTAGTTCGCTCAGAGAAGGGGGATCACCGACCGGGGTCAGGGGCAGATCTCGTGCGGATTGAACCTTCAGGTACAAGGCTCGCTTGGCATTGAAGCCCTCGCGGATCTCGGCCCGTACCGCTTGAATACGGTCTAAGTCGTAGGTCACTTCGATTTGACGGTCTTTACCCGGAAATCCCCACCGGAACACCGTAACCTCGCCAGTTTCCTTATTAAACTCGTTGTAGCCAGCACCCACATCCAAGACGATCACAAACAACTGATAAACAAACACCGCTGTACCCGCTAATCCATAAAAAGTCAAGGCTACGCCTTGCGGGATAAATATCAAGGCGGATGTATCACTCACGCGCAGGAGATTGACATGGAAGTAGCTCGATAGCCCAGCCAGGAGAAAGCCAATGCCACCAATCGCAGCCACAACACAAATAATATAGTTGCTCCAGCGACGTGAGCCCAGAATGGATTGTTTGAGGGTGAGGTCATTCTGTTCTAGGGTTTGAGCAGTCATGGGCAAATCTGGGAAGGGCAAGTCTTATAAAAGAACCATGGTGTTGGGTGAGCCGAGAGAGCAATATCGCCCCTAGCGATCCCCGTCAACACCGCCTGCTCATTGTAGAACAGGAACTTTGTGAATGGTGCTCAAGACCGTAGTTTCTGAGATGACGTATGTCATTTTGTAAAATTTTCGGTAATAATGTTTAAAGTGAAACCCTGCCCTGCATACATTCGATCTTCAACGATCGCTGCATCAGGTCATGTTTTCCGGCATTTTGTTAACAAATGTGCGTTTGGAACCGCAGCATCTGCGCTGCACAGGTTCTAGATGTGAGCTCTGGAGGTAGTTGATGCTCTACCTAGTGGCTGATTTGGCAGTTGCTCTGCCGCCGCTGGAGAGCTAGATATGCATCAATGTGCTTGCCCCGGAAACTCTATTTATCTTGCCCTTACGCAATACTGCAAGAGGATTATCAACAATGACCATAGCAATAGGAAGAAGCCAAGAGCGAGGCTGGTTTGACACCCTCGACGACTGGCTAAAGCGAGACCGCTTCGTCTTCATCGGCTGGTCTGGACTACTACTCTTCCCCTGCGCCTACATGGCCCTGGGGGGATGGTTAACCGGAACCACCTTCGTCACCTCCTGGTACACCCACGGACTCGCGTCCAGCTACCTAGAAGGCTGCAACTTCTTAACCGTCGCCGTCAGCTCCCCCGCTGACGCCTTCGGTCACTCCCTACTCTTCTTATGGGGACCCGAAGCCCAATGGAGCCTAACCCGCTGGTTCCAGATTGGCGGCTTGTGGAGCTTCGTCGCCCTGCACGGCGCATTCGGACTGATCGGCTTCATGCTGCGACAGTTTGAAATTGCCCGCCTCGTCGGAATTCGCCCCTACAACGCGATCGCCTTCAGCGGCCCGATCGCCGTATTTGTGAGCGTATTCCTGATGTACCCCCTCGGCCAGTCGAGCTGGTTCTTTGGACCGAGCTTCGGCGTCGCTGGCATCTTCCGGTTCATCCTGTTCCTGCAAGGCTTCCACAACTGGACCCTCAACCCCTTCCACATGATGGGCGTTGCAGGCATTCTGGGTGGTGCTCTCCTCTGTGCCATTCACGGTGCAACGGTAGAGAACACCCTGTTTGAAGACGGAGACCAATCCAGCACCTTCCGTGCTTTCAATCCGACCCAGGCTGAGGAAACCTACAGCATGGTGACGGCAAACCGCTTCTGGAGCCAAATCTTCGGAATTGCCTTCTCCAACAAGCGATGGCTGCACTTCTTCATGCTCTTTGTCCCCGTGACAGGCTTGTGGATGAGTTCGGTGGGCATTGTGGGTTTAGCCCTAAACCTCCGTGCCTACGACTTCACTTCTCAGGAGATTCGCGCGGCCGAAGACCCTGAGTTTGAGACGTTCTACACCAAGAACATCCTTCTCAATGAGGGGATGCGGGCTTGGATGGCGCCTCAAGACCAACCCCATGAACATTTTGTATTCCCTGAGGAGGTTCTGCCCCGTGGTAACGCTCTCTAGTACATCAATGGCTAACACTGGGCGCGACCTGGAATCTTCCGGTTTCTCCTGGTGGGCTGGTAATGCTCGTCTGATCAATCTCTCCGGCAAACTGCTAGGCGCTCACGTGGCCCATGCTGGTTTAATTGTCTTCTGGGCGGGCGCAATGACCCTCTTTGAAGTGGCTCACTTTACAACCGACAAGCCGATTTACGAGCAAGGTTGTATCTTGATCCCTCACTTGGCGACCTTGGGACTCGGTGTAGGTCCGGGTGGTGAAGTGGTTGACACCTTCCCTTACTTTGTGGTGGGTGTGTTACACCTTATTTCTTCCGCTGTGCTCGGCTTGGGTGGAATCTACCACGCGATCCGTGGCCCGGAAACGCTTGAAGAATATTCTGATTTCTTCGGCTACGACTGGGCAGATAAGAACCAGATGACCAATATCATCGGCTATCACCTGATTTTGTTGGGTGTGGGTGCGTTGCTCTTGGTCTTTAAGGCGATGTTCTTTGGCGGGGTCTATGACACCTGGGCACCCGGCGGCGGTGATGTGCGCATCATCTCCAACCCTACCCTGAACCCGGCGGTGATCTTTGGCTATCTGGTCGATTCTCCCTTTGGCGGTGAAGGCTGGATCGTCGGGGTCAACAATATGGAAGACATCATCGGCGGACATATCTGGGTCGGTCTGATCTGCATTGGCGGTGGGATCTGGCACATTCTGACCAAACCCTTTGGTTGGGCGCGTCGTGCCTTCGTCTGGACGGGTGAGGCCTATCTCTCCTACAGCTTGGGTGCATTGTCCCTGATGGGTTTTGTTGCCTCCTTCATGGTGTGGTTCAACAACACCGCCTATCCCAGTGAGTTTTACGGCCCCACCAATGCCGAGGCCTCTCAGGCCCAAGCGTTTGTGTTCTTGACCCGTGACCAGCGCCTCGGTGCCAACATCGGCTCTGCTCAAGGCCCCACAGGTTTGGGTAAGTACCTGATGCGCTCTCCGACCGGAGAAATCATTTTCGGTGGTGAAACCATGCGGTTTTGGGACTTCCGGGGTCCTTGGTTGGAGCCCCTGCGTGGCCCCAACGGTCTAGACCTCGACAAGCTCCGCAACGATATTCAGCCTTGGCAGATTCGTCGCGCCTCTGAATATATGACCCATGCGCCCAACGGTTCCTTGAACTCTGTTGGCGGCATCATTACCGAGCCCAACTCCTTTAACTATGTGAATCCCCGCGCTTGGCTGGGAACCTCTCACTTTGTTTTGGGCTTCTTCTTCCTCGTCGGCCACCTCTGGCACGCGGGTCGCGCCCGTGCGGCAGCGGCTGGCTTCGAGAAAGGAATCGATCGGGAGACTGAACCCGTTCTGTTCATGCCGGACATTGACTAATGTAGCGGTTGAATTACTTTGATTTTGCCAAAGCTCCTACAGCTAACTGTAGGAGCTTTTTTGTGAGGAAATCTGTACTTTAGGAGCTGAGAATATGCAAACTGCAATGTTATTATCAGGGTCTTAGCAGATGTTCATAAGGTAACGTCGTATGACTCACGCATCCATCGCGCCTGCGGTATTGGTTATTCTCGATGGCTGGGGACATCGCGAGGCAGAAGACGGCAACGCGATTCGCACGGCTCATACTCCGATCATGGATAGCCTCTGGGAGGCTTATCCCCATACCCTGATTCATACCTCCGGGAAAAAGGTGGGTCTGCCGGAGGGCCAGATGGGGAACTCAGAAGTGGGTCACTTGAATCTGGGTGCGGGTCGGATTGTCCCCCAAGAGCTGGTGAGGATTACGGATGCGGTAGAAGATGGCTCCTTCTTGGAAAATCCGGCGTTGGTAAAGCTCTGTGAAACCTTGCGGGAACGGGATGGCAGACTTCATTGTATGGGTCTCTGTTCTGAAGGTGGGGTTCATTCCCATCTGATGCATCTGTTTGGTTTGCTCGATCTCGCCAAAGCTAAAGGCTTATCGGAAGTCTGTCTCCATGTCATCACCGATGGCCGCGACACAAAGACCACCGAAGGGATTCAGGTGGTTGATGCAATTGCCGCCCGTATTGAGCAAGTGGGTCTGGGCAAAATCGTTACGGTCAGCGGTCGCTACTATGCCATGGATCGCGATCGCCGCTGGGATCGGGTTCAAAAAGCCTACGACGTGATGGTTGGCAACGGTGAGGTTGACGAGCGGAGCCCCCACCAGTTGTTGCAAGACTATTACGACCAAGAGATTACCGATGAGTTTATTCCGCCAACGCGAGTGGCGGAAGACGCGATAGCGGCCGGTGACGGGATTGTTTTCTTTAACTTCCGCCCCGATCGCGCCCGCCAGCTCACGGCCGCTTTTATCAAACCAGGCTTTGAGGCGTTTGAGCGTGAGCAAATTACGCCGTTGGAATTTGTGACGTTTACGCAATACGATGCGAGTTTAGATGTCCAAGTGGCGTTTGAGCCCCAAAGCCTCCACAATATTTTGGGTGAAGTGATTGCTAACCAAGACCTGCGCCAGTTTCGCACCGCTGAAACCGAAAAATATCCCCATGTCACCTACTTCTTTAATGGCGGTCTAGAGCAGCCCTTCCCCGGAGAGGATCGAGAACTCATCCCGAGCCCCCAGGTGGCGACCTACGATCGCCAACCGGAAATGTCGGCCCAAGCCGTAACCCAAACAGCAGCGGCGGCGATCGCCAAAGGGGTTTATTCGCTGATCGTGATGAACTATGCCAACCCCGATATGGTGGGACATACAGGGAATATGGACGCGGCCATGGAGGCGATCACCGCTGTGGACACCTGTATTGGCCAACTGGTCGATGCTGTGATGCAAGCGGGAGGAACCATGCTCATTACGGCGGATCATGGTAATGCCGAATATATGTGGGATGAGCAACACCGCCCCTGGACTGCCCATACGACCAATCGTGTGCCGCTGATTCTCGTCGAAGGCGAAAAGCTCAAAATTCCCGGTTACGGCACAGATGTTCAGCTCCGGGAAGGAGGACGGCTCTGCGATATTGCACCCACCCTCCTCGAAATTTTGCAACTGGAGCAACCGCCGGAAATGACCGGGCGATCGCTCCTCGAACCCGTAGGCTTTGAGGTGCGTGCCGGGCGATCGCCGGTTAAGGTCGCCCTGTAACTCTTGTCAATCGCGCGCGGACGAATGCGGGACTGTCTACTGTGATAAAAATGATTGAAAATTTTGATTAGAGTATATAATGTGAGTGAGGAAAAGTGATAGCTCCTGATAAGCTGCAAGTCGAAACATGGAAAGACTTGCGCCGCTTTGAGGGTTGACTACACATGAGTGACAGCAAAGCGCCTTTTCGGAGGCGCTTTGCTTTTTTTATGGGCTTAGGTTGCCACCTTATCCGCTTTGCGAGGAACGAAATCAACGGCACGGCGAACCTGGGGAAGCTGAATCGTAAAGGTGGTGCCTTGGCCAACTTCAGACTCACAGATGATTGTGCCACCGTGTTTTTCGGTGATGATTTGATAACTAATCGCCAGTCCCATCCCTGTCCCCTTGCCAATCGGCTTTGTGGTGAAGAAGGGGTCGAAAATGGTTTCGAGGTGATCGGGGTGAATGCCAGCACCGTTATCTGCAATTTGGATCTGAATCGTACGGGTGTCTGAATGAGCATCTGAGTCGGGGAGGTGGCGACTGGTAATGGTGATCTGGCTGGGTTGGGCTTTGATTTCTGCGATCGATCGCCCGCGATCGCGCTCCTCTAGGGCGTCGATCGCATTCGCCAACAGATTCATAAATACCTGGTTGAGCGGCCCAGGGAAGCAATCGACCGCCGACAACGATCCATAGTCCCGAATTACTTGAATGCCGGGGCGATCAAAATGGGCTTTGAGCCGGTTGCCCAGAATAACTAACGTACTATCAATCCCCTCGTGAATATCGACCGTTTTCTGCTCACCTTCATCGAGTCGAGAGAAGTTGCGCAGGGATTTCACAATCTCTTGAATCCGGGTTGCCCCCACCCGCATCGACTGCAAGATATTAGGTAAATCTTTGAGCATAAAGTCGAGATCGATCTCCTCCATCTGCACTTGGAGATCAGGGCTCGGCTGGGTATATTCTTGTTGGTAGTGTTCGATTAAGTCGATCAGATCTTGAACATATTGCTCGGTATGCACCAAGTTACCGTAGATAAAGTTCACCGGATTATTGATCTCGTGAGCAATACCCGCCACAAGCTGCCCCAGGCTCGACATTTTTTCGCTCTGAACCAACTGGGTATGGGTGGTCTGAAGTTGTTTGAGAGCTTGGGCAAGTTCGGCTGACTTTTGCCGCTCTCGCGTTTCCGAGGCTTGCAGAGCTCGGTTGAGCTGGGTCAGTTGATCTGCCTGTTGCAGGGCAATTCGTTGCATCGCCTCGCGTAACTTCAACACGGTGTTGATCTCAAACGTTTGCCAGGGCAGACAGGTATCTTTGACCAACTCTTGCCACAGATCAAAGGATTTACGGGGCGTTAAGAGGGCGGCCTCACCATCCGTTTCGAGTTGGGGCGTAGGGTTGCCTGCCCAATTCACGGTTTGGACGACTTCTTGACGGAACCAGAGGAGATAACGGGGTTGAACTTCGGATAAGGAGATCGCTAAAACACCACTCGCTACGGCGGGATCAATCTGAAGTGAGTCGTGGAATTGTTGTAAGCAGTCGGTGTGGATTACGGCTTCTTGGGGGTACTCCGCCTGGAGAAATTGCACCAGCGATCGCACCTGGGCTGGGCTCGGACTCTGCCCCCAAGTTTGGCATTGCTCATTTTCCCAGAGAGCAACCCCATCAGCTTTGGCTAACTGGAGGAAGCGATCGGGTTTATCGCCGAAGACAACCGCGAGTTCAGCCCCCGTCACCAGAGACTCAAGCAAGTGGGCCAGGGTTGAACTCAGCTCTAATTCCTGGTCTTGGTCCGCATGACTTTGGTAAGATGCCAGCTCCACCGACATCACTTGCCCCAAGAGCTTGCAGCCCAAGCGCACATTGTAGGAAAAGGATTTAGCGGTGTAATGATGACAGGCAATCAGACCCCAGAGCTGTCCCTCATGTCGGAGTGGAATCGACAGGGTGGCGTTGACCCCCATGTTGCTGAGGTACTGGAGATGGCAAGGAGAAACTCCCCGCAGAACCGCGTGACTGAGATCCAGATCATCCGCCTCAGCAGCGGGGAAAAGCCCAGCGGGGGTTGCCTGAACATCGGCAATGTTCCGGATGCCAATGCCCAAGAACAGCTCACGAGCCTGGGGCGGAATGTCAATCGCCGGAAAGTTTAAGCCCAGAAAAGAATCGAGACCCGGACGCTGGGCTTCAGCAACCACGGTTCCGGCCTGCTGATCATTGAAGCGGTAGATCATCACGCGATCGAGCCCTGTCAGCGTGCGAACCTCTTGGGCTGCTGTCTCAAACAAAGCCTGCAAGTCAGTCGCTTGATGGAGTTTTTCGATGGCAACTTGAACCCAGTTGTAAAATTCCAAGAAATGGCTTTCTCCTACCCCATTTGTTGTCTCTAGCTCTAGTACCATTTGTGCCTGGGTGCGGTGTAGAATGCCATGAAACTTAACGGGCTCTCCATTGACGTTGAGGGTGAGTTTTAGCGGATTAATGGCTGACAGATCTTTATAGGTCAGCGCCGTTTTGAGATCTGAAAATTGTGCGTAACCCAGAAGAGAGCCCAGGGAACTGTGGATGAGGTCTTGGGGAGCTTGTCCGAGAACCGCCTCACTATTGTCACTCACGTGAGTGACGAACAGTTCTGGCTCAGACAATACCAGCAAAACACCATGAGGCTGAACGCAACCTGGGTGACGTATCGAGTTTTGATACGTGCTTTCAAGTGGATGGTTGATGTTATTAACCGTAGGGGAATGGGTCAGACTCATGATTAGGTTCCTCAAATAAAATAATTTAAAAATTTAAGTGGATGCAATTTTATATCTGTGGTGATGTTCAAGGTTGTAGACTGTATGAGATACCAATTGAGGGTGCTGGTGGCAATAACAGGCGCTGCTATCTGGACTGACCCATTGACATGGTCAAAGCGCACTGATGAAAACCCAAAGATCAATACCTTATGGCGCTATGAACTTTAAAAGTTTGCCCCGAGAGGGTGTCATTCTTTAGTCCTCAAATCCCGATGATGTCTAGCTCACAGCTCCGCTCTTTTTTTGGTCAGGCGTTCTATAGACTTGTCCCCTAAGGTTTCTTCCCTTGATGCATGACGCGCCCTGATCATCAGCGATCGCCCGCCCTGAGAGAATCGTGTGGATTGGCGTGGCTGATCACGATTGCCTTGCCAGGCTACTGCTGTTCAGGGATGATGCCACCGAATGCTTGATAGATGCTTCTGAGTTTTACGCTGCTAAACGCTGCTGCCAACAATTTGCTTTGATGAGTTACTTGCTTACTATTTTAGGTTCTGAGTGAACTTTTTTTGCGTAAAGCCAATCTTTTGTTACAGATCAAAATCATCACTTGCTCGGTTTCTTGAGTGGGAATAGCAGGTTAAGCCCCTGATTCTAGAGCGATTTTGTCCGATCGCCATTCCTTACCCTCCCATCGAAGTCCTTTTAATCTTCACTAAAAAGTGACTGTTTACATCTCAAAAAGTAAAGAAATGCAACAATAAGGTGACGGGTTATGCCGAGCCCATGAAAAAAAACGATCGCCCCGGTCAGGAGGCGATGCGAAGTCATGCTCAACAGTTCCGTCGGCACGAAAATAGAGCTGAGAATGTTAGGAATTAGCGGCTGACTTGCTCCCACAGGACGCGAACGCCATCGGGTAAAAAGCCAGCAATTTCAGCCTGACGTTCGGCGGAGAGTTCTTCTTTTGCCGTGGCAAAGACCGCAATGACCACGCCTTCAGCGGTTGCACCCCGAGGGACAGATGCCTCTTGCATGATGCGGCGCAGAAAGGTTTCGGAGTCGATGTTGAGGGGCGGACGAATCCGGCTCAGGAGGGCCACGATCGGGTTGTCGTCTTTCCACAGCTTGGCAATTTCTTCATCTTGAAAGTCTGCCTGGGTGCGATCGGACGCCTCAGTGGTCATCAGGTCGCGCAGGGTACGGAACACGACCAAGGTGATTTCTCGGGCATCGTAGATATCGGGCAGATTCGCTCGCTCCATCACCTTGGTGAGAAAAGCCTTTTCTGGTGCGCTCATGTTGACCACTGCCATAATTTAGTCCTCGTAACTGGTTAAAGATTGGATTCGCTGCGATCTGGATCGGGTTTCCGCTCCCATGTGTATTGATGCCTGCAAATCCTTAATATATAGCGGTGTGCAGATCAGCCAAGCACAGTGCATTTCGTTATCAAAAGCATTCTGCCTTCAACCGTGTGCTTAATCCAAGTGAATACCGCTGTAAACACTTTCGTTAAATGCTCAAGTCCTGTCAGGGCAGAGCGATCGCGGCCCTGCTCCTCTACACAAATCCCCACCGTGATTTCGCTGTCTTGAACGATCTTCCCAGCAGCGCGGTGGGTTAACAACCCAAGATACGATCGCCCGCTCTGGTCATCCTCCAGGGCAGTTATCCGCCCTAAGGACTATGTAATTAACAGAAGGCTCAAGGCGTTAGTTCAGCATTGAACTCGTTATAGTCGCGTCGCTGTAGCGGCTGCTCCGCGTCACGCTCCGGGCTCTGGAGGTCAAAGATATCCCGAAAAACCGCATCCAAGGTTTCGTAGGGCACTATACCGAGGTGATCAAAGCGGACTTGCCCTTCGCCATCGAAAATCACAACTTGGGGAACTCCACCTCGGTAATAGCTTGCGGGGGAGTTGACCGATGGTTGGGCAGGAGCTTGCTCGCCTCCAGTCGCCGCTAGGGACAGTGAGTCCACATTAAGTGGCAGAATAGACGCCCGGCGGCCGTAGGCTTCTTGCACCCGAGACACGGTGATAGCGAAGGATTTGCAATCGCTGCTGTCATCGATGTAGAACACCAGCAGCACCGGGCGATGTTTGCTCTGGGCTCGTGTCAGGGTTTCATGAACGGGAACGAGGGAACCATTGCCCGCATAGACCACAAAAATATTGCCATCGAAGCGATCGTTATTGAGGGCCGCCTGGGCGGGCATTGTGCCCATCCACCAGCCGCAACTCACTATCAACAGTAGGCAGCAGAGCCATTGCCCGACTACCGCGCCCCATCGCTTAATCCAGTCTGGACAAATTCGCGCCATCGCTTTGCTCTTCCTTAAAATGCGGCTCCTAGAAGCCAACCATTATAGACAGCTCCCTGGCAATTGACCTTGATCACTGCCTGGAGAGCCATCCTACCATTGAACTTTCTTGCGATCGACAATTCACAAGGCGGTAAGATAGCCTAATATCATCAAGGGCAAGCGTAGCTTAACTGCACTCAGCAGGAATTAATGATACTTATGATGAGGGGTACCAATGGCTGAACTCAACCGACAGGAGATGCGCGATCGCTTGGGTAATGTCGAGCAGATCCGCGAAATTCTTCTGGGTCCACAAATCCGTACCTACGAACAGCGCCTTGATAAAGTTGAAGTGGAACTGGTCGAACTGCGCCAAGAGCTGCGAGAGCGCCTCGACGAGATTCAGGGTACGGTTGCGCAGGAGGTACAAGGCGTGGCCGACTCCTTTGAGAAGAAGCTGAAATATTTGAGCCTGACCACCCACGACGAAAACACCAAGCTCCGGCAAAAGGTAGAGCAAACCAGCCAAAAGAGCTACGCCGTCCTGGAGACGCTCAACAAAACCTTTAGCAGCCGAGTGGCGGGGCTCCGGGAAGAGGTGGTGCAAGCGCAAGAACAGTTTCAACTGGAATCCCAAGCACTCAAAACCAAAATCTTTGAGGAATTGGAGAAATGCTTCTCTACGCTGCAAGATAGCAAGGTTTCCCGCGTGGACTTGGCGGAGGTTCTCTTTGAACTCTGCATTAAGGTCAAGGGAACGGAGTTTGTGCCCGATCTCAAAGAGGCGGTGGAGAGTCAATTGCAAACGGACTTTCTATTACCAGACCAGGGCGGCAGTAATGCGCCAGGGCAATCAACGGCTGCGGTTAACGCGATGGAAGAATGAGGCGGCAAGTTTCCCGATTTCTCCGATCTGTCTGGGTATGCTAGCTAGGGCGGCGATTTGCTCAGGGGCGGATTGCAGCGAGCAGAAGGCTGATTTAGCATGAAGCAAGAGCCATGATGTTGAGAAATACTCGATTTGCTGGCTTCAGAGGCGGTTGCTTCTGGCATGACGCAGAAAGCGGCAGCACGCGATCGTTCTCTTGGGCGATCGGACTGTATGGGCCGGGTGTTGTTAGTCTGGTCGGGCAATGGTTACCGATGATGTTCGGCCCTGCATCTCGGGTGGGTCGTTCTGGTCTCACCCATTCAGGCGCAGCCCAATTAAGACCCTCTTACCTCCTCCCCCGCTCACTTACCGTTCTTTCCTTTTTCCATTAGACGTGGCCGCTCAACCGCATGACGCTGTGGATGTTCCCCAACCCTCGCCAAACCTGGAGGAACTCTTTGAGCTGTTTAATGAAACGATGCGAGCCAGTCCATCGCCGACCGCTGCCGAGTCTAAGACGCCTGCTGCCTCCCCCGCCAACTCGCCAGAACCGCAGTTGAATTTTGACTTTCCGCTGGGCGTGACGGAGGCGGAGCGCGAAGAAATGAGCGAGCGCCTCCGGCTGCTGTTGCTTGATTTGCTCAAGCTAGAAAACGATACCAACCCTACTGCGCCAGACCAGAGCACGCTTTGGTTACGGCTCAAACAGCTAGAGCAGGAAGTTCATGATGCCACTGCCTTGGGTCGCATTCTTTCGCCGATTCTGATTCGGCTCATTGCCCACCAAGCCCATCGGGCTCCTGACCAGTTGGCCCAGGCGCTGGCGCTGGTGGCCGATCGCATGATTCATTTGCAAGTCCAGCAAGACCCCGCCGCCATGAGTCGCGCCCTCGCTACCACGATTCCGGGGGCGATTTCTCGACAGTTGGGGGATCAACCTGAGGAGGTGGTAGAGGCGATCGCCCCCGCCATGAGCCAAGCGATTACTGCCCAAATTCGCCTCAATCCGGACTCGATGGTCGATGCACTGTATCCGGTCATTGGCAGCACGATCTCTAAATACATGGGCGAGATCGCCCAGCAAATTAACCACAGCATCGAAGAAACCCTCAGCCCCAAACGCTTTGTACAACGCCTCTGGCTGCGCTGGCAAGGCATCTCCGAAGTGGATCAGGTGCTCAAAGATGCCGTCCCGTTCCGGGTACAAGCCGCATTTTTGATCCACAAGGCATCGGGTTTGGTGATGGCGGAGGTGCAGCAGACCGACGGTCAACTCCTTGAAGGGGACTTGCTCGCGGGAATGTTGACCGCGATTCGCAGCTTTGCCAGTGAATGCACCACCGACGAATCCCATCGCTCGGAACTGACCAAAATTGACTACGACAACTTCCAAATTGTCATGGAAGTGGCAGGCTCCTGTTACATTGCCGCCGTCATTCAAGGCGACCCCCCTGCCGACTTTCTGCAACAACTGCGCCAGGTGCTCAGTGCCATGATTCTCAACCACGGCTACGGCACGCGCTTAGAAGCCTATAACGGTGATCCGGATACGGTTCCGGAGAGCATTCATGATCTCCTGACCACGCTGGTCTACACCCCCGGCACAACCGCCGCCTCACCCCCGGTTCGGCTCCTGTCTAAGGGGGCGTTGCGGCAGCTGCTGGGAGTCTTGACGGTTATCAGCTTGCTGTTGGGGGGGGCGATCGCCTGGCAGATTTGGGAGCATTTGCTGGAGCGACGGGTTCAGCAGGCGATCCGCGATACGCCTATGCTGGCGGTGTATCGCCTCAATGCCGATGTCCATTGGCGTCAGGTCGTGCTGCGAGGGGCTGTGCCGAGCCCTTCACTCAAATCCCAAGCCGGCAAGTTAGTCGCAGAAATTGCGCCTGGTTACTACATTCTGAAGAATCAAGTGGAGACCCCAGCCGCCCTTCTGCCCCCAGAAATGATTGCTGACCACGCCCAACGCATCGCTGCGGATTGGAGTGAGCGTCTCCAAGCTGAGATTGTCACAGACTATGATGCCGAAACCCAAGGCTTGACGGTTCAGCTACCGGCCCTAGAGGAGACGCAGCGCCAGGCAGTGATTGCGGCGCTCCGGAAGATTACAGAGATCGACGTTTTACTGATTGAAACCGTCACGGCGGTTCAGCCCTGGGGAGAGCGCATTTACTTCAATCGCGATGAAGTGGCTATCCTGGCGAGTGAGCGTCAGCACCTCGACGACCTAGCGGACTATCTCCAAGCCCATCCCGACCTAAAACTGAGGATAATCGGTCATACTGACCAGAGTGGCGAGAGACCCTATAATCAACAGCTAGCGCAGCAACGTGCTGATGCAGTGCAGCAACTCTTGGTTCAGGAACATAATCTTGACGCCCAGCGTTTATTGACTCAAGGCGATATTGATTTTCCACCAGGTGTGGGCATCGATGACCTGATGAGTGAAAGCCGTTGCGTTCGATTTGAATTGGTGAATACAGAGCGTGAGGAGTCAGCCCCTTAGATGAGTGAAATTACCAAAAAAATTTGTATGGTCGGTGATTTTGGCGTCGGCAAAACTAGCCTAATCCGTCGGTTTGTGGAGCGTCAGTTTAGCGATCGCTACCTCTCAACCGTGGGTGTGAAAATCTCACGTAAAACCGTCACCACCACGGGCCCTGACCCCCACCCAGTCAAGCTCCTGATCTGGGACTTAGAAGGTAAAACCAAATTTAAAGCGATCGCGCCCTCCTACCTCCAGGGCTCTAGTGGGGTTTTGCTCGTGGCCGATGCCACCCGCATTGAGACGATTCGGGGTCTAGCCCAGCATATGCAGGACTTCATGGCGGTGAACCCAGCGGGCCAGGTAGCAGTCGCACTCAACAAAATGGACCTGATCGACCCCGAAGCCCAACCGATTCTAGAGAGACAACTCTCGGCCCAGAGCGATCGCATTGTGGCAACCCATTGGACTTCAGCCAAGACAGGGGCCAGTGTGGACTTATTATTTGAAACGTTAGCGAGTTCCCTATAGCCGTGGGTGATGTCCCTGAGAGGGGCTCAATGAATTCATGTGCCAAGGAGTTTGGCTTGAGATGAATCAGCAAATTATTATTCCGAGTCACACGACCTACTTGGTCATTGACCCCGATTTTCGGGTGGTGCAGATCTCGCCCAAACTGCACCAGCTCCTGCCCGGTTGCACGATTCAACTCCAGGATGACTTGCGAGAGCATTTCAGTGAGTTTGTTGGGCTTGAAACGATTCTGGCACAAATTTTTCACCAGGAACGGGAAAATTTTCTGCTCGAAGAAGTGATTCATGGTGAGTTCACACCGGGGGATCAAACTCAATATTTGACGTTGCGTCTCGAACCCAAATCCCCTCAAGAAATCCTGATTTTCATCGAAGATGCCACAGAAACCGCGAACCTCCGCCAAGCCCTGATCCAGCGAGTCAATGAAACGGAATTGTTGCTCAATGCCTTAAACACAACCGCCAGCTACAACGATCGCATCATGTCTTCGATGCAAGAGGCGTTATTGATTACCAATACCGCTGGATTTATTAAGACGATTAATCAAGCCGCTTGCCAACTGTTTGGCTATAACAAAACCTTCCTGCTCCATTGTAAAATCACCGATCTATTCTGGCATCAATCCCAAGCGCAGGAATATCTCGAACGGCTGCGATCGCATTCCGAAGCGGCGATCGCTACGGAAATTCCCTGCCGTACCCAGACGGGTGAACAGATTATTGTGGAGTTTTCCACCACGGAAGTACAATCCAAAGTCGAGAACGTCTTAACCTTTGTCTACGTCGGTCGGGACATCACCGCCCGCAAACAGTTAGAGCGAGAACGAGAACGGGCCCTCGCCAAAGAAAGGGAACTCAATGATCTCAAATCGCGTTTTCTGGCGATGACCTCCCATGAGTTCAAAAATCCCCTCTCCACGATTCTGCTCTCGGTGGAGTTACTCGAAGAATTTGGTGGCGATTGGGATGCCGAGAAACACGACAAGTATCTCAAACGGATTAAGCAATGTACGACCAATATGAACAATCTGTTGGAAGATATTCTCCTCATTGGTCGTGCCGATGTTCAAAAGCTGGTCTTTGACCCCAGCCCCCTTTGTTTAGTGGAATTTTGTCGAGATCTGGTGGATGAGTTTCAACCGCTTTGCCAGGACCACCATGTACTCAATCTGGTAGCGAATTTGCCAGAGCAGGAGCAGTATATTCTGGATGCCAAGT
>JBMYQW010000013.1:0-24785 GCA_049601735.1 Spirulinaceae cyanobacterium
TTTAAAGTCTCCTCTTGGGAGGAGTACCCGCAGGGGGAGGTGGGTCAACCCACTCAAACACTGACTAGTAGCTGAATGCAGTGTTAAGTTCACACCAGTGCAAGGCTTCTCCCTCCAATTCACGAGCCAGGGCGAGCATTCTATAACTTCATTAACTGAGCAGGCAACCGCTTGAAGACCAGCCGCTCGCCCGCTTCATCCACATCCACAAAGATGGTGTCATTGGGACCATATTTGCCCCGGAGGATTTCTTTAGCGATCGCCGTTTCCAGATATTTTTGCACCGCCCGCTTCAAGGGTCGTGCGCCATAAACAGGGTCGTAGCCCACCTCAGCAAGGTAATCCAATGCCTCATCGGATACTTTCAATACCAACTTCTGCTCGGCCAAGCGGCGATTGAGCTGCTCAATTTGTAGCGTGACAATCTGGCGCAATTGCGACTTCATCAGGTTACGGAAGATGATAATTTCATCGATGCGGTTGAGGAATTCCGGGCGGAAGTTGGCCCGCATCGCATCCATGACGCGATCGCGCATTCCCCGATAATCCGCCTCACTCTCATCAAACGCCAGCTCCAAAATATGCTGGGAGCCAATGTTGCTGGTCATAATAATGATCGTGTTCTTGAAGTCCACCCGATGGCCTTGGGAATCGGTGAGCCGCCCATCGTCCAGGATTTGTAGCATCACGTTAAACACATCAGCGTGGGCCTTCTCGATTTCATCGAACAAGATCACCGAATAGGGGCGACGGCGAATCGCCTCTGTAAGCTGCCCGCCCTGCTCATAACCGACATATCCTGGGGGCGCACCCATCAGGCGCGAGACGCTGTGCTTCTCCATATATTCCGACATATCAATGCGGACGATCGCCTCCTCCGTGTCAAAGAGGCTCTTGGCCAGGGCTTTGGCCAGTTCGGTTTTGCCCACACCCGTGGGGCCGAGGAAGATGAAGCTGGCGATCGGGCGGTTGGGGTCAGCCAACCCAGCGCGGGAGCGTTGGATCGCATCAGATACCGCCGTCACGGCTTCATCCTGGCCCACAACCCGCTCGTGCAGCTCGTCTTCAAGGTTCAGGAGCTTGTCTTTTTCCGACTGCACCAACTTACTCACCGGGATGCCTGTCCATTTAGAGATAATCTCGGCAATGTCTGAGTCGGTGACTTCATCCCGCAGCAGCGAATTCTCCCGGCTACTGAGCTTCTCGTCAATGTCATTCAGTTGTTTTTCCAGAGCAGCCAGTTTGCCGTATTTGAGTTCCGCCGCGCGGTTGTAGTCATAATCCCGCTCGGCCTGCTGGATCTCCACTTGGATCTGGTCGATCTCTTCCTGGACTTTTTGGCGCTGATCGATCTCGGCCTTGTCCAGTTCCCATTGGCTGCGCAGGGCGGCTTGGGATTCTTCTAAGTTAGCAAGTTCACGCTGCAAATCTGCCAAGCGTTCCTTGGAGAGCGCATCGGTCTCAGTTTTGAGTGAATGCTGCTCCATTTTGATCTGCAAGATTTTGCGATCAATTTCATCAAGGGCCTCAGGCTTGGAGGTGATTTCCATCTTCAGCTTGGCCGCCGATTCATCCACCAGGTCAATGGCTTTATCGGGTAAGAAGCGATCGCTAATATAGCGATTCGAGAGCGTCGCCGCTGCCACGAGAGCATTGTCGGAAATCTTCACGCCATGGTGGGTTTCGTAGCGTTCTTTCAAGCCGCGCAGAATCGAGATCGTGTCAATCTCAGTCGGCTCATTGACCATCACTTCCTGGAAACGCCGCTCCAGCGCCGCATCCTTCTCAATATATTGGCGATATTCATCCAGGGTCGTCGCGCCGATACAGCGCAGTTCACCCCGCGCCAGCATCGGTTTGAGCAGATTGCCAGCATCCATCGCGCCTTGGGTTGCGCCTGCGCCCACAACGGTATGAATTTCGTCAATAAAGAGGATAATCTGCCCCTCGGATTCGGTCACTTCCTTAAGCACCGCCTTGAGGCGATCTTCAAATTCGCCGCGATATTTCGCCCCCGCAATGAGTGCCCCCATATCTAGGCTCACCACCTTGCGATCTTTAAGGGATTCGGGCACATCCCCATTAATGATCCGTTGGGCCAACCCTTCGACGATCGCCGTTTTGCCGACGCCCGGTTCCCCAATCAGCACCGGGTTATTCTTGGTGCGGCGCGAGAGAATCTGAATCGTGCGGCGAATTTCATCATCTCGCCCGATCACCGGGTCGAGCTTGCCAGCGTGGGCGAGTTCGGTCAGTTCGCGCCCATACCGCTCTAGGGATTCATACTTGCCTTCGGGGTTCTTGTCGGTCACTTTCTGATTACCTCGGATTTGTTTGATAATCTCGGTTAGCTGGGCTTCGGTGAGGCTAAATTCTTGGCAGAGCTTGCGCCCGATGCGATCGTCCTGGGGATAGCCTAAAACCAAATGCTCCACAGAAATATACTCATCGCCAAAGGCTTTGCGGTGTTTTTCGGCGCGATCGAGAAGCTGATCCAAACTACGACCCAGATAGAGCGAATCACTAGCTTGAGAGACCTTGGGCTGGCTCTGGGTAAAGGCTTGGAGGCGATCGCCAAACTGCGCCAAGTTCACGCCAGCTTTAGTCAGAATGCTGGTTGCCAGCCCATTTTCAGCCAGCAGCGCCGCTAGCAGATGGTCACTCTCTAGCTGCTGGTGACGGTTTTGCTTGGCAATGTCTTGAGTATTAACAATCGCCGACCAGGCCTTCTCGGTAAATTGATTGGGGTTGCTGGGTTGCATGGCAGTGTCCTCCCTCCAGGAATGATCCGGGTCGAGCCCGGCCCGACGCTCCAATAAATGGGCTTTGTCGTCGTGACAGACGATCGCGCCTTATCTATATCGTCATTGTAAAAGGCCCGTGTCGCCCCACGGGATTAGGATACCCCTACCGCTGTAGGGGGGTTTGCGCGACTGGGTTGAGGGATGAAGCAAGAGCGATTGCTTCGGGTGGGGCGTAGCGCACCATCATCTTTGCACCCGAGAGAAGGATTGATCTATCCGGATTCATTTCTTGGGGATAGGAAAATGGATTATCGGAGTTCTGAAGCTACTTTTTGAGTTGAGCGATGGGGCGCTGATTCAATTCATTTTAGACTGGTATTTTCTTGGAGTGATCTAACGTTATCTCCGAATAATATGGCGTTTAAATTCCCACGAGCAGGTCTCAACAATGCGTCAAGTCACTGATATCATCATCACCGCCACAGACATGAGCACGGTGCATCACAAGCTGACGCACCCGAAAATCTTGCAGGCGGCGCGATCGGGTTTGGTTTCCTTGTTTCTCGATCGCCAGGGTTGTGTCCTCACAGTTCCCCACCGCCAGGCCGATGCCTATGTGGAGAACTTAACCGACGGGCTCAAGGGGATTCCAGGTTTACAAATTGCCAAAAAGTAGGGTGATTGACGATCAGGGGTAAAGCTGTGGGAAGTCCATCGGCCCAGAGGGTAAGTTTGGTGGATTGCAGTCTGATCTTTCTCTGAATTCCAGCAGCACAAAGCGATCGCCCTCTAGTCGATACCGTGCCTGCCGACCACAGAGACCATGACCGGCGTATTTGTGGGATTGAGTTAATATTCTGGTCTCTGGATCGTATACATCAAAGCCATAGTTAATATTTGAAGGGTTTTCAATCACCTGATTCGAGGCTGCATCGTACATCGGCAAGGACAGTGTTTGAATGCGGGGTTCATCGTTCACTTCAGTGTAGAGAAATTGCACCGTCGGAACCCAATAGGGGCCAAAGCCACAGGTCATTGAGAGTAAGTATGTCCCGGACTCAATTTCGTAAACACGGGTCGCTTCGATGAGATCTAAAAAATATTCCGCATAGTTGCGTAACGATTCAACTGTCCATTCCCGGCGCTCATCCTCGGGTTCGTTCCCTGAATCTCGCCAGTACGATTCGCATTCAGCAAACATGGCCTGCGGTGCTTCAGGGTGAGCGATGAGTCGCTGGGCCGAGTCGAGGGGCATTGGGTCGGCGATCGCTAACGCCAAATTAGCCAGGGCGATCGTATTTAGGTCTTGGAGGATTTCTTCAGTCGGCCGCTGCCAATATTCATCATCTTGACTGAGTCCTTCTGCTGGAATCTGCTTAACATCCGTATCGGCGGCAACGGTTCTGACAACTTTGCGAGTGGGCATGGGGCGCTGCTCAATGCCGCTGGGCGGGTTCGCAGTGCAAGCAGTGAGAGAGAGCAAAAGGAGCGCGATCGCCACTTTTATGGGGCGTGTGAGTAAATGAAGGAGCATATCAAAACTCTTGTGACCTTACTTCCTGTATAACGCACCAACTTCTTTACTCACATTTAAAACTTTCCATCAATACCCCCTTCATATCACGTTGATTACAACTTGCTTTTGAGTGAGTAGCGCATCTTCCCAGTCTCATCTCTCCACCATATGCAGATAGGTGTCAAAACCACTCTCGCATAATTATCAAGCTGGCTACGGCAGTCTTGCATGGAAACACCAATTCGATCTGCTAATTGCCCAAGCATCCTTTCAATCAGTAATTCGAGTTTCTCTTCATCCTCTTCAGATTCCACATCTACGTAGGCAATCAAAATATCTGAAAGATCATCCTCTATCTTGGAATCAAAATGGAAGAAATCCATGGTATGCCAGTAGACCTTCCCATTTTCATTCCTTTTCAGGCGTTCTAGATTTTCCTCATTGGGCTCAAGGACAAATTTGTTCATCTTTGGACTACGATTGAGCGGTGTTTCGCTAGCCATAGGATACGTTTACAGATGAAAACTGTATTGATAAAAGCTCGGTCTCACTTTCTGAATAACGCACCAAAATTACCTCAGTTGACATCTCTTCTGTGGCAATGATGGTGGCAAAATCACTCCAGATCGCTCACATCCAACCCTGCCGCTCGCAGTCGTGCGATCGCCCGATCCCGTTCCGCCTGTGCTTCATCCCGCTCCGCCTGCGCTGCATCCCGTTCCTCCTTCGCCCGTTCTTCCCCCAACGCAAAATCGCCCAGATCTTTAAACGGCTCACCATTCGGATAACGCACCTCTAAGCCATCCTCAAACAGCTCAAAGCGAATTCCTAGCAGGGGTGAAGTCCAAGGTAGATTGAAGTGCAAAACCGATCTGAGATTATTGCCTTGGGGATCTCGCACCAAGCCCCAGAAATCAAACGAGTCGGGGTCATAGAAATACAGCTCCAAGACGCCATGCTCAAGGTAAAAGGTTTGCTTCTGGGCCATCTCCCGCGCGGTGTTACTCGGTGAAATAATCTCAAACACCATCTGAGGTGCGATGCCCTCCTCTTCCCACTGTTTGTAGCTGCCGCGCTCCCCATCCGGACGCCCCAAGACCACCATCGCATCTGGCGCTTGGCTCGGCGGCGTTTCCCCTTTACCAACTTGAACGGGATACCAGAGTAAATCCCCCGCGACAAACGCAGTTTGCTCTCGGAGCAAGTACTTCAGGTTTTCGACCAAGCGAACAATCCACTTGTACTGTTTTGTGTTGTCCGCCATGGGTTTGCCGTCGGAGTCCGGGTAGAGGATTTCAGGTTTGATGGGGGTTTGAACCATGGGTCTTTCGCTCCATATCTGGGTCTCATTGTCTGCGTAACGCACCAAAACCGCCGCAATCAATGCCTCATATGGTGTGTTATTGCGGACTTATAATAGTTCTTTTTTACTGCAAGATTGTAGCCGCTCAACACAGCCTCGGGAACTGCCACTCAATAATATCCCCATCATCCGTTTTATTCCTGGTATTCTCTTGCTTCGCAATTGCCTTAACGGACGGGCTTAAAGGGATTCCGAGCTTACCGCTTCCTTCCTGATCTCAACCTGCTGAACGACCTAACCGACTGAATCCTATAATTTTGGTGATATCTACTATAATCAAGCTGCTCCCCCATCAGCACGATGCCTCATGTCCGGTTTAATTCCTGACGCCAGCCAATATGGTCTCCTCACTGACCTCTACCAACTCACCATGTCCGCCTGCTATGTGGGAGAAGGGATTGCGACCAAGCCCGCCAGCTTTGAATTGTTTACGCGCCGCTTGCCCCCAGATTTCGGCTACCTAGTTGCCATGGGGCTGGAGCAAGCCCTGGACTATCTGGAAAATTTTCACTTCACCCCGGAGCAAATTAGCGCCCTGAAAGGAACAGGCATCTTTGCTAACGCGCCGGACGCCTTCTGGGAATTACTCACCGCAGGTCGCTTCAGCGGAGAGGTTTGGGCGGTTCCCGAGGGCACGGTGATCTTCGCCCATGAGCCAATCCTGCGCATTGAGGCCCCCCTCTGGCAGGCGCAGATTGTGGAGACCTATCTGCTCAATGCGATTAACTATCAAACCCTGATCGCTACCCGCGCGGCGCGACTTCGGGATACAGCGGGACCAGCCGCAACCTTGCTGGAATTTGGCACGCGCCGGGCCTTCTCACCCCAAGCGGCGCTCTGGGCCGCCCGCGCGGCGATCGCCGCCGGCCTCGATGGCACATCCAACGTCCAGGCGGCCCTGAGTCTGGGGCAAAAACCCGTGGGTACGATGGCCCATGCCCTGGTGATGGCGATCGCCGCCCTCGAAGGCGACGAGGACGAGGCCTTTACTGCCTTTAGCCGCTACTTTCCCCAAGCGCCATTGCTGATTGATACCTACGACACGATCGCCGCCGCCAAACGCCTCGGTCAAGCCGTCCAAAAGGGGGCACGTCAGGTCAGAGGCGTCCGTCTGGACTCAGGAGATTTGGTCACCCTCTCGCAACAGTTGCCAGCCCTCCTGCCGAATGTGCCGGTCTTTGCCAGTGGTGATTTAGACGAATGGGAAATTGCGCGGCTTCAAGCCGCGGGGGCCCAGCTCTCGGGCTACGGCATTGGCACGCGCCTAGTTACGGGGCAACCCGTGAATGGCGTCTATAAGTTGGTGGAAATTGACGGTGTGCCGACGATGAAACAGTCGAGCAACAAGGCGACCTATCCGGGGCGCAAGCAGATCTTTCGACACCCCGACGGCGATCGCCTCGGTCTGCACCAGGAAGCCCCCCAGCCCCAGGAACAGCCCTTGCTTGAGCCCGTCATGCGTGGGGGGCAGCGTTGCCAGGCCAGCGAACCCCTCAACGAAATTCGCTGCCGCACCACCGACGAGGTGCAACGTCTGCCCCTGGCTAACCGCGCTCTCACCGATCCCGTTCCCTGGAATATCTCGATTTCTGAACCGCTGCAAGCCTTGCGCCAGTCGCTGATCGAATCCTGAGCCGACCCCTCTGCCAACTGTCCTGATGTCCAAACAACACCTGTCGATCGCCCTCTTTGGCACCAGCGCCGACCCCCCAACTGCGGGTCACCAGAGCATCCTACGCTGGCTAGCCAACCAATACGACTACGTAGCAGTTTGGGCAGCGGATAACCCGATGAAGTCCGGTCAAACCCCCTTAGCTCACCGCATGGCGATGCTCTGCTTGGTGGTGCAAACGCTGCAAGCCGAATATCCCAACCTCCAGTTACATCCTGAACTGAGCGACCGGCGCACGATCAATACAGTTCATCGCGCTCAAGCCCGTTGGGGGCAGGCGGTGAACCTAACGTTTGTCCTGGGCTCGGATCTACTCGAACAACTACCCCGTTGGTATCAGATTGAAATCCTGCTGCAAGAGGTGGCGCTACTCGTTATTCCCCGGCCGGGTTATCCGATCGCGCCCCGCGATCGCCAGCGTCTGGAGCAGTTGGGCGCTCGGTATCAGATCGCCGACCTGCGTCCCCCCGCTGTTTCGTCGAGCCGCTACCGCAACCGGGGCGATCGCACTGTAGTGCCGCCCGATGTAGCGGCCTATATTGATGCCCAACGTCTCTACGCTTGAGCTTTTATCTGGATCAATCATGTCGAGTTACCCGACCTTTTGTGTCACGGTCAATACGGTCATCTTTTCCGTGGATACCCAGCAACAGCGATTGTTGGTGTTGTTGGTGAACCCCCAGTCGCAGCAGCTTGAGTCTGGCTGGTGCTTGCCCTGGGACTTCGTTGGCCCAGCGGAAGATCTGGCCGCCGTAGCCGGACGAATTCTGCAAGATAAACTCACGGTCGATCACCTCTATCTGGAGCAACTCTATACTTTTGGTAGTCCCAGTCAGCGCGTTCCCACGGCGTCCGAGCGGGCATTGGTGGTGAGCTATTTTGCCCTCGTGCGCCTCGAAGATGCGGCGCTGCTCACGCGTCAAGGTAGCATGACTGCCTGGTTTAGCGTTGGTAATTTACCGCCACTATGTTTGGATCAAGGCGCGATTATTGACTATGGCCACCACCGCCTGCGGAATAAACTCACCTACAGTGCGATCGCCTTCAATGTGCTGCCGGAACTCTTTACCTTGAAGGAGGTGTATCAGCTCTATTGCATCGTCTTAGGCGAGGACTTTGCGGACTATTCCAACTTTCGTGCCCGCCTGCTGAAGCTAGGCATTCTCGCTGATACGGGGGTTAAAGCCTCACGGGGAGCGGGGCGGCCCGCCAGCCTCTACCGCTTTGATGCGGCGGCCTTTGCCCCCTTGAAGGATCAGCCGATGGTGTTTTTGTAGCCATGCCCTGATCCCCTCATTCTCCGGAAACGATCGCCCCTCCCTCGAAAAAGGGGTTACAGTCCGGTTCGGTTTACGATGAGAGGTGAAGCCGACGGCTGCTGCTCTGCCGCTGAATGATAATGCCCTCCCCCATTGAACCGTCTTGGTCATTCCTGGAGCGTTTTGGCCAACTCTCGCCCGATCTCTGCTGTCTGCGCAATCGGGACGGTTATTTTGCCTGGGTCAGCGATCGCTGGTCCCAAGTCTTGGGCTGGAGCCCCGCCGAGCTGACCGCTTGCCCCTGGATTGAGTTTATCCACCCCGATGATGTGGTCGATACCGATGCCTACGAGCAAGAGACGCAAGACCCCGCGCAGCAGACACCCATTACCTATAAAAACCGCTTTCGCCATCAAGACGGCAACTATCGCTGGCTCACCTGGCGGGTTGAACCCTATCACGAGGGCATGAGCGTGGCGATCGCCCAAGATGCCACCGAGAGCCAATGGCGCGGCTCCCCCCAATATCGCAGCGGCCTACAGACCAGCCTCCAATTGCGAGATCAGGCCCTGGCAGCGAGCAGCATGGGCATAGTCATGGCCGATGCGCGACGGCCAGATATGCCGCTCATTTACGTGAACCCGGCCTTCGAAAAAATGACGGGGTACAGTGCCAGCGAAGTGCTCGGAACGAATTGCCGTTTTTTACAGGGCAAGGCCAAGCAACAGCCTGCACTCGATGTTTTGCGGCAGGCGATTCAAGGCCAGCGCAGTTGCACCGTCATTCTCAAGAATTTCCGCAAGGATGGCTCTCAGTTTTGGAACGAGCTGACCACTTCACCGATCTTTGCCGAAGACGGTCAACTCACCCATTTTGTGGGCATTCAAGTCGATGTTAGTCAGCGGGTTCAAGCCGAGCAATCGCTGCGGCTGGAAAAGAACAAGTCCGAGCGACTGCTGCTGAACGTGTTGCCCAAGCCCGTTGTCGCCCAACTTAAAAAGTTCCAGGGCACATTGGCCCAGCAGTTCCCGGCAGCGAGTATTTTGTTTGCAGATTTAGTGGGGTTTTCCCCTCAGGCCAGCCGGATGCAGCCCTTGGCCTTGGTCGAGCAACTTAACCAAATTTTTTCGCGCTTCGATCGCCTGGCCGACCAATACGGCGTGGAGAAAATTAAAACCATCGGTGATGCCTACATGGCGGCGGCGGGGCTCCCTCTGCCGCAGGAGAACCATTTGGAGGCGATCGCCGCCCTCGCCCTAGAAATGCAAGCCGCCCTGCAGGGGCTGACCTGGCCGGATGGGGAACCGATCGCGCTGCGCATTGGCATTCACACGGGTGCGGTGGTGGCGGGGGTAATCGGCATTAATAAATTCATCTACGACCTCTGGGGCGATACGGTCAATATTGCGGCGCGGATGGAGCAGTCGGGCGAGGCGGGGCAGATTCAAGTGACTGAAGCGGTGTATGAACAGTTAAAAGACAGCTATTGCTTTACAGCCCGGGGGCCGGTCGAGATTAAAGGCAAGGGCACGATGATGACCTATTGGTTGCAAGCCGATGGGGTGTAGAGGCTGGCCTAATACCGAATCCGTAAATTGGGGCTACAGATCAGAAACTGAGGGCTGGGCGGAGTCGAAGTCCGACGGTTACGATCGAACGTTCATGTGTAGTCGAACTTTGCCCGCAGGCGTCAGATGAACCGTGTCCCGAAAATAGGTCGCCACCACTTCAGGGGGTAGCGCCTGCCAAGCCTGAATGGATATCGATGAGGGGAACTGGGTGCGATCGCAGCCATTCGACAAACTCTGTCTTGAAGAGTGGTTGATAGTTTTCGGGAAAGTCAGCAGGCAGTAGCACATCCACGCGATCGGGGAAGTAATCACGTAGGGTGGGCATTGTCAGCCCTACTGCTACACCGCTAGAGTCTGATCGATTTCATCGGCATTTGTCAGCTTCGATCGCTTGCGCTGAGTCCACAATTGGCTCAACAAACCATCCGACGGACTAAACAAGAAAGCCAAACAGAAAAAGCAGAAAGACACCAGGACGATCGCCGCTCCGGAGGGTGAATCCAAGTAGTAGCTCAGGTACATACCAATGATGCTGGAAAGGGCGCCGATGATTGAGCCCACCCACATCATTTGGTGCAGTTCTTTGACCAGCAAGTAAGCCGTCACCGCAGGGGCAACGAGCAGGGCGACCACCAAAAGAGCGCCAACTGTTGGTAAACAGACGACAATGGTTACGGTCATTGCCACAATAAGCGCCGCATTGTACCAACGCACGGGCAAACCACTGGCCTGGGCCCCCTTCGGATCAAAGGTATAAAACAAAAGCTCTTTGAAAAAGAGACGCACCAGAACAACCGCAGCGACGGTAATCACCAGAGTCCACCAGACTTCTGTCATGGTTACGCCGAGGATATTCCCGAACAGGATATGAACCAAATCAATCCGATTTGCGCCCGGCAGGGTACTGACGAGCGTGACGCCGATCGCCACAAAGGAGGTCAAAATGAGGGCCATAGCTGCGTCAGTTTTGACACGAGACTTCGACTCAATGACGTAGAGTACCAAAGCACTAATCACGCCCGCGACCAACGCCCCCAACGATAGGGCCAGGCCAACCACGTAGGCGATTGGCAACCCGGCCATCACCGAGTGAGAAATGGCATGGGCCAGCATCCCCATCCGTTGCACAATCATGTAGCTGCCCACAACTGCACAGAGAACACCGAGAAAAATCCCCAGCAATAATGCTCGTTGCATAAAAGCTAGCGATAACGGTTCCATAATCCAATCCAACATAAGGCGGTTTTGTCTCCTCTAACGTTGATTTTGTTTGAGTGAATGGAATATTAAGCAAAGACGCGGGTGAGACCCCGACCGTAAGCCCGTTCTAAATTTGCGGCGGTCATCACCTCATGGCGCGTCCCTTGGGCAATTAGTCGCTTGTTGAGCAGGAGCAGCTGATCGTAAATCGCCAGCGACTCGCCCAAATCGTGACTAATGACCAGCAAGGTTTTGCCCGCCGTCCGCAGTTCCTGAAAAATTTCAAAAATAATATCTTCGGTCTTGCGATCGACCGCCGTGAAGGGCTCGTCAAAAATTATAAGTTCAGCTTCTTTAGCGAGCGCCCGGGCTAGAAAAACCCGTTGTTGTTGCCCGCCTGAGAGTTCACCAATGGGGCGATCGCGCAAGGGATACATCTCCACGCGCTCCAGCGCCGTGCGGGCCAGTTGGCGTGCTTGACGATTAAACCCGCGAAACAGACCGGCCTGAACCGTTTGGGCCATCATTACCACATTCCAGACCGTTACCGGATAGTCCCAATCAACGCGGGAGCGTTGGGGCACATAGGCGGTTTTGAGGAGCTGGCGCTTTAGAACCATGCCGTTAAAGCGAACAGTCCCTGCCGTCACCGGTATCAAATTCAACAGGGCTTCGACCAATGTGCTTTTCCCCGCACCATTGGGGCCAATGATGCCCACCAATTGGCCCGAGGGTACAAAAAAACTGACGTTATGGAGCGCACGGGTGCCACGATAGTCAATCGACAAATTCTGAACGTCTAACATCAGGCGTAAACCTCTGGTGTGGGTGGGAAGAGGGGATTCTTCTAGTTGGCCTGCACAGGGGCACAAGGCTTAAGGAGCGGAAACGTAAGACTGACGCAGCTCAAACGCTGCACCGTAGATCTAGACCCTGGCTCCCCCCTTGGGTTTGGGGGGATCTCGAAAGTTTTGCTAGTTGTTGCCAGCGCATCAGTCCTGGACAGCAATCGCCATGACTTCGCAAGGCGTGACTTGAGGACTAGCCTAAAGGCGCATTGGTCTGAATATCACAGTTGAAAGAAACTCTTAATAAACCCAGCAAAAAGTTAGCCCCGCTATAGCGATTAGTTGTCTACAATGTCTACTCGATGTTGCGCTCCTAACGGCGCTGTCTCAAAGCAGACCGTACATCACGCAACACAATAAGTCTCAATGTACTAGATCGCACAACCAGGAAAGCATGACAACTGAACTCATTAACTTTCTAGATGGACGCTAACGGTCGTTGAGCTCAGGCAGGGCTGCCATCCTTGAGCCTGCATTATTCATGGCTTTGACCAAAAACTTCTAGAAGCCAGACTCAGCCCGGTGGCGGGCAAAATGCCCGCGCTACGGGAGATTAAATTGGAACAACTGTGGCGCAGGCATCCCGCCTGCCCGATGAATAATCCAGGTTAGAGCCCAAAGCCCAATCAGAACAACTCAAGCATTAGGTTAAAGAGGAACAATAAATGCAACGATATTTCACCCAGTACCCAGGCGTTTTCGGCGTCGCGATCGCCCTCCTGATCGGTCTTGCAGGCTGTACCAGCCCAACCCCGAGCGATGCAGAGGGCGACACCGACTCGGATGCGGCCATCAGTGATGTGGCGGACGATTCCCAGCTTGATATCGTCGCCTCCTACAGTGTCATTTGCGATTTAGCCGAACAAATTGCGGCAGATGCAGCAGAAATTAATTGTTTAATCGCCCCCGATCAAGATCCTCACACTTACGAGGCCACCCCCTCTGATCGGGAAGCGATCGAGGCGGCCGATCTGGTTTTTTATGCCGGACTTAATTTTGAACCGGCGATCATTGATATGGCCACCGCCGCTGAATCCGAAGCGCCCAAAATTGCTTTGCATGATGAAGCGGTTCAGGAAGTGATTGAAGTGGAAGAAGAGGGGGAAGTCGAGCCCGATCCCCACGTCTGGCATGACGTTGAGAATGGCCTCGAGATGGTCGCCTTGATTCGGGATAACCTCATTGAGGTTGATCCGGACAATGAGGAGGTGTATACCGAAAATGCAGAAGCCTTAACGGCTGAGTTAGAAGCCCTAGACACCTGGATTCCCGAGCAAATTGCCACCATTCCGGAAGAGCAGCGCCGCCTAGTGACGACCCATGATGCGATGTCCTACTACGCCCAAGCCTATGGTTTAACGGTCGAGGGCACCTTGCTGGGGGTTACGACGGAAGAGGAACCCACGGCCGCTCAGATCAACGAGTTGGCCACCGCCATTCGGGACAAAGCCATTCCGATCATTTTTGCTGAACTCACCGCGGACGATCGCGTCCTGCAAACGGTAGCAGACGAAGCTGATGTTTCCATCTCGGAGCAAGTCTTGCTCGCAGACGGTTTGGGGGCCGAGGGGACGCCAGGGGAAACTTATACCGGGATGTTGGTTTATAACACCTGCGCGATCGTCGATGGCCTAGGCGGGGAATGTGCCGCTGCACCCTAGATCGTCGGTGTTGGGGGGCAGGTGTAGGGTCGACACTGCCCCAAAAACTTTCCTAAAAGATTGTCGGTGACACTTGAATATCGTAATCGTCCCTAGCACTTGGGCAAGGGGCTTATGGAACTTAAGAAAATAACTCGGTAATACCGCAATCGCCGAAACTGTCTTGTGGTCGGCATTGCCCACCCTAAACAATTACTTACAATACGAGTTGACATTGTTGAGTCTTTTGGGGAGCGTAAAATCGCCGTGCAAGTTGCAGAAAATTTAACTGTTGAAACCGAACAAGAAGAAGACGGGCGCTGGATCGCCGAGATTGCTGAACTACCAGGAGTCTTAGTTTATGCTGATTCTCAACAGGCTGCCATTGGTAAAGTTCAGGCACTCGCCCTCAGAGTCATTGCCGATAAACTAGAGCACGGCGAAATCACACCGAGCTTAACTGGGCTGACATTTATTGCTGCTTAGGAGCAAGTTTGTATGGGCCAATGGTCGTCAACAAAAGCTCGCAAGGTGCTTGCTGCGCTCAAAAAGATGGGCTGGCGGGTCAAGCGTCAAACGCGTTCCCATAAGGTTCTTGAACGAGCGGGCTGGAATGATTATGTCTTTGCATTTCGTGATAGTGAGGAAATTGGTTCGTGGATGTTGGCACGGATAGCCAAGAAGACAGGATTGACACCAGAAGATTTATCGGGTTTGTAGACATTTCATGTCACAAAAGCAGGGCTTACTGTGCATTGGACTCAGCAGTATTTCTAGTCGAGGATGGTGTTTGTTCACGTAGCGCAGCGATCGCCGCCGCAATCTCCTCAGCCACCGCCCCATTGCCCGCAGGCGTCAGATGCACCGTGTCCCGAAAATAGGTCGTCACCACTTCAGGGGGTAGCGCCTGCCAAGCCTGATGGATATCGATGAGAGGAACTGGGTGCGATCGCAGCCATTCGACAAACTCCGCCTTAAAGGGTGGTTGATAGTTTTCGGGAAAGTCAGCCGGGGGCAACACATCGACGCGATCAGGTGTGTAAACCACTGCAACGGGTAAATCTTGGCTGGCAGCCCAAGCCAAAAGCTCCCCCAAGATCTGGAGATTTTGCTCAAACTGCTCTTGCTGGGCGGCGTAAATCTGTTCGGGGTTGGGCCTTGGCTTCGGGTTGGGCTCGGGGGCCGGGGACTGCAACTGTCGCAGGGGGCCTTGAATAAAACTCTGGGGCCAGAGGTAGCGCGACCAGACTTCCTGGAGGGCAAACCAGGGGGCGCGATCGGGGAAGCTCGGGTCTGCGCCGATATTCTCGCCAGTGCTGGTGGGTTGAATCAGGTCGTGGGTGCCGATTTGTAAAATCAACAAATTACTTTCAAAACTGCCGAATTGTTGCAGATAGGCCCATTGGTTGCCGATGCCCCAGGAGCCCGCCGAGGCGTTGAGCACTTCGATGGTGATGTTGGGGGTTGCCCGGTTGAGCTGGGTTTCGAGTTGTTCGGCGATCGTCTCCGACTGATCAATCCAGTTACCGCCATTGAGAACCGAATCTCCTGTCATGAGAATGCGTCGGTCGGGGGGAGGCTGGGCCAGGGGTTCCGAGCGTTGACTATAGCGGTTATAGCGCAGTTGCCGACCCAAGCGATGCTTGCGCTGGCTAGGGACAAAGCGATAGCCGATCTCCGGGTCCCGTTGCAAGAGCGCCGGGTTGCCCAAACCCGTCAACCACCGTAAGCCCAGCTCCAGCAGGAGCAATGTTGCCAACAGCAGACCCACGCTGCTGAGGAATCCCCTTCGCCAGTTGGCGCGTTGCGACGTTGAGCGTTGAAACACAGTCTTTCCGGATCAGCCGCCTCACTGAGATGAAAACGCTAGAATCTTACGTTAGATTGTATTGCTTTGAGGAATAAATACTTATGCGTGGTTTGCCGTTGATGGGCTTGCTGATCATGGGACTGCCCCTGATCCTCAGTGGTTGTGCTGTGAACAAAGTCATTGAATGCAATCGCGTGATTGAAATTGCCAATCAAGTGACGACGGATACTGATGTACTGACCGAAGACAAAAATAGCGAAGACCCACTGATTTGGCTCGAAGCCGCCGATGCCCTCGATACGGCAGCGCAAGAGATGCAAACCGTTGAAGTGGCCGATGAGCAGCTCCAAACGTATCAATCGGGTTTTGCGCAGATGTATGATGCGATCGCCCAGGCCACTCGGGCTTATTCCCAGAGTTACCAAAACCTCGATCGTGAAGGGGTTGATGCGGCTCGGGCACAGCTAGAGCAAGCCGTGCAACGGGAACCCGAATTGGTCGCAGGCATTAACCGCTATTGCATGGCAAGCTAGGGCGTGCCATCAATTAAGCTCAGAAGCCTTACAGGACAAGTAATAACACGTCCGACCCAATAAAATAAGCTCGGGTCTGTAGTCAGCCATCGCCATGGTTCAATATCTGAGTTAATGAGAGCCCCGAGTAGCCCCGAGCCGCCGCTGTTGATTACAATGCAGCCATGAGACCTGCGCTTCCCGACCCCGATCGCCCTGCCTCCGACTACGGTCTTTCCACCCGAGACCTTGTCGCCCAGTCCAAAAACGCCACAACGCTGGATTTGGCCTGGCTGTTTGCGGTGGTGCGCCGTCGACTGTGGATCATGGCTGTGGTGGCGGGTGTTTTGCTCGGCGTCTCAGGGGCGGCGATTGTGCTCAAGTCCCGCAAAGTTACGCCCAGCTACAACGGGTCTTTTAAGCTTTTGGTAGAGCCGATTACAGCCGAAGGACGCTTGGCTCGGCTCTCGGTTTCAGCTCAGAGTGGCACGGATGGCACCTCACCTACCGAGATTTCTAAGGTGGGGGTGGGCTATGTGGATTTGATGGACTATGAGACGCAGATCCGGGTTCTCAAGAGTCCGGCGATTCTCAATTCGATCGCGGATCAACTCAATGGTCAATACGAAGAGATCAACTACGCCTATCTCTACCAAAATTTACAGATCGAGCGCATCTCCTATGAGAAGGACGGTAAGCTCGAAGGTACCAAAATTCTAGAAGTCGGCTTTGGGGATGAAGACCCAGAAAAGATCATTGCCGTGCTAGAGACGATCGCCGATGTCTACCTGGAATATTCCCTGCAAGAGCGCCTCGATACCCTCCGGCGGGGCGTTGACCATATTGATAAACAACTGCCCGAACTAGAAAAACGAGTCGATCGCTTCCAAGGCGAACTCCAGCGTCTGCGCGAGCGACATGATCTGAGTTTTCCGGAAAGTCGCGCCGAAGATCTAGCGGTACAGCGCCGGGAACTCAACAGCCAAAAGATGAATACCCGCGCCGAGCTGACCCAGACCCGCGCCAACTACGCCGGGCTCCAGCAAAACCTAGAGCAAGACAACCCGATTCCGATCTTGCTCTCGGATCTAAGCACTCAGCAGGCCTACGCCACCCTGATTTCCCAATATCAGGCCAACGAGACACAAATCGACCTCCAGTCCACCCAGTTCAAGGACGAGAGTGCGCCGATGCAGGTGTTGCTAGAAAAACGCGCTAACTTGCGCCAAACCATGAAGCAGGAGGCCGAGGCGATCGTAGCCTCGGTCGCCGTCAACATTCAAGAACTCGAAGCCCGTCTCGACTATATCAATCGCACCGAGGCGGCGCTGAAGCAGCAAACTGCGATCTTTCCCACGGTGCTTCGGCAATATTCTGATCTCGAGCGCAAGGCCGCCGTTGCCACGGATAGCCTTAAAACCTTCTTGACCAAGCGCGAAGCCCTGCAACTCGATGCCTCCCAACAGGAAATTCCCTGGGAGTTGCTGGCTGCCCCCAAACTCTGGCAGACCCCCGATGGTCAGCCGATGACGTTTAATGACGCCAACCCGAAACGGACGCTGATCATTGCCGGGGTCCTCTCTGGGCTGGTGGGCATTGGTGCGGGCTTTGTCGCTGAAATTCTCCACCGCGTTTACCATACCCCCGAGGAGATTAAGCTCGATACCAAACTCCGGTTGCTCGGGACGGTGCCGCGCTTGACCAAGACGCACCCGCTCCAGTCGTTGCTACCGGGTTGGGTACAACGGCTCAAAACCATTCCCTTTGCGATCTGGGAGGTTGTTCAACACCTGCTGCCCTGGGGCCAAGCGCCCAACAAAGCCACCGCCTACCAAGACTTGCAAGCGAGCGACTTTGCCTATCGAGAATCCTTTCGCTCGCTCTACACCACGATCAGCCTGCTCGGCTCCAAGCAGATGCCCATTCGTTCTCTGGTGGTCGGTTCGGCGATGTCCAACGATGGCAAGTCCACGATCGCCGAACATCTCGCCCGCACGGCAGCGGCACTGGGTCAGCGGGTGCTGCTGGTGGATGGCGATCTGCGCAACCCGACCTTGCATGAGCGTCTAAGTCTGAAAAATACCTATGGTCTGGTGGATCTGGTTCAGCAGGGCCTGGGCCTTAACGAAGTGATTCAACAATGCCCCGATCAGGCTAACCTGTTTGTCTTGGCCGCAGGTTCACCCATTCATGATCCGGTGAAGCTCTGGTCAACGCCCCAGGTTGAGCATTGCCTAGAGCAGTTCCAGAGCTTCTTTGACCTGGTTATTTACAATACGCCGCCGCTAGTGGGTCTCTCCGATGCCCAATTGCTGGCGGCCCATGCCGATGGCATTCTATTTGTGGTGCGCCTGGAAAAAACCGATCGCGCCCTTGTCGGGAAAGCCCTGGAGAGCCTGAAGATTTCCGGCTCGGTGGTGCTGGGCTTCATTGCCAACGATCTGCGCAATCATCGCCTGTTCAACTATCCCAGCCAGCGCCCCGCACCCGCGCGCAATTTTGCCCTGCCGCCCGCCCAGGGCGCAGCCCTCCCCCTACCCAACCCGTCTCAGTTACCCGAGGGGCGGTATCTGGATGAGGGTCGGTACGGCGATCGCGGCAAATGGTGAAAAATGGTGCAGCCCGATCGCACCTCATAGCTGCCCCAAGAGACGATGCCGCACCCCTTCCGCAATCTTCTGCCCCAAATATTCCGGAATCAAACTCTCATTCGGGCCGAGTAAATAGAGAATCAATCGGGTTCGTCCCCGCCAGACCAACAGATTGGCATTGACGACCAACAGATCTTCCTGCCAGATCGCATACATCACCTTATAGAAGAGCCCCGGTTGATTGTCGGCTTCAATCAGCAGCGCGGGTAAATGAAAGACCGGATCAACGTAGAACTCCGTTTCCACCTGCTCCAACCCCGCATCCAGATTGAATTCCACCGCGAGCATCTCTTCCACTTCAAAATGCCCCGCGAGGGCTTCCCGAATTGCACGACAGACGTTATCGGCATTTTTCTCGGTCAGCGCCCGATTGCCTCGGGAAACCACTAGCTTGATAAACACCAACATCGGGGGCTTGATCTGGCCATACAGGTTGAGGCTATGAATCGTCAGACCATAGGCGGCGAGGACACCAAAAATATCGCTGAGTAAAAAGGACTGGTTGCGATAGGCAAAATGCAGCGCACTCTTAGAGCCTTCCGGGCGTAGCTCAATAACGGCTAGCTTGCTTTTGTAGAGCTGGTAGGCAAGCCGCAGATTCTGAAGCTGGATCTCACTACTGACGAATTGTTCATAAAACTGGGGAAACGCCTGATTGAAGCGTTTAAGTAGGCTCAGAGTCGATGGTTTTAAGCCCGCTGCCATAGTGAGTTGGTGGGATGAGAATGAGCCGTCTAGCCTGCTCCAAACAAGTTTCAGGCATTGCGCTACCATATTAACGATTAATGGTTGAGAACAGAGCCAATCAGCATCTCTAGCAATCAGCCGGAGGGACTGACCCCAACCGCAGATGACCTGCAACGGATTAGCTGGCAATGATTGAGCTAGGGGATGAGCAGACTGGGAGCGTCTGACAGGGTATTGTACTGTACTTATGGCGATCGGTTTGCCACCGAGACAAGAAGTGGCATGATATTGGCTAGCGTGTTTTCGCTTCTACCCTCAACTGTTCCGCGTTAGCGGTAACCACAACGGCCTTCATTTTCATGTGAGATTGCCCTACATGGGTTTTTGGAAAAGTTTATTCAGTCCGTCCAGTACTGGCACGGCTACGATGCAAGCGCCGTCAACCTCCGCCGGGGCTCGGTCTCATGAACCGCGTATTGTGTTTAGCACCGACCGCGAGATTGATCTCTACGAACTAGAGGAGCTTTGTGATGCGGTCGGCTGGTCACGCCGACCCATTCGCAAGGTGAGGAAGGCGATTCAACATAGCTTTCTGGTCGTGTCCATGTGGGAAGAGAAAAAAAATAGGCGTCGCCTCATGGGGTTTGCGCGAGCCACCTCTGATCATGCCTTTAACGCCACTATTTGGGATGTGGTCGTACATCCGAGCCTGCAAAATCGAGGTCTGGGCAAGGCGTTGATGAAATATACCATCAAGCAACTCCGGAGCGCAGACATTAGCAACATCACCCTGTTTGCTGACCCCCATGTGGTGGATTTTTACCATCGGTTGGGGTTTATCCTTGACCCAGAGGGCATTAAGGGGATGTTCTGGTATCCCGATTAGGTCGGCTCCGGTCGATTTTCGGTATACTAGAGGCCGCTACGGGATGTAGCGCAGCTTGGTAGCGCGCCTGCTTTGGGAGCAGGATGTCGCAGGTTCAAATCCTGTCATCCCGATTTCGCTCTCTAACCTCCAACCCGCTCTACCACAAACCAATCCCCCCAGGGGTTGGCTCGCCCCACCACCGAGAGCGCTTGGCCCGATCGCAGCCCCTGAAAATCCTCGTGCACGGCTGGGTGGAGTGTCACCAGGGGCCAGACGCGATCGGCTGTTTTTAACTTGAATTGGTTCCCCTCAATAATTTCCAGCTCTCCCGTTGTCGTCACCGCAGTGGAGCTGATCGGGCATTCGCGGCGGGCACAGCCACAGCGCCCATCGACGGGATAGTCTTCCGGCTGGTCGAGATAATGCCGCTGCCACTTGAGCCAGTCGGGATGCTGGGGCACAAGATCCAAGAGAGGAATGACGGCGCTGGGCGCTACGGGCTCGGTGATCAATGCCTCCTGGAGCGATCGCACGTTTAGCTCTACTGGCTCACAACCCTGCTCGATACAGAGCGCCGCTGCCATACCTGCGGCCTGACCGATGCCCATCACCATCGGTTGCAGACGCGTTGAGCCATTGGCAATATGGGAGACGGAAATGTTTTTCTCGCAGACCATTAGCCCTGTCATGACGGCCGGAACCAACGCTGGGTAGGGCACGGTAAACGGCGTCCCCGTCCAATGCCCGCCCCATTGCATCGACTTGGGCTTAAGGGGAAAGTCGAACCCCGGATAATGGTGATCATCGGGATAGTTACCGACAGCGATCGCACTTATCTGACCCGAATACAACGGCAACGGTGCAGTGACACCCCCCGCCTGGGGCAAAATATCAGTTTCGGTAATGGTTGCAATGCCCTGCAACCGCCGACTCTCGCGGTAATAGGGATGGAGGGCAAAGGCTCCGGTCGGGAACGTGCCTTGAGCTAAACCATAGCGACCATCGATCTGGGTTTGCAGATATCGGGCAAAAGCATGGGAATGGGCCTGCGCTTCCTGGTGATAGGCCGCCCGCTCCGCTTCACTACCCACCAGGCGCCCTAAACCCACCCCATAGTCATTGCCCTGGATCGGCCAGTTGAGCATGAACTGATTACCCGGAATCCGGCCATAATTCAAAAAACGTTCGGCCCCGTAGTTGTCCCAAGCCCCGGCAAACTGTCCATTGGTGTCAATGTCCGGCGCAGGAATCACGGGCGCATTTTGCTCGTAATCTTGCAAGTACACCACCCAGGTGGGCGACTGCACCGGGTATTGCTCGGTCATGGCGTTGGGCCCCGTTGGTGCGCTGGGCTCATTGAATTCCGTCTGCCATTCCCAGCCCCAGCGGTGGGGAACCTCCGCTAACACGAGAAGATCGCCGAGTTCCGTACCATCCAGCGTAATTTGGGCACGGATATCGTAGTCGGCAAACCGTACCCCGGTGATGCGATCGCCCGCCCGCTGCACGTCTAGGGGCACTTGCCCCGCAATCCAGCGCAAATTCGGCAGCGCCGCCGCCCAGTCGGCAAAAATTGCCGCACCGACCTGGGGCTCGTAGGCAAAGAAGCTGACCCAGTTATGGTCGAGCCCCCCCGGTTGACGCTCCCGCAAGGCCTGTAAAAATGCGCCCCAAAGACCCGTCTGCCAGGGCACGAGCTCATTACCATCGGGGACAGCCACCCCCGCGCTGGTCAGCATCCCGCCGAGCCAGGCAAACTCACTCACCAGCACAACCTGCACCCCCCGCCGGGCCGCCTGGAGCGCGGCGCAGGTGCCGCCGACGCCACCGCCTACGACTAGCACATCAGTTGTTAGGGTTTCAGGCATGGTTGCAGTCTCTGTCTCAGACATCTGGCTTAAGGTGTCGGCTATCCCTTGACCCAATCCTCGATCGCGTGGCAGACGACCCGACCCACAGCAGTTCGAGTTAGGGGGTTGAGCAGTTCTTGCTTGGCGGCGGCGATCGCATAGTTTTTCAGCACCGCATTGGACTCAATGAAGTGAATAATCCGCGCGGCCAGTTGATATTGCTCGGCGGTTTTTTCGGTGGGATATTTCTGATAGAGCTGCTGAATCCGTTTTTGAATCTCGGCCACGGCTTTCTTGAGCAGGCGCACATCGGGGGAGTCGGAGTCCGGCGGCGGTGCGTTCATCGGCACGGCGGCCAGGGGCACGGGGGCGGAGAGTTCTTCGAGATCCTCGGGGATCTCGGCTACCGTTTCCTCGCCCTTGGTGGTGAGCCAAATCTCATAGATCCAGAGGCGATCGCTGGTTTCTTCCGTGGGCGCACCGCGACGACATTTGATGTAGTCGTCTTCTTCAAGGGCGGCTAAATGATAGGACATCACGTCCATGATTGAGCCCAGGTGCTCGGCGAGGTCAGGTTCGCTGTTGATCCCCTTGGCGATCGCCTTCAATATCTTCTGTCGAGTGCGGTGCAGCGGCGGCATGGTTGGTTGAGATAGCCCTGATTAATATACAGCATCCGGGTTCCCTCAACCTGCGCAAGGGCTTAATCTGGTGGATTTGGGAGGGAGGGCTGGCGATCATCTATTCGTTATCACAATTCCGCTGGAGGACAGTTTGAACCGACGGTTGATGCGAGGAACGAGGCTTGCCGCCCATGCGTTGCAGGATGGTCGTGGTTGTTGGCGCTTTCGGTTGATGTTGTGTGGTAACCGTCCCTGGGATGCTCCCAGCAATAGTCTAAAGTGGAGGAATGAGGGAAGAAATAGAAATTGCCGGAATCAAGATTGCCAAAGCCGACTGGGAAGCGACCCCAGCTTAAAAGGAAGCGACCAACACCCCCATCGCCATCAGGTCATCGAAATTCCACCGATTGAGCCCAAAATCACTGAATACCGTCTGCATCAACTCAATTGCCCAAATTGTGGCGAGGAAACGAGAGCAGAACTACCCCAAAGCGTATCGAGGCTCGGATACGGAGAGCGATTGAGTGCTATTGTCGGACTCCTGAGTGCGCCGCCCTATCGTCAAAGCTACCGACAAATCTGTCGGCTGATGAGCGAGATATTCGACGTTAAACTCTCCCGTGGCAGCATCGGTCGTTTGCGAGAAGAACTGATGGCAGCTATCCGTGAGCCCGTAGCCGCCGCCAAGACCTATGTCCAGTCCCAGCCGATTATCAACAGTGATGAAACCAGCTTTAATCAAGGGAATCAGGATGGCAGGAACCCAAAAGGACGCAAAGGATGGCTCTGGGTGGTGCTCTCTCCCTTGGTGAGCTTCTTTGGCTCTCAATCTCAGCAGGGAAGCTGCTTTGTTGCGGGGATGTTGACGGTTTCTGTTTCTCTCCAGGCTCAGGGTCGAGCGGTTCTTACTTGGCTCACCCAGGCTGTTAAAGCTGTTCGTCTAGGTAAGCCTGCTCCTTCTTTGCTTCCTTCTCCTCCCGCTTCTTCTCTCTCTGACGAGTCTTTTCTCTTTTTCTTGGTCTGACGCTAGGGACGCTTACGCACAATTAAAGTTGCAACTGCGTCAATAACAGCCGCAAGGGTCTAGGGGCTGTCATCATTTAGACCTCAAACTATAGCCTTTTGCGAAAATATGAGAATCAAGCTTCCCCCTTTCCAAGGGGGATTGAGGGGGATTCACGTACCCCATACTTATGAAATCGCTATATTGCTATGCCTAGCTTACAGCCCCTTTTCCTGTTTTTGGGGTCGGGCGCTCTATCGCTTGCCCCTGCTCCGCACGAGCAAAGCTCTACAGGCTGCTGAGATTCATTGCTGACGGGCCCTAGGCCAGCCGATCGCCCGTTTCAGCAGCAAACCAATGGAGTTTTTGGGGCTCCAGGACTAGACCCAGATTGTCTTTGTCCCAAGTCTGGTCGGGCGGAATCAGCACTCGCACCGCCTCGGAGCTGCCTGTAATCTGCACCGTTACCAATTGCTCGCGACCAAAGTTTTCCGTGAGGGTCACTTTGCCAGCCACGGTGGGCATCTCGTCAGGTTTGACCAGGCGCACATCTTCCGGGCGAATGCCGAGATCAATTGTGGCAGGATGTTCTGACAACTCGGGCAGGGGAATACGGTAGTCCCCGCAGCGGGCAGATTCTCCTTCGCAGGTGAACGACCAGAGGTTCATTTGGGGGCTACCGACGAAGCCCGCGACAAACTTATTGGCGGGATGGGTATAGATGCGCTCGGGCGGGTCGAGCTGTTGTACCCGGCCATCGAGGAGTACCGCCACCTTGCTCGATAGGGTCATGGCTTCCGTTTGGTCATGGGTGACATAGACCACGGGTTTATTTTGTTCGCTAAAAATCTGTTGGAGTTCTGCCCGCACCTGTTCCCGTAGCAGAGCATCCAGGTTACTCAGCGGTTCATCGAGCAAAAACACTTCCGGGTTGCGCACCAAGGCCCGCGCCAGCGCCACCCGCTGCC
>JBMYQW010000014.1:0-24277 GCA_049601735.1 Spirulinaceae cyanobacterium
AGTCTAGGAGTTGTCATTATATTGGATTCCAAACGATTGCTATATCTAGCTTACAGCTCTTTTCTCTACTTTTTGGGATCGGGCCGCTCGATTGCGCTCTGCGCAGTGCCAGGGGCAATCGCTATATCCCAGCTCCGCACGAGCAAAGCTCTACAGGCTTTTGAGGTGAATTGATAGCCCGCCCGAAGCTCAACCTACGGCGAACAAATCTGCTAGGCTTGTAACTTGCCAAGTGAACTTTTTTTGCTGGCGATCGCTCCAACAGCTTGAATTTACAGTTTTTTTAACGAGTCAGGCATCCGTAGATACACGGCAACCTCATACTTGACAGACCACATTGAGCTAGATGAACTGCCAACCCATTTTCAAGAGCGCCATTGCGCAGGCTAAATGCTACCTGCCGATGGGGGGGGATCAGCTTGCGTACCATGGCCGAAACTACCGATATCGCTGCGATCGGCGCTATAGCTAAAGGCAGAAGGATGAAGGCAGAATCGAAAGCTGCTCTGTATAAGCGTTTGAATCTCTGCGACTGTCTTAACCGCTCTGCTTACTGCTCTATCTGTTGCGTAGGAGTTGACACAATCCTTGCGCGAAAAATTGTGGAGCGATCGCTCGCAGCAATCAGAATATGGCTTTGAGTCTGCTTGAGCACGATCAAACCCAGCAAAAATTCATTTGTAATTGTCTTGTGAAACCATTGCACTGATTGAATTGTACCGACTTTTGTCGAATGGATCTCAATACAGGACAAAAGTTTATAGCCTTTTGCGAAAGTACAAGAACACCACTTCCCCCTTTCCGAGGGGGATTGAGGGGGATTAACGCACCTCATGCTTATGAAAACCGCTATAGAGCTGTAAGTTGGGTTGAAGCATGAAACCCAACGCCGCCAATGCTTTGAGCAATCACGTTGGGTTACTCTTCGAGAAGCAGGCTACGCTTAACGTGCGCTGCACGGGCTTCGCCTACACTCAACCTACGAAATTAAAGGGTTTCAGGCAGCTGTCAATTTTTTGTCCTGTACTCAGCGAACAGATAGCGACTCGGACAGTTAAGTCTCCATTATCTAAAATAAATGAGACTTATATATAAGTAGCATTGCAATCCGATTAATTTATATTTAGGCTATAAATCAACTGTTACTACCAGCAACTTCACCCAGCAGTCATGTTGAATTTACCGCCCTTTGCCTTGCCATTCACCCGGCTTCTAAACCAGCCTGCCCCCCAAAAAATATCGGCTTTAGAGCCGATTCGTCACTGGCTCAACAAAAAGACTATTCCGAATGCCACTGTTGCTCATTTCATCTGTCGCATGATTCCAGCTCAATGTCCGTTTGAACGGGAGATTCGCCTCGGAGGGCAGCGGATTGCGCAGATTCCGCCGCTGTGTAAGCTGAATCCCCTGTATGAGGAAGTTGTGAGCTTGCGATTTCGGGCGCTGTGCTACCTCGCCGATGAATGCAACGAAGATATCAGTTGCTACTGCTAGGAACTGGCATCAGCGATCGCAACGCTAGTTTTGAATCATCAAGGCAGACCCTAGGGTCGATCCGCCGTGGGCAGAATCTGCTGCGCCAAGGTGGGGTCCCCTCCCTGAATGTGCAACACAAATACCGTCCGATTCGGGTCGCCCGTTCCGGCATAGGAGATTGTGCCGCTGACGCCTGGGAATTCCTGCAAGCTAGCGAGGCCTTGGCGAATGGCTTCAGGGGTTGTTTGGCCTTGGCTCTCGATCGCCTGGGCCAAGAGATAAATGGCATCGTAGGCCAGCACCGCATTGACGTTGGGCGTATCGTCGTAGGTGGCGGCGTAGGCTTGGAGGAAGTCCACCACGGGTTTACGGGTGCGATCGGCGTACCACATGGTGGTGTAGTAGGCCCCCTCATAGCGATCGCGCGACGCCTCTAGGCGAAAATCATCCCAGGCATCGCCGCCGAGTAACGTGACTTCCAGATCGAGGTCGCGGACTTGCTCAGTTTGTAGACGCAAGTCACTGAGGTAATTCGGCAGCAGCAGCACATCGGGGGCTTGGGCCTTGATCCGCTGGAGTTGGGGACGAAAGTCAGCGGCGCGATCGCCGGTATAGGTCTCGGTGGCCACCATCTGGCCGCCAAGTTCCTCAAAAGCAGTTTCAAATGTCTTAGCCAAGCCCCGGTTATAGACACTAGAGATGTCGTAAAGTGCCGCCGCAGTCGTCGCCTGGAGCGTTTGGCGGGCAAACTGGGCCAAGACCAAACCCTGAAAGTCATCCACAAAGGCGACCCGGAAAATATGGCGGGTATTGGCCGTGGTTTCGGGACTGGTTGATGTGGTGCTCAGGGTGGGCAGCGGTACGGTATCGAGAAATTGGGCGACGGGAATGGCAGTATGGCTAATGGGTAAACCAACGATCGCCACCACCGCCGGATCATTGACCAGCTCACGGGCTGCGGCCACTGCTTGATCGGGGCTATCAGTCATGTCTCGAACGACCATGGTGAGCGATCGCGGCTGTCCAGCCACCTGAATTCCCCCTTGGGCATTGAGGTGCGCGATCGCTAGCTCGGCGGCCTGAACGGTGGGTTCGCCATCGGTAGCTGCGGCGGCCTCCGTCAGGGGAACGAGCAAACCAATCTTGAGGGGCGGTGGTGCGTCGGGACGACGCTGGCAGGCGGTGGCAATCCCGAAACCCAACAATGTCAGAACAGAGCGGCGTGACCAAGGCATACTAGATGAGGAATACAGGAGTAACAGGGCGATTGAGCGGAGCGAAACACCATGGGGATGCCGAAAAACGTCTGGAGGATGACCGGGAGGTCGAGCATCACACCGTTTCAGAGTGGTTGCGGCAATTGGCATCGCGTGGGAGTCGGCTTGGGCTTAATCAGCTTGACCGTGACTAGCCTGGTGAGCAGCCTGGCATTCGCGGGGGTCTTAACCCCGTTTCCCCCCAGTGTACGCGCAGTTGAATTGGCCGAGATCCAAGCGCGGGGAAAATTACGGGTTGCCGTCAAAGACAATCTGCGTCCCTTAGGATTTCGAGACGCATCCGGGCAACTCCAGGGCTTGGAAATTGAGCTGGCGCGGCAATTGGCGGAGGAGTTGGTAGGCGATCGCACCGCTGTGGAACTCATTCCAGTCCGCAACGATGAGCGCCTTGACCTGCTGCTCAATGAAGAGGTGGATCTGGTGATTGCCCAGTTCACGGCCACGCGGATGCGATCGCGTCTGGTGCAGTTTAGTCGCCCCTACTACCTAGAGCGCACCAGTTTTATTACGCTCAACCCCCAAATCCAGACTTACGGCGATCTAGGAGGGCAACGCATTGCCGTGTTAGAGGGGTCGGGAGCGATCGCCCTGGTGCGGCGGGCCTTTCCCCAGGCGACATTGGTCGGGGTCGAGTCTTATCAAGCGGCCCTCGAATTACTTGAGATGGGTGGGGCAGAAGTCTTCGGGGGCGATCGGGCGGTGCTGGTGGGCTGGGCGCAGGAATATCCAGCCTATCAACTTGTGGATGTGTCTTTGGGAGGTGACGCTTTGGCGATCGCAATGCCCAAGGGGCGTCAGCATAGTGAGTTGTTTTTGGCAGTTAATACGGCGCTGGAACAGTTGAAAGCATCGGGCTGGCTGGCGACGCAGCAGCGGCGCTGGGGGTTAGCGGCAGAATAGGAACGTTATCGTCCTGCTCTTCCCCCTACACGCTAGGATCGGTGGGCAACCTTAATTTCCGTTCCTGTCGGTATGAAAGCCTTTCAAGTCCCTCGCCCTGAAATCCCCGCCGCAGCGCATTCACATCCTCTGGCGGGGGATGGGTTGGTATTGCCCTTAGGCGGCATAGGTGCAGGGGGCATTGGTGAACCCAGTCGGCAGGGCTTTGGTCCCTGGGCTTTGGATGCAGGGGAGCAGGTGCAACATCATTTACCCGCCTGCCAATTTAGTCTGTTTGAGCAGTCTTTGAACGGTCGGCCCCAAGCCTATGCCTTGAGTTCCGGGGCAAGCGCGGGGGAGACGCTCTCTCGTTGGCAATGGTATCCGGCCGAGCATTGTCAGACGCGATCGCTCTTTCCCCGCAGTTGGCATAAATATGCGGGTGTTTTCCAGAGTGAGATTGTCTGTGAGCAGTTCTCCCCCTTCTGGGCGGGCTCCTACCAAGAGACCAGCTACCCAGTGGGCGTCTTTAATTGGACGTTTCATAACCCCACGGATGAACCGATTACCCTGAGCCTGATGCTCACCTGGCAGAACATGGTGGGCTGGTTCACCAACGCCGCGAAGCAAAATCCGGGTCGCTACGAACCCAAATGGCAGGAGAGCACAGGCAACTATAACCAATGGATTACCGACCATTTCCGAGTGGGTTGCCTATTTAACCGGGTGCGCCCCTACGACGAGCTACAAGAAGGTGAGGGACAGATGGCGATCGCCAGTATTATCAACCCCGCCCTAGAGGTTTACCACATCGGCCGCTGGAACCCGGAGAGTGATGGCGATGCGGTCTGGAACTGGTTTGCCCGTAACGGGATGCTGCCCGACCAACAGGATGAAACCCCCGCCGAACCGGGGGAGCAGGTGGCCAGTGCCCTGACGATTCGGTTTACGGTGCGACCGGGACGGGGCAAAAAGATCCCCTTCATCTTGGCTTGGGATTTTCCGGTCATGGAGTTTGCTCCCGGTGTCACCTATTTCCAGCGCCATTCGGATTTCTTTGCCCGTACGGGGAACAATGCCTGGACGGTGGTGCGGACAGCACTCAAGCACAGTGATGTTTGGCGCGAGAAGATTATGGCTTGGCAGCAGCCGCTGCTGGAGCGCAGTGATATTCCAGATTGGTTGCCCAGTCTCCTTTGCAATAGTTTGGCGCAGTTTGTGGATGGCGGCACGCTCTGGACGGCGGGGACGGAAACTGACCCGATCGGTCAGTTTGCACGGTTGAATAAGCACGCCGAGGGAGGGTCAAGCTACGAAGATTTGCCGACGCGGTTGCTGGATTCGTTTGCGCTGGTGATGCTCTTCCCTAGGCTGGATAAGGCGGTGTTGGAATTGTATGCACGGGCGATTAGTACCACCGGGACTGTGCCGCAGAATCTGGGTTCGCCGCGTCAGCATCCTTGGGAGCAGGTCAGCTTGCTGGAGCAGCCGGGAACGCTGTTGCCCAGCGCCTTTGTGGTGCAGGTTTATCGTGATTATCTGTTGACTGGGGCAACAGATACGGCGTTTTTATGGGAATGCTGGGGGGCGATCGTTCAGGCGCTGGCTATTGAACCGCCGACCGAGCCTGAGCCGCTCTGGCCCATTGCCCTGGCGGCGACAATTCGCATTTGTGGTGTGTTGCTAGAGTCACCACCCATGAATCCGGCGTTGGAACCCGCGGACTATCCGGAGGGGGTTAAGGCGCTGCTGACCCGTTGTGAAACGGCGCTGGCACAAGTCCAGCCTGCTGCTGAACCCTCGACAGCGCAGTTGATCGCGGCGCTCTATGGGGAGGTGTTGCAGTTGGATTTGGCTGAGGTGGGCGATGGTGGTGCGCTGCTGGAGTTTGCTCGTCAGGTTTCTGCGGCGGCGGAGTTTGAGACTTGTCTGGCAGCGGCAGCGTATCTGTTGGTGAAAGGGGAAACGGAAGCGGCCTGGAAGGTTGCGGAGTTGGGTTTGCCTGCGTTGGCGCAGCAGAATCAGGGGCTTTGGGGTTATTGGCTTTTGTATGGTTTGCTGACGGGGTTTAAGGTGGCGTAGGGATGATTCAAGTGTGGAGATTTTGATTGAAGTTTATCCACAGGGAAACTGGAGGTTCATCAATGAAAGTTGATTTTCAAGCAATGACGTTGCGTGAACTTAAGCAGTACGTCCTTGCGCATCGGGGCGATCGCGCTGCTTTTGCTGCCTTGATGGAGCGAGTTGAGGCTCAACCTGCGAACCAGGTTCATGGTGCTGTTGATGCTGAAGTGTTTGGTCAATTGCTTGAACAACATCGTCGTGCTCAAACAGGGCGATCGCACGGGTAGGGTTGTCGATGCTGTAGGTGAGTCAAAATGGGTTATGGTGGGCAATGCCCACCCTACATCTCAGCCATGTTTAGTGGAGATTGCTGTATGAGCGTGTAGTTATCCAAACCATTCTGTAATTTTCTGTTTTGCACTTTGTTTAACTTCTGAATTAACGTACATGGTCGCAGCACCTAGAGCTGTCGCCATCGTTGCAAAGTCATCGCCAAAACCCACTCCAGGCATAACGTCTGGAACCAAGTCAAACGGTAGGATAAAGTATCCTAATGCACCAAAGATTGCCACTTTGAGCCGCATGGGAACATCATCTCGTTGAGCAACATAGTACAGGTAGAGTGACTTCTCAATTGCCTCTTTTCCTGCCAGAACAGTGACTTGCTTCGCCTTTTTCCAGAATCTCCCGTCAGAGTAGAATTTTTGATTGTTCTTCAGAGCTTCAAAAAGTGCAAGTTTTCCTTCCGTCCCATCCCTCACAATTAAATAATTGGTGGGAACAGGGATTTCCACAAACTGAAGTTTTTCGATCTCAGCTCTAATGCTTTCCTGGATGCTTCCTTCGTCAACACTTTGACTATCTAAAGATGCCATCTTGCGAATAAACTCCGATGCCGCTTTGAGTTGAGCTGTGCTGACATCAAGATGAGTTTCGAGTAGCTTTAGAGATTTAACTTCTTCTGGGTGAATTCTTCCATCGGCATGGGCAACTTCAAGGAGAGCGAAAACCAATTTCCACTGAATATCCACATCAGACAAGGCTAGTTTTTCGAGACAGTCTGCTAACGGAGGTGGACTCTGGGCTAAAGTGCGGAGCGAGCCTTTAAGCTCTACTGTAACTTCTGCTTCTTCCTCAAAGAATCGACGGATGATACGTTTTTCCTCAGGATCAACGGAGCCATCGGCTGAGGCGATCGCGAGTAGTGCGCCATAGAATGCCAAAAATTCCTCGTTTGAGAGTTGAACCGGACTCTCAGCACTCAACTCACTTGTAGACTTAGGCAAACTTGATGAATCCATGTTAATTATGATCCGCTGACGTTAATAATCTTTTGACTCAGCATACCACCCTATCTTAGAAGCTGTAGGGTGGGCAGTGCCCACCACAACCCATTTTGATGCCACGGCGATCGCCCCCAATCTCGACACTAAATTAGCACGTCTTTGATCTCGTCTGCATCGATATCTGCTTGATCTGATTTTGCGTAGATTACCAAGAGAGCAATTACAGACGAAGAAAGAAGTTGATATGCTCAACCAATACTGTCCCACAATATCTCCACAGTCTTACGATTTGTATCAAGCAGCAGTAACTTCAACATAAGCTGAAGAGGTTGTCGGTTGCGGAATCGCCAAACCTTCTAACTTTAGTCCATCCAAATGGAACGATATTGCCTCACACATATTTTGCTCAGTGTCTTCACGTGTTTCCCCTGTTGAAACACACCCCGGTAAATCAGGAGAATAGGCAGAATAGCCCGTTTCAGTTTGCTCAATGACAATTAAATATTGCATCACTTCAGACCTGCTTGTTTCAAAATACTATCCAATGTTCCAGGGATGATAGTCATAACGCCGCTTAAGTCGCTCAATACTCACCTATTCTTGAGCCGTCAACGCTGGTAATTCAGCCATCCATTCTGTAAAAAAGTCATCGCTTAGGGTCTGCACCAAGCCAAGACGCTGTTGCAGTCTTGCAGCGTGGTGATGACGTCTCTGACCCCTTTGCTAGTTGTCATGGTTTTTAGCAATTGGCTGAGTTGAGTCTCCAGTTTAATACGATCGCCGATCGCGTCGTGCTATAGCCCAGCGATCGCCCAGTGATCGATCGGATTTTCATACTCGGCTGAATGGATAAAATACCAGCAGGCGCACGCTTTAAGATTGAGGTGTTTATGGCAACCTGGAATAGACGCAAGCGAATTGCTTCTGCAACGCTAGCAATGGCTGTAATTACAATTGCTGTAGCTGTTAATATTCCAAAATCAGAGCAGATGGTTGACTTTCCCGACATTAAAATCAGCAGGGCGCCCTCTCGGTTTATTGGCCCCATCGATCTAGAGGGCACAATTCAACACGCAACCTGGCATCCGGCTGAAGTCTTGCCAGCGGTTCCCGGAATGTCCGGCAGCCTGGGCCACGATCGCACGATTCCCGCCCATTACCGACTGCGCTTTGAGGCGGTTGAGGTGAGCGATCCGGCAGAGTACGAACTGCTGTGGGCGAATGTGGTGGTTTACCATCCCCAGGATGATGGCTTTTTGAAAGCAGGGATGCGGATTCGGATTGATGGGTTGTGGCGAGCTGGTGATGAAGGTGGCGAGCAGACCCATTACGATCGCGTTGAGGTTCTGGCTCGTCCGGTCGAGTGAAGCGGATGATGCAGTGCAATCTTGTTACAAAATGTTATCGTCTTGATTTAGAAGCTGTCTTTCTATCTTTAGTTACGCGATCGCCATGTCAACCCCACCCCTCACCTGGCCCGAACTCAAAGCCCTCGCCCAAGACTACGCGGTTGATCCCGTCAACGGCCCGACCAATGCCCAGGCTACCCTGCGCCTCTTTGGGCGAAGTGAGGCTGATGTGCGCGTGACGCTCTACCGTGACAACCATGCTTGGTGTCCCTATTGCCAAAAAGTCTGGCTCTGGCTTGAAGAGCAGCGCGTCCCCTACCGCATCCAAAAAGTGACGATGTTTTGCTATGGGGAAAAGGAGCGCTGGTACAAGCGCAAAGTGCCCTCAGGGATGCTGCCGGCGCTGGAACTCGATGGTCAAATCATCACCGAGAGCGATGATATTTTGCTGGCGCTCGAAACTGCCTTTGGCCCGCTCCAATGGGGCATGAATGACCCCAAAGTTTTGCCCCTGCGACGACTGGAGCGATCGCTCTTTCGGGCTTGGTGTATGTGGCTTTGCTACCCAACCCAAAGCCGTCGCCAAGAACAGCAGCGTCAAGACCAGTTTACTGAGGTGGTGGCGCAGGTGGAAGCGGCTTTGGCCGAGACCCCGGGCCCCTATTTCCTGGCAGACTTTAGCACCGTAGACCCGATCTTCACGCCCTATGTGGAGCGGATGAATGCCAGCCTCTACTATTACAAGGGCTATTCGCTGCGAGAGGCGAATCCTCGCCTGGGGGCTTGGTTTGACGCGATGGAAACCCGCTCCACCTATCGCGGCACCCAAAGCGATTTTCATACCCATGCCCACGACCTACCGCCCCAGATGGGGGGCTGCTATAGCAATAACGAGCCGGAAGCGAAGCAATGTCAGCAACTTGTGGATGAAGGGCCTTGGCTAGAACTGCCAGACGTGGGCTACCCTGAGCCGGAAAGTTCTCGGATTGAAGCCCTGGCTCGAATGCTCAAGCATCGGGAGGCGCTCATCAAGGTCAATCCGCTGGAGCCCAAGGTCTTTGAGGCGGCGCTGCGCTGTGCCCTAACCCGGCTAATGACGAACGCGGCCTGTGAACCGCCCCAGGGTTCGGATCGGGGGCTACGCTATCTGCGCGATCGCATCAATGTGCCCCGAGATATGTCGATCTATGCAGCGAAGCGGCTGCGCATCGCGTTAGAGGAAACAGCGGCGATGGTAGGCGACGCCCAAGGCCCGCCGATTCCGGTACGCCATCGCCGCGATCAAGATCCCCAAAATTTTGTAGGGGCGGTGCAGTTGTAGGGGTTGAATGAAGGGATTATTGGGGTTTACGAGACGGATTTAGCGTATTCCAAGAAAAAAACTGTCCAGAAAGAAGTGTTATTGGTGGCGGGCAAGATGCCCGCGCTACAGATATTTCTGAGAATCACCCGTAGCGCAGGCGTCCCGCCTGCCTCGGGATAATTATTTTCAAGGAGTGCTCTTAGAATCAGGACAGGATCACCACACCATAAAAAAACAGCAAGCATAACGCTTGCTGCCAGATGTTAGGTGAGGATGCAGAGGGTTGGGTTCAGGGCAGGTTCAATGATGAGTTGAAAACCAGAACCCTAGAATCGGAAGCGAGTCCGAATCGCCCCAATGAGAATATCCGGATTATTCTCGTTGTGGTTGGGAGCCGTTAACCAAATCAAGCCCGGTGTGATATCAATGTGGTCGGTTAACTTGAGCTTGTAGAAGGCTTCGATGTGGAAACCCCGATCGGCGTCACCCCGGCCGTTGGTGCCATTGAGGTCCAGCAAGTTGTTCGTGACCAGTTGACCATCGGTATAGGCGAGGTATGGCTCACGACCGACAATCAGACCCAAGATATTGCCATCCCCACCCAAGTCGGGGAAGCCCATGCTCAGAGCATAGTTCCAGGCTTCAGCTGTGCCCTGACCCAAAACGATCGCATCGCTGTAACCGGCCCAACCGCCCACAAAGAAGCTGTCGCTGAGGTTGTAAAAGGCTTCAATGCCGTAGTTGTTATGGGTGGTGGGGGCATCAACATCGATGTTGGAGGCGATGCTCCCGGTATTGTGATTGATGCCCGAGGCGGCGGAATAGCCATGGACGTAGGCGGCAGCGATCGCAAAGTCGCCATTGTCAAAGGTCAAGCGCACCGGAATGCTGTAGTCGCCGCTAAAGACACCTTTGGTGGCTGTGGAGGCATTCCCAGCAGTATAGCCAACATCCAACGCCAGGCTATCCGAGAGTTCATAGGCCAGGGCGATCGCCGCATTATCTGTACCCGTGCCTCGGTAGATGAACGGATTGCGCTGACCAAAGCGTGAGAGCGCCCCGCCGCCCGTGGAAGCAAAGGGATGCAGCGGGCTCATCAGGTCATCGAGATCCACACCATTGGCCCAGATTTGTAGCTTGGCGCGATCGCCCAGCGGTGTCTTGTAAAACAACTGATTCAGCTGCACGAAGTCGCTAGTACCGCGATACCCCATACGCGCTTCATGGGCAAAGCTGTAGACATCAAAATTCTCGATGTTGCGTCCATCCAAGCGCAGCCCCAACTGATCTGCACCGTTAAAGGAGGTGACAAGCTTTAAACGGGCTCGGTAGCCGAAGGTGATTTCATCATCGGGTTGACTGGTAGCTTCGGTGAGGCGATCGCCGTCCGTGGCATTGTCAAAGCTGCCGCTGTAAAAGGCTTGTTGCTGGGTAAAGAGCACCTCACCCACTAGCCGGGTCGTGGTGGAAAACTGATTATCTTCTAAGAACGTGACCCGGCTTTCCAGCCCATCCACCTGGGCCGTGAGAGCAGCGAGTTCTGCCTCAAACTCTTCCATCAGGCGCTGCATTGCTTCGAGGTCTTCGCGGGTCACAAAATCAGCGGTGGTTTCAGCAATCAGACGCTCGATCTGTTGCAAGCAAGCATTCAAACCGGCCGCAAACTCGTAGCGGCTCAGGGCGCGATTGCCCCGGAACGTGCCATTAGGGTATCCCTTAAGACAGTCGTAGCGCCGCACCAAGTCATCGAGAGCTTGATAGGCCCAGTCGCTGGGAGAAACATCACTAAACTGAGCTGCGCCAACGCCTTGATTCAAGGACTGCATCCCTTGGCTGTTGTAGTCCTGAACCTGATCGATCAGGTCTTGAGTATTGGTTTGGGCTTGGGCGGTGAGAGGGATAGCAGTGAATAGTAACGAAGCACCCACCATGCCTGTTACGTATTGGGGGAAAGATGTCATTGTTATCGGAACTCCTACACTCGTATGTAAGCAAATATACTTCGCTGGTTGCGGAGCAACGTGCTGTGGTGCAGACCACCATACCTTAATCCATCCTTAACAATCCACATCCGGTCAAACCGCGTGTGATGATTTCACAAAAAAACAGCAAGCGTAACGCTTGCTGCCAGATGTTATGTGAGGATGCAGATATGCTGGCTCAGTCCGGGTTCAATGACGAGCTGACAGACGAACTAAGCCAGATGACCTAGAACCGGAAACGAGTCCGGATTGCACCCACCAACACGCCAGGGTTATTGTCGTTGTTGTTGGGAGCAGTGATGAAGAACAAGCCCGGTGTAACTTCGATGTTTTTGGTGACCTTGATCTTGTAGAACGCTTCAAGATGCCAGCCAGCATCCGGGTCGGAACGGCTGTCGGTTGCACTCAAGTCAAGAGCAGTGGTTCCTTCTAATCCGTTCTCTGCGTAAGCCAGGTAAGGCTGACGACCGAAGACGAAGCCCAGCATATTGCCGTCACCACCGAGGTCAGGGAAGCCCAAGTTCAAAGCATAGCTCCAAACATCTGCATCACCTGTACCAATCACCCGGGTATCAGCATAACCACCCCAGGCACCGACCAAGAAGCTGTCACTCACGTTATAGAGAAACTCTAAGCCGTAGGAGTTGTTGACAGAAGGCGTGCCGGTATTGACCTGAGATGCCCAGCTACCTGTGCTGTTGTCTAACCCTGCGTCCCGACCATAGCCATGGACAAAGGACGCTGTCATTGCCAAGTCGCCGTTGTCATACATAAGCTGGGCAGGAATGGCATAGGAGCCACTGAAAACACCGAAGGTTGAATTTTCAGGGTCACCCGCCATGTAACCTACTTCAAACGTCAGGTCATCGGTGAGCTCATAGGCGATACCAACCGCTGCTTGCTCACCAACCCCGCGGTAGATTAAGGGGTTGCGTTGGGCAAAGCGAGAGATTGCACCACCACCACTGGAAGCAAAGGGGCTAATGGTGGTGAGGATGTCATCGCGGCCCGCACCGATTGCCCACAGTTGCAAAGAAGCCCGATCGCTCAGAGGTGTTTTGTAGTAAACCTGGTCAATCTCAAGGCTGTTGCCTGTATCATTGCGCCAAGCAACTCGCGATTCGCGAGTCCGAGGAGTCGTGTAAACATCAAATTGGTTGATGTTGCCGCTCGCCAGTCGCAAACCCAGGGTATCCTCACCGTTGAAGGAGGTGAGCAGGCGTAAGCGAGCACGATAGGAGAAGGTGATCTCATCACCGGGCTGGGAGTCGGTGATGCGATCGCCATCGTCGCCATCGTCAAAGTCACCGCCGTAGAAAGCCTGCTGGAGACCTGTCACCACTTCACCCCGGAGCTTGGTGGTGGTGGAGAACTGGTTATCTTCCAAGAAGGTGACGCGGCTCTCTAGCCCATCCACTCGTGCCGTGAGGGCAGCGAGTTCAGCTTCAAACTCTTCCATTAGGCGCTGCATCGCTTCCATGTCTTCGCGGGTGACGAAGTCAGCGGTCGTTTCTGCAATCAGACGTTCAATCTGTTGTAAACAAGCGTTGAGACCCGCAGCGAATTCATAGCGGCTCAGGGCACGGTTGCCCCGGAACGTGCCGTTGGGATAACCCTTGAGGCAGTCGTAGCGGCGAACAAGGTCATCCAGAGCCTGGAATGCCCAGTCGCTGGGAGAAACATCACTAAACTGGGAAGCCCCAACCCCTTGATCAAAGGACTGGGTCCCTTGACTGCTGTAGTTCTGAACCTGATCCAGCAGGTCTTGGGTGCTGGTTTGAGCGTTGGCCGCCAGGGGTTGAGCCACGAGTAGGGAAGACCCCAGAACGGCTGGTAAGTATTTGTGGAATTTTGTCATCAGTAGTAAATCCTTCACTCCTCGAGAATAGATTTTGGATGTTGCGCTCTCTGACAGAACAATTTCATCGAAGCAAATGGCAAGCGCCATTCTTCGTCTAGAGAAAATGTCGGTTGTCAAAAAAGTGGGTAGTCCCTGCAACTAAAACTCGACATCCCGGATTATAGCGCAATATATTCCTGCTAAGGGCAAAATGCAAAAAACAAGAATCTTCAGATAGATAGTATCAAAAAACACCAATCCATGATGCCCATTTGCCATCATGAATGATCATGGCGGCGATCTCAAACGCCCTTAGCAGCAAGACCTTCAGGGATTCTTCGTCTGCTGCGATCGCCCTTCCTGCCCCCCATACTCGCCTCCTCCGTTCCACGCAAGCTACTGAAAACTCTTCGCAATAGCAGAACATCAGCCTCTCTAAGCTGGATATCGGGCTGATTTCAAGGCAAGTTGGCTGGGTCTTCCTTCAGTTTGGGTTGTTTTAACCCGTGGAGTTGACAGTGATGGATTGGATCCGGACTGAGCAACACCCATCACCATCGAGAGCATTGCAACGGCATTACTGAGCCATACCGAACCATTATTAGGGCATTGTTATTTGGCCTGCCATCAGTAGGCTAAAGGGGCAATCTTAAGGCGAGGATAAGACGGCTTCATTATCTGCTTAAAAAAGCGCAGCTACGGGGTTAATGCCTGGCACTGGCGGCCGGGGGCGGAGGCAGCAGAATGAGAAAGCGAGCGATCGGTAGAGACTCCTTCGGGGTCACGAATGAGAATGATTATCATTCTAAACAATAGCACCACCTCTACGGCAAAAAAGCGGTCGGGCGTTTCAGCCATTAACCCCAGAAGTCTCATGAGACAAGGGATGGCTGGGATTATTCACAAGATCTTTGAGCAGATTATCGGGGCAGTGATACAGCTTTCAGGGCGCAATGCAATCCGCCCGGAATCCCTCGTGAATCATGCACGATCGAGCGCCCGACCCCAAAAAGCAAGGAAAGGGGCGGTAAGCTGGGCATAGCTATGGCTTGAAATCTCATTTGAAATCCCATTTGAAATCCAAATAGATGACAGCCCGAGATGAAATGCCCGAGCGATCGCCCCCTAGCCCCACCATGACCCAGCTTTCCCCTCAGCACCGCGTTGCCATCTTGCTCCATCGGGGCATTCGGGATGGCAGTGGCAAAACCGGCTTGTCCTTCTTGCGCTACGGAGCGTCCCCGGTGGTTGCCCTCATTGACGAGGAATGTCGGGGCGAATCCTTCACGGCTAACCGCCACGATCGCCCCCCAGAGATTCCGATTGTCGGCTCCGTCAGCGACGCCCTAGCCTACGAGCCGGATGTGTTGCTCATTGGCATTGCGCCCTCTGGGGGGCAATTACCCGCCCCTTGGTGGGAAGAGGTCAAGCTCGGTGTAGCCGCTGGCTTGTCGGTGGTCAACGGCTTGCACCAGCCAATGGCAGAGCAGTTTAGCCGCCGAGAGGGGGACGGATTGCAGCCGGGCCAATGGATTTGGGATGTGCGCCAAGAACCGGCCGGGATCCCCATCGGCAAGGGCCGCGCTAGGCAGTTGGCTGGTCAGCGGGTTTTGATGGTGGGAACCGACATGATTGTGGGCAAGATGTCAGCAGGGCTAGAGCTTTGGCGGGCTGCCCGGCAAGCGGGTCATGCCACTGATTTTTTGGCGACGGGACAGAGTGGCATCATGATTATGGGGCACGGCATCCCCCTGGATGCGGTTCGGGTGGACTTTGCAGCCGGGGCGATCGAACAGCAGACCCTGGCGCAGGGCCAAGACTGCGATCTACTCTGGATTGAAGGGCAGGGGTCGCTGCTCCATCCCGGTTCCACGGCGACGCTGCCCCTGTTGCGCGGTAGTCAACCCACGGATCTGATCCTGGTGCATCGCAGCGATCGCCAGACGATTCACAACTGCCCGCAGGTCACAATTCCCCCCTTGCCCGAGGTGGTTCGGCTCTACGAGGCGGTAGCAGCAGGGGCCGGGGCGTTCCCGCCCGCCCGAGTTCGCGGCATTGCGCTCAATACCGTGGCTTTGACTAAAGCGGCGGCAAAGAAGGCGATCGCCCGCGTCGCTGACGATACCGGATTGCCTTGTACAGATGTGGTGCGATTTGGCGCTGATCCGTTGCTTGAAGCGGTGCTTCAGGGGAGAGAAACATCAGGCTCAAATTAAATCCAGATCGTGGCGGGAGACAATAACAGCGATAGCAATGGTTCGCACATTTGGGAGAGCCAAAATCCTTCTAAGGGGACTCCTTGAAAATAATTATCCCAAGTCAGGCGGGACGCCTGCGCTACGTTTAATCTTCGGAAATCCCGTAGCGCGGGCATCTTGTCCGCCACCCAAACAGCTCATTTCTGGAACGTTTTTTTCCTGAGAATACGCTAAGTTGAGGTGGATGCGACCGACTTGTTGGAGGATTTGCCATGGGTTGGGCAAGGCGGGGCACTGAGGCTGCGATCGAGCCAGCCCACTGCCTGCTGCAAATGCTCAAGGGCAAGCTCCGGTTGATCGTGCAATAAAAAAGAGAGACCCGCCGCGATCTGTTGGCTGGCTTGGGCCTTACGGTTACCTTTGGCACGATGCCAGTCGATCGGGGCGATCGTCAGACGCTCGGCCAGGGCTTGGGCAAGTTCTAGGGTGGAGAAATCGTGGAGCGGAGTTTTGCGAGGGGCAGGGGATAGCATAACGAGGAAAAATCTCGGTACAGTGGGAATGATTGCGATTCAGTCTCTAGTATAGACATAATCGCATTTTTAGTACATAGGTTTTATAAAAAAATCCCCATTGATTTCTTCCTCGCTTCGCGTTTCTGCTTCGCCTTTAACCTACCCTCTCGTCGAAACCTTCCATTCCATTCAGGGTGAAGGCTATTGGACAGGGGTGAGCGCCTTCTTTATTCGCCTAGCGGGCTGTGATGTGGGCTGCCCTTGGTGTGATACCAAGATCTCTTGGCCGCTCCAGGCCCATCCCCCCGTTGCCCTTGAGGAGTTGGTGCAGCAAGTGCAGGCTGCCCGGCCCCAGATTGTGGTGATCACGGGCGGTGAGCCGCTGCTCCATGATCTGTTGCCCCTGACCCAAGCCCTCAGCCCTCTGGGGTTTCCCTTGCACCTCGAAACCTCGGGAGCCTACCCCTTAACGGGCCAATGGGCTTGGGTGACACTCTCGCCGAAACCCACTCGACCGCCCCAGCCGGGTCTTTATGCCCAAGCGCAGGAGCTTAAAGTGGTGATTCAGACCGCAGCAGATTTGGCCTGGGCCCAGCAGCAGGCGGCCCAATTGCCCCAGCCGATCCCGCAATTCTTACAACCCGAATGGTCAACGCCCGAGAGTCCACAACTCGTTTGGCAATACGTGCGTCAGCATCCCCAGTGGCGCATGAGCCTACAAAGTCATAAGCTATTGAACGTCCGCTAGGCCCCTCCTGGGCAAGACTCGCGCATGGAAGACTGGACGATCTATAAAGACTTTCGCTTTGAGGCCGCCCATCGTCTGCCCCACCATGATGGGAAATGCCAGCGGTTGCATGGCCATTCCTGGCGGGGTCGGGTCTATGTGCGAGGTCAGGCGTTGGTGACTGAGGGGGCCAAGCAGGGGATGCTGATTGACTTTGGCACGATCGCCGCCTACCTCGAACCGCTCGTAAAAGACTATCTGGATCATCACTACCTCAATGAGACCTTGCCCCTGGCGAATCCGACCAGTGAAGCGATCGCCCAATGGGTTTACCAGGAACTTGAAGCGGCCGGACTACCGGGGCTCGTGGCGGTGGAAATCAAGGAAACCTGTACCTCCGGTTGCCTGTATCGTCGGGATGCCAGCGGCATGATGCCGCTACCGTAACGCTCTCTGATGCTCCCTCACCCGATACGCTTGCAATCTATCGCTTTGATTCATGATTGACCCCGATGAACCGATGAATTTGCCGTCCTCCCCGGAGGCACCTTGGCAGGACGTGGAAGATGCGATCGCCCTGGTCGAGCAGCAACTCCAAGCCCTGAAAACCCGCTTAGGGCAAGTCCAGGCGGATCAAGCCCGCCTGGCCCAGCTCAAAGACCAGGCCCACCACCTCCAAACCCATCAGCCCCCGGCTTGGAAAACTGAGCTGCGCCACCTAAGTCAAGAGATCGAAGCGATCGAACTCAACCTCGAAAGCCGGCTGATCAATTGGCAGAGCTTTCGGCAACCTTTTTGGCAGGTGGTTCGGTTTGGCGGCTTAGGGTTTGTCTTGGGATGGCTATTGCATGGGCTGACCCAATAGTCCCTTTCCGGCCGCCGCAGATGAACGGCTGATTTTCGGGAGGGGGTTGGTGTAGGCTGGAGGGGATAGATTAAACTCTGCTGGACGTTTAAAGCCTACCATTTTAGATTATCCCCAGAAGTCTTGATGGATAAACGATGGCGCGATCGACGCCACAGCAGCAGTTAGGGGCTCTCAACCTGCGTGGTGACACAACGTGAACGCCAATGGAGAAAAGCCCCGAATTTCGCCGCAAGATCTCTGCTTCTACCCATGCCTGTGGCTGCTCCCCACCCTGATTCGAGCGCATTTCCTACTGAACTTGTTGAGTTTAGTCGGAAAGTCGAGGCAACCCGGGGTAGCAAAGCAACCCTCTGGCCCCAAGAAACCAGCGAAGTCTTGATCGCAGGAGAGTATTTTGGCGCTCAGTTGCTGCCCCTCCACAGCCGTGATGTTGAAGCACTTGAGGAACTCTTCCAAAATGAAGACATTGAAACCATTGATCTCAATATTCGTGCTGCATTGAATCTTCTTTGGCCGGAACTCTGCTGGGAAGATGATCCCTTTGAGGAATTTGATCTGAGCGAATTTGATTTCTTGGCAGAGTTTTTATAGGCCCAATCCCTCATCAAAATTTCTAGAGATCCCATCCCATCGTTATAGCGGTTTTCATAAGCATGAGGTGCGTTAATTCCCCTCAATCCCCCTTGGAAAGGGGGAAGTGGTGTTCTTGTACTTTCGCAAAAGGCTATAAAATTCATCAACACCTTAAAGCTTAAGACGAAAAGTTTAAGCCGATCGCCAGAATCTTTCCCCCTGCACGAGGGTATGTTTTGCCCAGTCCGGGTCAGTGTGGGGATAATCGAGGCGATAATGCCCGCCCCGGCTTTCGGTTCTGAGCAGCGCAGACTGGAGGATGAGATGGGCGATCGCCAGCAGATGTCCGGTTTCGAGGCTGGCCCGAACCGTGGCAGTATTTCCCGTTGCGCCCAGCTCTAAACATTGTCCTGACTTGATTGTGGGGATCGCCTGGAGGAGCGGATTAGCCAAGATTTTGGGCGTGAGGGTTGCTAACTGTGCCAACGCCGCCTCAATTTGGGTCGCCTCTCGACAGATGCCTGCCGCCTGCCACATAATCTGTTGAATTTGGTTTTGATAGCTCTGCCAGGTCGAGAGTGGACTGGGGAGGGCGATCACCCGCAGGGTTTCAGTCGGCGTTGTTTGAGATCGTCGCGTTGGCTCTAGTTCCAAATGGGCAAACTGAGCGGCAAACACAATACATTCGAGCAAAGAATTACTTGCCAGACGGTTCGCGCCATGAACCCCAGTATTGGTCACTTCGCCAATCGCATAGAGACCAGGAATCGAGGTTCGGTTCTGCGTATCGGTTTGTATACCGCCCATCCAATAATGGGCGGCGGGGGCAACCGGAATTGGCTCTTTAAACAGATCAATACCCCAACGTTGGCAGACGGCAATAATATTCGGGAAGCGGTATTGAATCCGCTGGGGGTCAATGGGCGAGAGATCCAGATAGACGCAGTCCGCAATTGCCTGCTCGGGACGGCGCAAATGCTGGTAAATTGCCCGACTGACCACATCACGCGAGGCGAGTTCACCCTGGGGATGGTAGGCCAGAGTAAAGCGATCGCCCCGCGCATCAATCAAATGGGCCCCCTCGCCCCGTACCGCCTCACTGATCAAAAAACAGGGTGCACCGGGTTTCATCAAGGCCGTGGGATGAAACTGAAAAAACTCCAAATCGCGCAACTGCGTCCCGGCCTGCCAAGCCAGCGCCACGCCATCGCCGGTGCTCAGGGGAGGGTTGGTCGTCTGGGCAAAGACCTGGCCGCCCCCCCCGGTTGCCAAGATCACCGCTGGCGCCGCTAGCCAATGGCTACGACCCTGATGCCAGACACAGAGCCCCTGGCATTGCTGCCCAGACGCATCCAGCCAGAGCTTGATCGCCAAAGCCTGCTCAAACACCTGGATATTGGGTCGCTCCAGCACCCGCTCGGTGAGGATCGAGACGATCGCCCGCCCGGTGGTATCGGCGGCATGAAGCACCCGGGGGTGGGAATGGGCGGCCTCGGTGGTGAGGGCCAATTGGTCGCCATGGCGATCGAAGGCTACACCAAAGCGTACCAACTGCTCAATGGCTGCCGGGGCTTGAGCGACTAAAAACTCCACAGCAGTGCGATCGCATAAGCCCGCTCCCGCCCGCAAGGTATCTTCTAAATGCGCCCCGGTTGAGTCTGTGGGAGCGATCGCTGCAGCGATACCGCCCTGAGCCCAATCACTCGCGCCCACATTCAAGGTTTCTTTGGTAAGCAAACAGACTGAATATTGCGACGGAATGCAGAGAGCGGCGTAGAGACCCGCCGCACCCGTGCCGACGATCACCACATCAGCGGCAGCAGGAACTACAGTATCAGGCATAGGAGAACCTAGAAGTAAAAAGAATCACCGCTCAGTGCAACGATAGGGGTTGGGTTTCCCTTCCCTGCGGGGTCTTTGTTTTTAGTGCAGACAACTCGGATTTAGGGCGTGTCATCATTTAATCGCAAGAGCCTTATGGGACAAGGGATAAAGCGCCCGACTCAAACAAAAGAGAAAGGGGCTGTAAGCCAGTCACAGTCAGAGCTTGAAGTCTAAATGATGATAGCCCCTAGTATAAGGGGTCAGGTTGATCAAAATGCAGGTAGCCAAGCCGAAAATGTGTGGGTTATGGCAGAGCTATGATATGAAGGATACATAATTATAGAAGCCAGGAAAGTGAGTATGACACAATTCCACGGTGGTTACACAACGAAAGAATGTCAGTGGTGTAGAGGAACTGGCGCTGAAAACAGAGATCATAAAGAGCCACTCTGCCAAGCCTGCTCGGGTACAGGCAGTGTCTTGGTGATAGAACCAGCGAAATCCTGTGGATTTTGTCAGGGAACGGGTCGCAAAGGGCTTCTCTTCACTAAAGATCGACGATGTCAGTCTTGAGGATGTAGAGACTGGCAAGGATTGTGCAGAAAAACTGAGAGATTACTTGTCGATAGACTCGAAACTTAAGGGTGTAGAGGTTGGTGAAGTTATAAGATTTTGATTCCGAAGCCGGAAAGTAAACTCCAAGAATTCCCCTGATGCAGGAGCTCACTTTCCCTATCATTAACAACCCATGAACAGCCCGATCGCCATCACTCTCCTGATTGTGTTTGGCGCTAACTTAGTGCAGTCCACATTCGGGTTTGGTTCCGGGCTGATTGCCATGCCGCTCCTGACCTTGGTGCTGGGTTTACCGACCGCCACGCCCCTGATGGGCCTGCTGGGCGCGACGATCGCCACCTGCGTGGTGTTGGGCAGTTGGCAACAGATCACCTGGTCAGCGGTTTGGCGACTGGCGATCGCTACGGCGGTAGGGATTCCCTGCGGCGTTCTGCTGCTCAAAGTTGCCCCTGCTAGCCTCGTGATCCGTGCCCTAGGCATCTTTCTGCTGGGGTTTAGTGGCTATCGCCTCTTGCAATGGCAATTACCGCCTTTGGCTGCACCCTATTGGCCCTATCTCTGTGGTTTTATTGCGGGCATCTTGGGTGGTGCGTACAACACCAATGGTCCGCCGATCGTGCTCTATGGGACGGCTCAAGGGTGGCCACCCCAGCGGTTTCGGGCGACGCTGATGGGCTACTTTTGGCCCTCGGGTGTCTTGACTGCCGCCAGCCACGGGTTGGCCGGGCTCTGGCAAGGGCCGATCCTGCACCTCTACGCCTATTGCCTACCCGTGGCACTCATTGCCCTGACCCTGGGTCAATGGCTCAATGCGCGCCTGCCCACTGCCAACTTTGACGCGGCGCTCTCGTTGCTGGTGGGCCTGCTAGGCGGACTGCTGCTCTGGCAAGGCTGAGTTTTAAGGCTTCACCAAGCGCGATCGCCCTTTTTGATATCGCTTCAGGGTCTGCTGCTGCCGCAAACCTTCCTGGCCAATCAGCCAGCCCGCCGCCGCCGCCGTCCCCACCGCCGCCACCAGTCCCAAGGGGTCAAAGCCCAACGTCAGCAACGACCCGAAAAACACGCCAAACGCCGCCAACACGACGAGCCGCCAGGTCTGCACGGCCAGCAACCCCGATAAACCGTGAGATTCATCAATGCCCATCTGTTTGCGGGCCAGATAACCTGCCAAGCCAAACACGCCCAACCCCAAGGCAAACCCCAACAACACAAATTGCAACACGCCGCCCCGCACTAAAGTCCGTCGCAGGGCTCGCGATCGCAACAGCGCCAACGGGCTCAACAGGCCTCCCGCAATTTGCCAGATTCCAAAGATGGCCCCCAAACCGCTCCCCCCGCCGAGGATCATGCCGCAGATCAGCGCCGTGCGCTGGGCCACCGCCGCCCCCTCAGCCCCCTGACCCAGCAGCCCAAACAGGAGCCCCGCGACCAGACCCGCGCCGCCGACCATCCCCAACGGTGCGATCGCCAGCGGTTCCAAGATCAAGGCGGCCGTCACCACCCGGAGCGGTAAACGGTGCTCCCCGGCCGCTGTATTCGCCGTGAAGACCAGCTCCCGCTCGTAGGCAGTTTCGGCCAGGAGTTGACGCGTATCGATCGTGATGGTGTAGATGATTTCTGAGCCCTGGCGGGACGGTTCGGCGATCGCAATCCAGGTGTCGCTACGGCTTTTGCGATTACTGGGATGATCGGCAACGGCCCAGGTTCCCGCCAGCGTCGTCTCGGGGATCGGGTTTTTGACGGCAATCTGGGCTTCTAGTTGCTCTCCGTAGGCCGGGGCGAAGAGATCCAGGCGATCGCAACTCAAGATCGCCTGGGGGTAACGCGCCGCTTCAAGACTTTGCAACACCTCCAGGGCCTCAGTGGCCGTACTAAACCGCCGTCCGGCAAAGGTTTCGGTCATTCGCTCTAGCCAGGCAATGAAGTCGAGACTCACGGTCTGGGGAACCAGACCGGCCACGTCGAGCCGTCCGTTGGGGTCGGTTTGGGTCTGTAATTCGGGGGGCGGGCATTGGGCCAGGTGGCTCAGAAGCGAAATGCCCAAGCTATAGAGGTCGCTGGCGGCGGTCAGGTCTTGGTTACGCAGTTGTTCCTTGGGCATCAGCCCGTCACTACCGGCCCAGTCCGGTTTGGTCTTGCCACGCCCGCTATGGTAGGGGAAGCCGAAGTCGGTAAGATACACATTCAGCTTGGCATCCACTAGGATATTGCTCGGGCTCAGGTTGCTGTGTAGCAGCGGCGGGTCGAGCCCATGGAGATAGGTGAGTACGTCGAGGGCGGCGATCGCTACCTGTTGGCTCTGGGCCGGTTCGAGGGGGGGCAACTTCGCCAGGGGTTTGACCTGCTGGGGCGCTTCTCGCACCAGGCAAAAGCCCGTTTTTTGGGGCAAGAGGCTCAGGTAGCGAGGAATGCGGGGATGACCAAACCGCAACATTTGGCCTGCCCGCTGTTGATAGGCTTCAACGCCAGCCCAGTCACTGCCCCCTTGCGCAAAGTTGAATTGTTTAATCACCACGGGTTGCCCCGTCTTGTTGTCGCGGCCCAGGTAGGTTTGACGGCGGTTCTGGGGATGTTGGCTGAGAGCGCGGACTTTCTGGTAGCGGGGGCGCTTGGGCGGGGAGGGCGTCATCGGTTTGGCGGTTGGAAAGACGATTGGGCTGCATTGATCCCGTCGGGGGATGAGCGACCCTGAGGGAAGCAGAGTTACATTTAAAGCGCCCCCGCCGAGGAAAGTTCGCCCTGCCCCAAGACCCGCGAAATTGCTTGAATCCGACGGCGTTGGTCTTGGGCCACACATTGCCAATCGGTCACGAGGCGGGCCTCCCGGCGGCAGATACCAATCAGACCACTGGCATCAATCTTGCCCTGGCGACGAAAGGCTTCCACCCGCGCCCACACAAGGGCCGCTTCACCGGTTCTGCCCTGTTCGAGTGCGAGGGCATATTTCTGGGGAAACTGGCGGCTGACCCAAGGAGAGGCTTGGTTGTAGAGGTCTACGGCGTTGAGCATACTCTCGGGTTCAGCCGCCGGGTCAAGTCCGGCCTGGTAAAAGTCAGCGGTGATCTGGGGCAGTCGCTCCTGCACCCGTTCTAGACATTTGCGATCGGCCAGCGCCGGATCACCACCGCCCCGCCCTTGGTCAGAGCACCAACCCTGGTTTTGGCGGAAATTTCCCGGATCGGCATGGCCCCAATAGGCCGCGGTGCGATCGCCAGCTAAGGTCAAATTCCCCTCCGCATGGCCGATCGCCACCACTCCCACTGCTTGCAAGTCCGTAAAGAGTTCCTCGGTTTCGGGTAACGGTTGCGGCAGTTCCGGCTCATCCGGAGGAGAGAAGAATAAACGTTCTAAAAAATAGGTTGACCACAATAGGGGCAGCAAAAAGCCTAAGGCCGCCAACAGACTGCGCGTCCGCGACCAATTGAGGACACGGGAGGCAGGGGCTGTATCTGAAGGCGGTGAATCCTGCACGACATCGGCAGCGGGGCGGGGTTGCCGCAGCCGCAGTCGGCGGTGGGCAAACGGCTTGGCTGGCGGCGC
>JBMYQW010000015.1:0-23832 GCA_049601735.1 Spirulinaceae cyanobacterium
CGACTCGCGGCAGAAGTATTGAAACTCGTCGATGATTTCGCTGAGGGGTTGGGTGGAGGTCATACGGGGGATAGGGGCGATGCGGCCACGAAGGAGAAGCAATGATCGGGGGAGCAATATTTTAGTTTAAAGGATGGAGGGGCGATCGCCCCCGCCCCCCCCAATGTCAGTTGTCGCCAACGCTGAGAGGCGCAAGTTTTGTCGCGCCCAAGCTCCAGATGCAACGCCATTTTTTCGTTCGGCCTTCAAGGAGCCGGACCCGATTCAATCGGAGACTGTTGAGATCGCTGTTGGGGGTGAGGGCTGGGCGAGGCTGAGGGGTTGGTGGAGACGTGGAGTGGCGGCCCGAAATGCTGGAGATTTGGGCGAGTGGGTAGTCGTCAGTTTTTTAGACCGATCCAATTCATCCATAAACAGTGGCAGGCAAAATGCACTTCGACTCTGCTCAGTGACCACCCACGCTACGGAAAATTCAGCCAATCGACCGTAGCGCAGACGTCCCGCCTGCCAGCACGGAATCTGTATGGATTTTTCGGACTGACTGAAGCAACACAAGGAAAGATTGTGATTGATAGTACTAATCCACTCAATACTGACTGGTCGCCGAAGTTGCTTGGGCAGGAAAACTCCGCCTCTGTTGACACTGCTCTAGTTTCGGTTATTGCTGACCTGAATCGGCTCAGGTAACGCCGGAACCATCACCTGACCTGAGATCTCGGCTTTGAGTGTGGCGATCGCCCGTCGGTACTGGGGATCACGATCGGTGCCTTGCAAAGACGGATTCCGGCGCAGCAGCCGCTGCTGATCACGACTGAGGTCAAACACAATATCTGGCGCGATGCCATGCTGGTTGATGCTGATGCCACTGGGCGGATAGTAGCGTGAGATCGTCACCGCGAGACCTGAATCGTCGGAGAGGTGATGGACGGATTGCACTGTGCCCTTGCCATAGGTACGGCTACCAACCAGGGTCGCGCGATCATTGTCCTTGAGGGCCCCCGCTAAAATCTCGCTGGCACTGGCCGAGTAACCATCGATCAAAACCACAAGCGGGAGATCGGTGATCGCCGTTCGGTTGGCAGAATATTGGCGATCGCCCCCCCGACGGTCTACGGTGCTCACGATCGTGCCCGTTTCTAGCCACATCCGGGCAATATCCACACTGGCGAAGAGCAGTCCCCCTGGATTACCCCGCAGATCGAGCACATAGCCATCAATATTTTGGGATTCTAGATCTTCGATCGCCGCCGCCATCTGTTCCGCAGCATGGGAGCTGAATTCATCCAGACGCATATAGCCGACGCGCAACTCGCCTTCTTCCTGGAGGGCGGAATGGAGCACCGGAACTTCGATCTGCGCCCGGATCAGCTCCACTTCGTATAAACCTTGGTTGGGGCGCACCAGTTGTAAACGGACTTTAGTGCCTTCTGCACCTCCCAAAAGGTCGATCGCATCTTCGGCTCCCAAGAGGGAAGTGGGGCGATCATCAATGCGGAGGATGCGATCGCCCGCTTGAATGCCCGCTGCGGACGCTGGGGAATCGGGGATGGGGCGAATGACTTTGAGGGCGCTAGTGGCTTCATCTACTGTGAGTTGCAACCCTACGCCGGAGAGTTCACCACTGGTTTGATTCGCGAGTTGAGCGTATTCCCCCGGATCGAGGAACCGAGTGTAGGGGTCATTGAGTTCCCGGAGGGCCTGACGAATGGCACTGTAGGCTTCCTGGGAAGAACTGTAATCCCGCGCCAGTAAGTCTTGACGGGTCTCCTGCCAACCCTCCATGTCAAAATCTGCGCTAATCCCCACAAACTCATTATTGACAATTTGCCAGACCTCATCGACAACGGTCTTTGGGCTCTCCTCTAGGGCCGCCTGCACCGCAGGAATAATACCAGTGGTCACCATGGCAGCCGTTGCCACGCCGGCCAGAGCGCCATTGAACACAAAGGTGGACAGCCAAGTCGGAAACTTACGGGGATGATTCATCGTCTCGCTCTGAAATGATTGGGGTAAGAGGGGGCCGGGCAGGATGGATAGCGTTGAGTTGAGGACAACCCAGAAACGAGAGTCTCGGTGGTGGACGCTGCCCATATCTGGAGAGTCCATTGGGGTATTCGCTTGTTCCCTAAGATATAAACACCGTTGGCGCTTCTGATGGACTTGGTGACAGTTTGGGAATCGTCTCGAAATCCTATTGCCCAAATCTTCATGGATAGAACCTTGAGCCCCTTAAGCTCTGGTGAGCCAGCGGACTACACCGCATGGCGAAAAAGTGCTTTAGGCTGCGTACGTCTGCTCTACGTTCAACCCAGCCACGCTGTCTCTAAACGCGATTACATCGTCAAAGACCCACCTTGAAGGGAAAGCCCCCAGAATCCAGTATGGAAAATTAGGGGAGCTTGCGCCATTCAATGGGGCTCTGCTTCATAAAAGCTAACAAAATTTCCCGGTGAGGCGCACTCAGCGGGCGGGTCTGTCTGGCGATCGCTGAATATTGCTCCCCCGCCGCGATCGCCTCGGGGCTGACCAGGGCAAAATCCCAGCCTTCCTGCAAATGTAAATCTCCTAGCTTGGCGGTGAGGGGAGCGGCATAAATATGGCGAATCACCCGCTCCGTTTCGACAATGCCAACCTTGTAAGGCGGTGTTGTGAGGGTGTAGCTAATTTCCTCCGCGACCTCCCGGACTAGGGCTGCTGCAGGGGTTTCGCCGGGCTCAATATGTCCGCCGAAAAACGCCCAGAGCCCAGGCGCGGCAATACCGGGAATATCATCCCGCAGTTGCATTAAGAACTGCCCCCGTTGGTACAAAATGGCGATAGCGACTTCCGGTCGGGCCATGGGTTCCGGTTCATAATAGAAGGAGTGATGCTGCGATTCTAGCCTGAATGCTCGCGCAATCACGGGGATTGTGCCTTATGGTCGTGAAACCGCCTCTACTTTGAACCCCGGAGTCAGGAGGGTTTCAAACCCTCCCCTACAGAGTCTTTACCAAATGCAAGTAGGAATCAGAATTTCGGAATTCTCAAAACTATACTTTTCAAGCTAGACAAGGTTCAATCGTTCACTCGATCGCCCGCCCAAACGCCTGATAGTCCTGTTGTACGTCGGTGCGATCGCCGATTACCCGCTCCTGATCCTCCAACCAAGCATGACTCTCCAGCTTGCCATCCCTACGGCGCATCCCAATCCGCAGTTCCGTTTCTAGACCCTGCCAGCGCAGCAGCGTCCGGAGCGTCAAGGACTGGCGAAGGCAATTGGCCCAGGGGCGACTGTAGCGAACCACGAGGCGACTCATGGAGAGCGTTGTCGAATATTGGCTTGGGGAGAGGGGCCGCATTAAACGGTGACAGGTGCGGCGTTTGAGTTGCCGATTCGTCCAGCGAAATCCCATGGTCTGGAGGGCGATCGTGATCGCCAATAAAAGTAGGTAAGCAACGCAAAATTGCGATCGCGCCTCAGGGGAGAGTCGCCAAGCCGTACGGAGTTTGTGAAACACGGGTAGAGATTAAACTAGGCTTGCTGAAACGGCTGCATGAACGCCTGCACCCTCAGGTCAATTCCTGTAATGGCTGTGCCCACAACCACGGCACTGGCCCCAATTTCCAGCGCCTGCTGCACCATCTCGGGCGTAGCAATGCCCCCTTCACAGATCGTAAAGCAATCTAGCTGCTCTACCAGTTGCGCCAGTAAAGCCCAGGCAGGCGGCTGCTCCTGGCGCGTTTGCCCTGTGTAGCCGTAGAGCGTCGTGCCCGCAATTTCAGCACCAGCTTCAACCGCCACCCGTGCCCCGGCGAGATCATCGGCATCGGCCATCACGACTTTACCCAGATCCTGGCGAATGCGTTGGATTAGAGCTGGTAACTGTTCGCCATCGGGACGATCGCGCAACGTCGCATCCAGGGCAATGATGTCAGCGCCAGCGGCGGCGATCGCAGCAGCATCGGTAAAACGGGGAGTGATATACACCTCAGAGCCCGGAATCTGCTGCTTCCAAAGGCCAATGATCGGGATATCGGGCAATGCCTGTCGCACGGCTTGCACGTGGGCGGGGGTATCCACCCGCACCGCCGCTGCCCCTCGTAACACCGCAGCCTGGGCCATGGCGACGATCATCGCGGGGGCATAGAGCGGCGAGTCCGGTGGCGCCTGGCAGGAAACAATGAGTTGATGGTCAAGCGCATCAAGGGCAGAGCACATGGTCAGGGTCGGTCATTAGAGAATGTCAAGGTTAAAAGAGGGCTATCACTCAGGATAATGGGATGACGCGCTCTAGGGATTGTCATTAATTTAACCGCAGCAGCCTGTAGAGCTTTGCTCGTGCGGAGCAGGGATAAGGGATTAAACGCCCGACCCAACAAACAGGGAGAGGGGCTGTACGCTAGTCACAGTGAGAGCTTTAAATCTAAAGGATGACAGCCCCTAGAATAGAGGACAATCTCGTTCATCCAACCTAACCTAACCAGACTTATTGAGCAGAATGGCCATCGTACCGTCCGAACAATTAGTACAACTAAAAGCGCAATTAAGCGACTATGCTCCCGCTCTGACCGCCCTCCAGGAAATTGAAGCCTGTGAGGGCAATCTGGAAGATGCTGCCATTTCCCTGGCAATTCAGGCCGGTCAATTGCCCCAAGAGGGCAATGCAGACTGGCTTGAAGATGTGGCCAAACGGTGTCGCGCCCTGCTCTGCTCCGAAATTCCCCGTCAGAACCTGCAAACGGGCGCGATCGAAAAGGTGATTCTCACCGTGGCCAATTCCGATCTAGTCCCCGCCATTTTGGCAACGCCCGTGGTCTTGTTCGTGCTCTCTCAAGATCTGGAGGCCTTTTGCGCCCCTCTCGACCAAGCCATGGGCAAACCGTAACGTATTGATTGCCAAGATTGATTGCCCCGATCGCCCCAGAGCGTCACGTGATGAACATTCTCGGTTTTGATCCAGGACAAGCTAAATGTGGGATTGCAGTGATGGACGCGCCCCATCAACTGCTCTATCACGCTGTGGTTGAGACGGATCAGGTTCAAGCAACGCTGACCCACCTGCTCCAAACCCACCCACCCGAGCAAGTCGTGCTGGGCAATCAGACCCGTTCTCGGCAATGGCGGGAGCGCCTCCAGCAATATTGTCCGCCGCACCTGCCGATCGCCCTTGTGGATGAGCGCAATAGTACGCTAGAAGCCCGCGATCGCTATTGGCAGATGTATCCGCCTCGGGGCTTGACGCGACTGCTCCCCCAGGGTCTACGCGTGCCACCCCGCCCCGTTGATGATATTGTGGCGATCTTACTGATTGAACGCTACTGGGCCTCATGTCAGACTTAGATCGATCAGCCCCCCAGCCCACCAACCCCCAAACCACCGATCTGGATTGGACTGCCCCCGTGCATCTCACCGACGATGTGCTAATTCAAGACCTCGGTGGCGAGGCGGTGCTGTTGGATTTGGCGAGTGAACAATACTTTGGCCTTGATGATGTGGGCACGAGAATGGTTCAGGTTCTCGATGCCAGCGCATCGGTGCAGACTGCCTACACCCAACTGCTGGATGAATATGACGTGGAGCCCGAGGTGCTGCGCCAGGACTTGCAGGTGTTGATCCAGGAACTCCAAGCCCATGGGTTGGTGACTCAGGGATCTTGATCAAGGGAGGCAGTACAAAATTTGCCCGGTGAAGCCAGTCTCTTCATCCAGCGGAATGATCAGATGCTGGTCGAACACGAGAGCGATCGCACCAGATATGGAATGTTTTTTTTACGGCCCAGGACTTGTGTCAGCGCATGACACACGTTGAAAAATTGCCGCTAATGCAGGTGAATCCGGGTTTGGCCAACCCTCAGCAATGGTCACAAATCGCCTTCAAAGGCGGTTCAGAACCGGGTGTACTCAACTTTACAACGGCGTTGCAGTCGGGGAACCGCCAGCGTTACTGTGTGGTCATGACGGTCAATGGCTCTCAGGCCCTACCGAAAAATGAGTTGGCGCTGTTGTATGAACGCATCATTGAGGGGCTTGCCGCGACGCCTTAGCAGCTTGTTCTTGCGATTGCCCGTTGCCGCTCCTGCTGATCACCCAACCACTGGATGATGAAACGACCTTCCCGCCAAACCTTATTCCGCTCCTCGCGCTGGCTCCTGCCCCCAGTTGCCTTGCTGATGTTGATCTGGGGCCTCGGCGATCGCCAAGTGCCGACCTATGCCCCCGAGTCTCGTACCTCAGCGAAACAGCAACCCGTTCATGACCCTGGCGAAGCAATCCAACGTCATGACACAGAAGCCGTCCATCCCCTGGACGGAGATCTTTTAGCTCAAAATGCCCGGAATCGCGTTTCGATCACCATCCAGGGCAATCGGCGTGTGATCACGGCTAATGGCATCCCTGACCATGCCACGGGAACCTTCCCCAACCGCAACAATCCCAACACCATTGCGCCCCAGTCCCATTCTTTTTCTGTGCCAGCCACCCCCCAACTCGCCAACCAGATCACGCCCATGCGCGGGCGGTTTGGCATTGCCCTCAATGGTGTGCCCTTCGATCCGGGCGCGGCTGAGTTTTGGGGGGATGGGCGCGATCGCCCAACTCGGGATCAGACTGACGGTGGCCGGCCTAGTGGTGGCCAGCGTCAAGGGGGGCAACCCCAGGGCAACCCTCCAAATTTGCAAGGTCTTAATCGCAGTTGGCAATATGAAGCCTTGGCCCAGACCCCTACGGCTCGCAACCTGGGACTAGACCAAAACCATGCCCATGTTCAGCCCGATGGCTCTTACCATTACCATGGGCTCCCCACAGGCTTAATTGAGAACCGGGTTGCGATCCAACTCATTGGCTACGCAGCCGATGGCTTTCCCATCTACTATCACCCTGAGGTGCGCCCCAGCTATCGGCTCAAGTCGGGAACCCGCCCCGATGGCCCTAGCGGAACCCATGACGGCACGTTTGTCCAAGATTACGAATATGTGGCCGGCTTGGGCGATCTTGACGAATGCAATGGTCGCATTGCGGCGACACCGGAATATCCCGGGGGCATCTACCACTATTACGTCACCTATACATTCCCGGCGATTCCCCGCTGCTTTCGCGGCACACCCGATGCTAGTTTTCGGCATCAGCCCCCTGGCGGAGGTCAGGGTCGCCCAAACGGGGGAAACCAGGGTCGGCCTGATCGCCGTCCGCCCCAGGATCGTCCATCCCAAGGTCGCCCACCCCAGGGACGCCCACCGCGTAATCCTCCTCCCCGCTAAGAATGGGCTACTGAGCATGAGTTCCCCGCAGCACCGCTTAGGCTTAACCGGGAGCATTGCCACGGGCAAAAGCACCGTGTCAGACTACCTGGCCCAGCGGTATCATCTGCCGGTGCTGGATGCGGATGAATTTGCGCGGGCGGCGGTACAGTTGGGATCGCCGGTTTTGGAGGCGATCGCCACCCGTTATGGCCCGCAGTTCCTGCAAGCCAATGGCAACCTCGATCGCGCCCGCCTGGGTCAAATCGTCTTTAGCGATGCTCAGGAACGGCAATGGCTCGAAGCGCAAATCCATCCGTTGGTGCGCGATCGCTTTCACCAAACCTTAGCCCAACTCAGCGATGGGCCTAATCCTCAACCCCTTGTGGTGCTCTCGATTCCCCTGCTGTTTGAAGCAAGCCTTACGGATCTGGTGACGGAAATTTGGGTTGTCAGTTGTACACCCAGCCAACAACTTGACCGATTGATGGCCCGCAATCGATTGACACAACAACAAGCCCAGCAGCGCATTCAGTCCCAGCTCCCCCTGGCGCAAAAATGTGCCGCTGCCGATCTGGTGCTGGACAATTCCGAGAGCCGCGATCGCCTTTATGCCCAGATCGACGATCGCATATCTCAGTTGGTCAGCTGCTAATGAAGGCTAAGAATTTAATCCGGTAATTGTAGAATGCGCTGACCCTTGGCAGGCGAGACGCCTGCGCTACGGAATTCTCGATTTATTTTCTAAACTCTCATTAGCAGCGATATCGGTGGTTAGGACATTTTACGAAAGCTGAAATCCTCGACTCAAGAAGATTTTGGGCGTTTACTTGCCGGATTTAGACATTACTCGCTGGACGCTAAATCTTCGCTGCATTGCGCCGGATAAGCCACTCTGAGCGCCTCCAACAGTAGATCAAAACGAAACTGTTCAACCAACTGAGAAATTTTCGTCGCCAGACGGTTCGACTCAGGCGGTAATTGGTTCAGTAGATCGGTGATCGCGGTATTGTCGATCGCGATCGCCGCAATGTAGAGCTGTTCTACCCAAGCCTCGTCTTGACCGAGTAAGTCTTGGGGCTGGAGACCGTTTTCCAAGGCTTCATCTCGACTGGGCAGATCATTCGACTCAGACCGTTGGGTAGGGTCAGCAGCGGCCCTGCTCAAAGACTCTAAGGACATGGGTTCAAAGTTATCGACGCGTAGCGGAATCCGGAAGAAAAATTGACTGCCCACGCCCAGTTGTGAGCATGACCCAATCTCACCTTGCATCATCTGCACATATTCACGGCTGATGGAGAGCCCGAGTCCTGTACCCTCTTTGGATTTTTCCCCCGTGCTGGTTTGGACAAAGGGCTCAAACAAGAGTTGCAGTTCCGATTCAGCAATGCCAGGGCCGGTGTCTTCCACAGTAACGCGCAACCAAGCCTGGGTTCCTTCTCCGTCCTTTTGATCCTGTTGTTCCAAGGTGGACTGCTCAACGCCCGGAGGATCAATCTGTTGTAGCGTAACTCCCACGGTTACACTGCCTGCTGAGGTGAACTTGATGGCATTCCCCATCAAATTGGCAAAAATTTGCCGTAGTTTGCTCTCATCGCTCCAGATGTTTTGGGGGAGTTGGCGATCGGTTTCAAGGTTGAGTTGGAGCCCCTTTTTCCCAGCAATCAGGCGATGCATCTCGTAGAGAGAGCGCAACATTTGCTGAAAATTGAAACGACTAATGTGGAGCTTGTCTTGGCCTGCTTCGAGCTTAGACATCGTCAAGATGTCGTTGATCAAGCAGAGTAAATGTTCTCCGCTACGACTGATAATCTGTAAATTGTCACGCTGTTGGCCATTGAGTGATTGATCTCCGCCCAGGAGTTGGCTAAACCCGAGGATGGCATTCAAGGGGGTGCGCAGTTCATGACTCATGCTCGCTAGAAAGGCACTTTTGGCGCGATTGGCGGTTTCGGCGGACTCTTTCGCCAATTGAAGGGCGGCTTCGGCCTGCTTGCGATCGCTAATATCCCGTACCATCATCAGGACTTCATCGTCGGTGAGCTTGACGATGCGCACTTCTTCGTAATGGGCGGATTGGGACGGGGGGGTAGGCAGGGTATATTCGTAGACCTGGAGTTGCTCAGTGGCCAGCGCCTGGTTGAGATACTGCATCTGTTGAGCCGCCAACGCCGGCGGAAACAGCTCGGTTAATTGTTTGCCTACAGATTGCTGACCCATTGTCCAGGGACTTGGCGAGTTTGATGGCGTGAGGGTGGGGTGAGGCCGAATCTCTTGGCAGCGGCCGGAGGCGGTCAAGCGCACTAATACGTCTGGGATCGCCCTCAACATGGCGTTATTGGTCGCTTCACTCGCTTGCAGGGCCGCCGTGCGCTCGGCTACCTGAGCCTCGAGGGTGTGGTTATAGTCAGCCAGCAGTTGCTCGGTGCGTTTGCGTTCGGTGATATCCGTGAGGGTAGCGATCGCATACATGACCTTGCCCTGGGCATCATAGATGGGCGTGGCGGCCACCTCTAGGGGCAGGGTGCGATCGCCCAAAACCAACGCCAAGTCATCGACGATTAGGCTTTTCCCCTGTAAGGCTTTTACCAGGGGCTGCTGCTCAGGTGGGTAGGGGGCTAAACTGCTAGCGTAATAGGCATTGGCAAAGATCGGAGACTCGGGCATCAAGAGGGTTGTCTGCTGCACCAGTTCTGTGGCGCAGCGGTTGGTGTAGTAGGGGTGGCCCGTCGCATCTACGACCAAAATCCCCACGGGCACAGCTTCTAGAAACTGCACCAGCCGCTGCTCCCCCTCGCGTAAGGCCTTCTGGCGAGACAGTTCCGTTTGAGCCAATTGGGCCCGTTGTTTTTCGACACGGGCTTCCTTAAGCTGACCCACGTAGTTGAGCGTCTTGCTCAGGGTGATATCTAAGTCTTCAAAATTAATTGGCTTGGTTAAAAAGTCAAAAGCCCCTTGATTCATCGCAGTGCGAATATTGCGCAGATCACCGTAGGCAGAGATCACGATCGCCTTAGGAATCTCAATTTTGCGCTCGGCCAGCCGACTCAAGAGTGTTAAGCCATTCATTTGGGGCATATTGATGTCGGTCAGCAGCACATCAACATCAGGATGAGCATCCAATTGTGCCAATGCCTCAACCCCATTGTGAGCAAACAGGAATTCGTAGTCTCCCTGGCGCAGTTTGCGACGAAACGCCTTCTGAATCAGCAAATGCATGGTTGGTTCATCATCCACCACCAAAATCTTTGCTGGCATAAATTTGCTCTCCTAAAATCGGCTCACCTAAAAAGGGGGATTCGCTTGCGATCGCCTACCACCTGTAACTTTTCTCTACATTATCCGAGGCGGACATTTCTCCATTTCACATTCTGGGTCAGAGGGCATGACCTGCCCCGCTCCTAGGATACGTCATTCATCTCACGCTGTCTTGATTCCGCCAAATGGCTGAGAGGCGTCAGCAAACGAAAACAAAAATCTCCTGATATGATCAGGTGTGAGTGTATCTCAATATACTCGATATCAGTGGTGCTGATTGCTGGGTTGTTCGCTTGAAATTACGAACATCACAAGCACAACTTTTTTGCCAAGCCATTTTTGCCAATGATGATTGAGTGATGACGAAGGGCGTGTCATTGACCCTCATCCTCAACCGCTCTTAAGACAAACACTCCTACACCCACTTTAGATAAAGCAGACAAAGGGCTGTAGCCATTGCGCCAAAGCAATCAAGATTTGAAGCCCGAAGCAATGCTACCCCCGCTTGTTTCAGCTACTTATCATTGCCTTTACCCCAACCTCTCCTTAGAAAATCCTGGAGTTTGAACCATGTTCCATCCTCGTACCACCCTGATTTCTGCAATCTGCCTGGCGATAGCCATGTCCCTCGGGGGTGCAGCCAGGGCTATGCCCAAACCGGAGAGCAGTAGCGCCTTTGCACCGCCCGATCTGGGCGCACCTGATACAACCAGTGATGGCGGGACACGGGGTGAGGTTTTCTTCACCCCCACCGATCGCGGTGCACCAGAAACCACGGGTGATGGCGGCACGCGGGGTGAGATTTTATTTACACCAACCGATCGCGGCGCACCGGAAACTACTGGCGATGGCGGTACACGTCGAGGGCATGACCTAGCTGTACTCCCCAGAACGCTGCAACTCCTCGTACCGTCTGCGACACTTCCCCTAACCCTTGATGAGCAGCCCGAGTTTTTCGCCTACGTTCCCGCTGCACCGGCCCAGGCAGTCAAATTCACTTTGTATCGGCATGATTCCTCTACCAAAACTGATGAGCAGTTGGTACATGAAGTCGAAATTCCTATGCCTGATGAGTCTGGAATTGTGCGCTTTACTCTGCCTGCCCATTCGCAAGCGATTTTAGAGCCGGACCAACTCTATCACTGGTACGTCAGCTTGGTCATGGACACGGAGGACGCTTCGGCAAATGTGGTGGCGGATAGCTGGATTCAGCGCGTCAGCCCAGGGAGTGCTTACGCTCAACGTTTTGCGACCTTATCTCAAGACCTGTCCTCTGCTTCGGCCTATGCTCAAGCTGGCTTGTGGTACGAAGCGTTCGCGGCCCAGCTCCAAGCGCGTCAGCTTGGCACAACCGCTTTTGTGCCCCAAGCCTGTGCGCAGAACACCGCTCAGGATGACTGGAGTACCTTTCTCCAATCAGTGCAACTCTGTGATGTGGGGGCTGCACCCTTGCTGAACTAGCTGGGTTCTCACAGAGCTGTCGTTTTGAGCGTGCGATCGCAACAATAATTTTCAGGGTGTACCATCAATTAATTCAGAAGTCTGATGAGACAAGCAATTGCTTGTCTCACTGCGCATTGTGGAACCAAATGCCCGAGCCAAATAGTCAGTGAAGAGGGGCTGTGAGCTAGGCGTAATACTGGTTTGAGGCTTAAAGGGTGATAGCCCCTCGTTGAGCTGACAGTATTAAATGTGGCATAAGCGGTAGACGCTACGCTGGATTGTGATTCGGGGTCGGGGTCATTCCTCTAAAGTCAACGCAGACTGAGAGTGTTTGTTTAGGGAGAACCTGTGAATTCAACATGATTTGTCCAAGTAGCAGGTTGTGGAGCAGTCCAAAGCAAGGACTTTTAAACCACTTCAAGGTAAAGCGGTCGAAGGGCCTCGGGTGGATGCTAAATGGGATTGCCTCAGGCATTGTGCCAAACACGATCGCATTCTGTTTGTTTTTTCCTGGACAGACCTTAGCCCAGTCGATTACCACTGCACCGGATGGCACAGGGACAATTGTCACCCCAGCGGGCGATCGCTTTGTTATTCACGGCGGCAGCACCTCAGCAGATGGGCAAAACCTCTTCCATAGCTTTGCCCAGTTTGGTTTGCAGCCCCATGAAGTGGCTCACTTTTTAGCCCAGCCCCAACACCGCAATATTTTGGCGCGGGTGGTGGGTGGTGATCCCTCGGTTATTCAGGGGCTGCTGGAGGTGACGGGGGGCAGCCCCAATCTCTATCTGATGAATCCGGCGGGGATTGTCTTCGGGGCCAATGCCCAGTTGAACGTGGGTGGGGATTTTACAGCAACGACAGCGACCGGGATTGAATTTGAGCAGGGGGTTTGGACGCCGGAGAGCCAGGATTACGCGGCTTTAAGTGGTCAGCCTCAAGCCTTTGCCTTTACCGGAGCCGAGGCGGGGGCGATCGCCAACGCAGGCAATCTCCAAGTCGGCGAAGGTCATAACCTGAATTTGGTCGGCGGCTCGGTACTCAATACGGGAACGCTCACCGCTAGAGGTGGCAACCTCCAAGTGATTGCAGTTCCGGGTACAAATCGCGTCAAAATCAGTCAGCCAGATAGCTTGTTGAGCTTGGAGATTGCCCATCCAGGATCTGGCGATCAGCTCACCCACCTCAACCCCCTCGATTTACCCCAACTGCTCACCGGGGGCGGACTCACACCAGACAATCTGGGCGTTGAGTTTCGGGATGATGGGCAACTTTACGCACCCGGTTCCTCAATCCCGATTCCCACTTCCCCCGGTTCTGTCACCGTTACGGGCAAGCTGGATACCAGCACCACCCAAGCCACCACTACAACACCGCGAATTCAGATTGATGGCGATCGCATCGCTTTGTTCGGGGCAGAGATCGACGCTTCAGGTGAGCAAGGAGACGGCCGCATTCGGATCGGCGAAACGGCAACACGCACCTTTGTCGATCGCGACAGCATCATTCGGGCAGATGCCACAGGTGCTCAAGGTGACGGCGGCGATATTCTCGTCTGGTCGGATGAAATTACGGCGTTCTATGGTCAGCTCTCGGCCCAGGGCGGCGTTCAGGGGGGAGACGGCGGCTTTGTCGAGGTCTCAGCGGTAGAGAGCCTAGCCTACGACGGTCGGGCGAATCTGGCTGCGCCCTGGGGTGAAATGGGAACGCTTTTCCTCGATCCACTCAACATCAATATTGTTAATGCGGGGAGTGCAGCAAACGATGCTGCCTTACCCAATATTTTTGAGGCCACCGATCCGGGAGTGACCTACACCATCTCAGACACCGCATTGCTGCTCGAAACCGGAACCGTCATCCTGGAAGCCAGCGGCACGATCGACATCACCACCCCCTTGGCGTTGAATACACCCCACCTGATTTTGCGTGCGCCCCAGGTCAATATCAATGGCAACTTGACCGATGTCGTTAGCCTCACAATCGCCGCCGATGAATCAGAGATTAATAACACTGTTCAAGGCGACAATACCGGAACCCTGACCCTGACCACCTTTACCACAGCACAGGATTTGCGCTTTGGTGGTGGCGGCATGGGGGCCGCGCATGATTTTACGGATGCGGAAATCACCAACCTAGTGGGCTTTGATCAGGTGGTATTGGGGAGTCCCGGCAATGGGGGGACGATCTCCTCGGACAATACACCAGTTGTTCAAGCGGCGCTCAATTTGGCGACTTTCTCGATCGCGGGAGCTGAAACCGTCATTGGCCTCAATGTGGACTCAACCTGGGAAATCACGGGGGCCGGCCAGGGTCAGCTCAACACGTTAGGACACCAAATTGCCTTTAGCAATATCACCCGCCTGATCGGGGGTCTGGGGAATGACACCTTTGTCTTCAACGATGGCGCGGATTTTAACGGCTTTCTCAATGGGGGCGGTGGGGTTAACACCCTGGACTATTCCCGCTATACCACGCCCGTGACGGTGGATCTGCCCGGTAATCAAGCGACCGGGACGCTAAATATCGTTAACTTTCAAGATTTCATTCCGCCGGGGGCGTCTGCAGGAACGACCACAGGAACGACCGGAGCAAACCCTGCTGGAGGCGTTGCGATCGTCGATCCCACCGTTGAAACCCAAATCGGTCTCGATCCTGAGCTGGGCATCCATGATGACTCCGGCGATAACTTGATGCTCGATCGCGACGCCATTGCCAGGCTTCTAGATAACGATGACCTGGCCGCTGCGATTACGGGACTGGAGAATCTATTTGGCAGCGAGATCACTGACTATCTGGGCAAAGATCCGGGTGAAGGACTCTCCCTCGAAGACATTCAAGGCATTTTGCAGGAGCAGTCCGAGCGAACCCAAAGCCCGAGTGCGATGATCTATGCCCTGGTGCGATCGCAATATCTCGAACTCATTTTGGTCACAGAAATTGCCGAACCCATCCATTACCGCGTCCCGGTGGGCGATCGCCCCTTACTCGAAACCGTCAGAACCTTCCGCCGTGAGATCACCGATCCGGTGCGGCGGTTGACCACCAGCTATCTGCCCTCCGCCCAACAACTGCATCAATGGCTGATTGCGCCGTTGCAGACCGATCTCGATCGCTTCGGCATTGAAACCCTTATTTTCAGTTTGGATCAAGGGCTACGCGCCCTACCGCTGGCCGCATTACACAGTGGCCAGCGGTTTTTAGTCGAAGACTATGGCATCAGCGTCGTGCCCAGTCTCGCCTTGACGCGGACGACACAGCAGTCCCTGCAAGATCCGCAGGTCTTGGCGATGGGTGCAGCAGAATTTCAGAACTTGCCTCCCCTGCCAGCGGTTCCCGTTGAACTGGCCGCAATTGACGCAACCACACCAGAGGCGGTGTCGCTCCTCAATAGCCGCTTCACCTGGCCCAATTGGCAGCAGCACCAGCAGGAACGCTTTGATGTGGTGCATATTGCCACCCATGCCGAATTTCGTCCGGGTCAAGTGGAAAATTCCTATATTCAGTTGTGGGATGGCCGGGTGGGGCTGGATGAATTGGGGACGATTCCCTGGCGGGATCAAGCCGTGGAGTTGTTGATCCTCAGTGCTTGCCGCACCGCCTTTGGGTCTGTGGAAGCGGAGTTTGGCTTTGCGGGCTTGGCGGTGCAAACAGGTGTACCGAGCGCGATCGCCAGCATCTGGTATGCCAATGATCTGGGGACGCTCGCCCTGATGAGTGAGCTTTACCAAAACCTGCCGGCGCATTCAAACCGTGCCCATGTCCTGCGCCAGGCCCAACTCGCCTTGCTCCAGGGTCAAGCCCAGCTCCAAGCGGGGCAACTTACCAGTGCAAAAGGGGCAACGCCGCTTCCCCCAGCGTTAGCAAAGCTCGGCGATCGCTCTCTGCATCACCCCTACTATTGGTCGGGCTTTACCTTGATTGGTAGCCCCTGGTAGCCCCGAAGCGTTAGCCCCAAAGACTGCCTTGAAGGGCTGCGAGAGTATGTCACAATGGAGAGCATTGTAAAAATCTTTACCTGCTTAAATTCTTCAATGACCGCCACTGCCCAAGCGCCTCCGCAAGCCCAAACACCTCCGACGCAGCGCCTCTCAACCCGTCGTGTGTTTCCGTTTACGGCGATCGTCGGTCAAGAAGAAATGAAATTGGCGCTGTTGCTCAACGTCATTGACCCCAAAATCGGTGGCGTGATGATCATGGGCGATCGCGGTACGGGCAAGTCCACCACGATTCGCGCCCTCGCCGACCTGCTCCCGGAGATTGAAGTGGTCGCCGATGACCCCTTCAACAGCGATCCCCACAGCCCAGAACTGATGAGCGAAGGGGCGCGGGAGCATCTCACCCAACAAGGTACAGTGCCGATCGCCCGCCAGAAAGTGCCCATGGTCGATCTCCCTCTTGGGGCCACCGAAGATCGCGTTTGCGGCACGATCGATATTGAAAAGGCCCTCTCCGAAGGGGTTAAAGCCTTTGAACCGGGGCTCCTGGCTAAAGCCAATCGCGGCATTCTCTACGTGGATGAGGTGAACCTCCTCGATGATCACCTGGTCGATGTGCTCCTCGACTCGGCAGCCAGTGGCTGGAACACCGTGGAGCGGGAAGGCATTTCCATTCGTCACCCCGCCCGCTTCGTGCTGGTGGGCTCAGGCAACCCAGAAGAAGGGGAACTGCGTCCTCAACTCCTCGATCGCTTCGGGATGCACGCCGAAATTCGCACCGTCAAGACGCCGGCCCTGCGGGTACAGATTGTCGAGCAGCGATCGGCCTTTGATCAAGACCCCCAGGTCTTTGTCGAGCACCATCAAGCCGAGCAAGAAGCACTACAGCAGCAGATTGTCCAAGCCCAGAGCCACCTCCCCAAAGTGGAGCTGGACTATGAATTGCGGGTTAAAATTTCCGAAGTCTGTGCCGCCTTGGATGTGGATGGCCTGCGCGGTGACATTGTGACCAACCGTGCCGCCAAAGCCTTAGCTGCCCTCGACGGCCGTACCGAAGTCACTGTCAGTGATATTCAACAGGTCATCACCCTCTGTCTACGCCATCGTCTTCGCAAAGACCCCTTAGAGGCCATCGACTCCGGACGCAAGGTGAGTCAAACTTTTAGCCAGGTGTTTGGGGTGGTTGAGCCGGAGGCTTAAGCGATCGCCTGGGTTGTTGGGAAACAGGTGTCAATCCTCGCAAGTCACACCAAAATTGAATGCAGTGAACTTCATTGCCAGCGTCTTTAGTCTGGATGCTTCACCAGCCCCCCGATATCTGTTTGCAATTCACTCGATCATGTGATTAGACTGGGCCAGCAATGCTCTAATTTGGCTTTAATTTGGGACTTTGACTTGAGGTTGGCATGAGAACGTTTTCATTATTCACCCTGGCGCTATTGCTTACCGTAGCAATCACCCTTTTCGGTGCTGAACGGTTGCAGTTTTTTGCCAGCAGCATGGTGCCAGAATCAGTAGCCGAGCCAACCTACGAGGTTCTAGCAAAGTCCGAGGTGGAATGGGAGCAGCTTAATCCTGCCCGTGGCGACCAAAGTCCGAAGGCAGGCACGCTGTGGGGCGATCGCACCGGCCCTGGGCCGTCTGGCTTTCTACTCAACCCGGTGGATGACTTTGAATCACCACCGCATATTCACGGCATCGCCTATCGAGGCGTAGCGATTAGTGGTCTCATTCATAATGATGATCCCAATGCCGACAAGATGTGGATGTCAACCGGATCTTTCTGGACACAACCAGCGGGAGGTGTACATATTACCGCTGCCCAGGGGAGTCATGCTCTCGCCTACATCGAAGTTGAGGATGCCTTCGATGTACAGCCCGCTGAGGCGGCATTTGAGAGCGAAGAGCAACCCGTTAATGTGGATGCATCGAATATTATTTGGTTGGATGCAGCCAATGTTACTTGGATTGAGCCGCCCGAAGCGTCCACCGCTACCCACGAACCAAAACTCGCTTTTCTTTGGGGCAACCCGCAGGATAGCGAGTTGAACGGGACCCTTCTCAAGCTGCCGACTGGATTTACTGGAAAGATTCACACCTACGGTTCAGCGTTCCGTGCTGTGGTTATCCAGGGTCAAGTCCAGTACCAGTTACCTGGGGAGTCCGATAACCAAGATTTGGAGCCTGGCAGCTATTTGAGTTCAACCGGAGAGTTTACACATCCGGTTAGGTGTGCAATGACGGATGACTGCATTTTCTACGTGCGCATGGAGGGCAAATATGATGTTGTTTCGAGGCTCATTGATTAATGATTCTCTAGCGCCCTTCTCTTAATCCACTGCCATGCCCCCTTCGCGCTTTGAACCCGCTCCCCCGCACCGGATGGATCGCTCCGCCAGGCAGCAACCACCGATCATCCAGCTACACCGGATCAGTAAGGCCTTCGGTAGCCACATGATTTTGGATGCAGTCGATCTAGAAATTTATCCCGGGGAAGCTCTGGTGATTATTGGTCCCTCGGGAACCGGAAAATCGACCATTTTACGGATCATTGCGGGTCTGCTGGCCCCCGATTCCGGCGAGATTTATGTGCAAGGCCAGCGGCGTCGGGGGCTGATTGAAGACCAAACCGACCCAATTACGATCAGTATGGTCTTCCAGCAGGCGGCTCTGTTTGATTCACTCACCGTGACCGAGAATGTGGGCTTTCGCCTGTTTGAGCATTCTTACCTGTCTCTTCAGGAGATCGAGCGCCTGGTGGAGGAACGGCTCGAGATGGTGGGTTTACCGGGGGTCGGCTCCCAATATCCGGCGGCCCTTTCCGGCGGGATGCGCAAGCGCGTCAGCTTTGCCCGCGCTGTGATGGCCGACCCCACTAATCCCCAGAACAATCCCAAGCTCATCCTGTACGATGAACCGACGGCGGGTCTAGACCCGATCGCCTCCACCGTGATTGAAGACCTGGTGCGTGACTTACAGCGCGCGGAAGGCATCTGCGGCACCTATGTCATGGTGTCTCACCAGCAGAGCACTATTCGGCGCACAGCGGATCGGATCATTTTCCTTTACGATGGCCGGGTGCAATGGCAGGGGACGGTGCCGGATCTCGACACCACCGAGAATCCGTTGGTGCGCCAGTTTTTTAATGCCAGTACCACTGGCCCCATTCGAGTTGTCCAGTAAAATTCAGAAGGTGGTTGCCTCAACTAGGAGAAATTCATGCGCTCTCGAATATGGCGAGAAGGCTCGGTGGGTCTGTTTATTATTGTGGGTGTGGCCTTGTTTGGCACATTAGCCGCTTGGTTGCAAGGAGTCCGGATCAGTCGTAATAGCTACGATGCCACCATTACCTTCCAGAACAGTAATGGCATGGTCGTGGGCGGTGCAGTCCGCTATCGCGGCGTCAAGGTGGGAACAATTACCAAAATTAAACCCACAAGCAACGGCATCGATGCCGAGGTTTCGATTAGTCCGGCAACGCTCTTAATTCCCAAAGAGGATCTGACGATCGAGGCCAACCAGGGGGGCTTAATCAGTGAAACCGCGATCGATCTTGATCCGTTTGTGGAGATTCCTGACGATGCAGACATTGCTCCCCCCTTGAGTCGTAATTGCAACAGTGCTCGGATTGTTTGTGACGGCGATCAACTGCAAGGCCAGACGGGCATTAGCATCAACAATGCCATGCGCAGCACCATGGCCCTGAGTGAACGCTTCACGGACCCTGAATTTTTCGGCAATATTGTCGCCCTCACGGAAAATGCCAATACCACTGCCCAGGAGGTGGGAGAACTGAGTAAAGAACTCACGCTCCTCTCCAAAGCCGTGCGCGGTGAGGTTCGATCTGTCTCACGCACCGCCAACACGATCACAACGGTTACGGCAACCTCTGCCCGTCAGATCAACAGCACGGCTGAGGCCTACCGCCAAACTGCCCTTGAGCTCAACCAACTGACCCGCAATTTGAATGGCTTAATCGTGGAGAACCAAGCCAATATTGGGGGCACGTTAGCCAGTATTCGCTCGACCAGCGGGGAATTGAGCGGTTTAGTGGCAACCCTGAACCAAACCCTAGATGCCGGTCAAGCCGAGCGCCTGCTGGAGAACTTAGAAACCCTCAGCGCCAACGCAGCCATTGCTTCAGAAAACCTCAAAACTGCCAGCGACGCCCTCGGTGATCCGTCCACGATTCTGGCGCTTCAGCAGACGTTGCAGTCGGCCCGCGCCACTTTTGAAAATGTCCAGAAGATTACGGCAGATCTCGACGAACTCACGGGCAATCCTGGTTTTCGACGCAATGTTCGGGACTTGATCGAGGGGTTAAATGATCTGCTCTCGTCTGCCGAAACGCTAGAGCAGCAGATCTACCTCGCCGAGCAACTCCCAGCGCTCCAAGAAACCCTGCCTGAACCGGAAGCGGCCTCCCCACCATCCCCTGCCCCAACTTACCAGCAGGTTCAGACGGTTTTTCGAGGCAAGGCGGCTCCAACCGACGCGAGGGAACCTCGCCAATAGCATCGCTGCAAGCAAAAAACGAAAAGCCATCCGCTCTCGCCCCTAGGATGCCAGGTTCCCGTGAATTTTGTTAAGTTACCGTGTAGCTTGGGCATTTCACGCTAGACTGCCTATGATGAGGGTAGAGTTGAAGGGATGAAGGCTTGGAGAGGTGCGCTGGCCCCTACAATTTAGCCTTCAATTGCACGACGCCAAGAGCCGACCAAGACCCAGCCCAAATAATTTTCTTGCGCCCCTCGGTGCGACGTTCAATTCTAGACGAAGCCCTGCTAAAGGGGGGAAGCTGCCCCACAAGATTCGATTCACGATGAACATTCACTATTGCCTAGGAGAGGTCGCCTATGCTTCACCGCAAAATCTACCAACTCTGCGCTGATAAACGCGAGGTCAGCATCTTTTTGCGGGATCAGCAGCGTTGGATTGAGCCCGCTCAGATTATTGATATTGAGGGGGATCTAGTGATTATTCGCTATGAAGTGGAAGAGGATGACGAGGTGAGTTCTTGGGAGGAAATGGTGCGCCTTGATAGTATTGGTGCGATTTCTCGCAAGTTAGCATCTGTTTCACGCAGCAATGCGGAGATTTTGGTGGCGGAGGACTGTCCGGCGGCCGAACAAATTCACCCCAATTCCTCGGATACGGGAGAGAAGTAGGGGGCTGAATTTGTGAATTGTGACCAGGGGCGATCGCTATATCCCGATCTCAAGAAAAGATCTGCGGCACAAAAAACTGCTCATTAATCGGCGGCCGCTCGTAATCATGGGGGCGCTTCTTCCGAGGCGGCAGCTCCATCGCTTTCGGCGTCATGTCCACGTAAGGGACTTTGCTGAGAATATGACTCAGGCAGTTGAGCCGCGCTGACTTTTTATTGTCGGCTTCGACGGTGAACCAGGGCGCTTCAGGGATATTGGTGTGGGCAAACATATGGTCTTTGGCCTGGGAATATTCCACCCAGCGATCGCGCGATTCCAAATCCATAGGACTTAACTTCCAACGGCGAGCTGGGTCAGCCGTACGGGCTTGAAAGCGTAGCTCTTGCTCGTCATCGCTGACCGAGAACCAATATTTGAGCAAAATAATCCCCGATCGCACCAGCATCCGCTCAAACTCAGGGCAAGTCCCCATAAACTCTTGGTATTGCGCCTCGGTGCAAAAACCCATCACTCGCTCCACTCCCGCCCGGTTATACCAGCTACGATCAAAGCAAACAATTTCGCCGGCAGCCGGCAGATGGGCTACGTATCGCTGGAAGTACCATTGCGTTTTTTCATGATCACTCGGTGTCCCGAGCGCAACCACCCGGCAACCCCGAGGGTTGAGCGGGTCAGTCAGGCGCTTAATTGTGCCACCCTTACCCGCAGCATCCCGCCCTTCAAAAATAATGACGATTCGTGCGCCGCTGTGCCTGACCCAATATTGCATCTTCACCAGTTCGAGCTGGAGCCGCTGGAGTTCTTTGTTGTAGATCTTCTTGGTTAGTTTGCCGCTCTGTGCCGCTGGCTGGGCAGCCTGCTTATGTTTATCTTTCTTCTTCTTTTTCTTCGTTTTGGTTTTAGGTTGAGCCGGGTCTGAAATGATTTCCAGGTCTTTTGCACCGTTCACTGTAGACTCATTCATACGTTGTATCACTCTTGCTTCAAATTGGGGCAGCTCGCTCTGGAGCGGAGCCCTTAGGATAGCGTTGGTTCGACTCGCTTTGGCGTTGGTAACGATACAAAATGGTGGATTAACGCCAGTTCGTCAGAGCGCCGTGGCACACAGGATGTTGAAGTGCCTTTACGGCCAAGCAAGGACATTCGGACATCTTGAAAAGTCTGGACTTTACTGAATCCGGTTGCAGAAGGGTTGCGCTCTGGGGGTGGGGGCAACAAAGAAAACGCACCGCTGCGGGGAGGGTTGAGGCAGCGGTGCGTTGGGGTTTATGGGGTTAGGGGAGAGAAAATTCAACCTCACACAAACCAGTTATCTAATTCCAAATTTGGTATATTTTCAAAGTGCTTGATATTGTTCGTGACCAAAATGAGTTTTTGCGATCGCGGTCAATCGTTGCAAAGGCGGCATCTAGGTCAGGTTGATTCGACCATGCGCCGAAGAGATTTTCGAGGCGTTGTTGGCGTTCTGCGAGGCTTGAGGGTGTTTTGGGCAGAATTTGCAGCAGGATTTCGCAACCGTCAGGGAGTTCTAGCGGGTGCTGTAGTTCGATGGTTTGTCCACGTTTGATGCCTTGGATTTGCATTGGGGTTCTGCGTTAGGGGGTTTTTGCTCTGTTTTCAATAGTAGAGGATTAGTGGCGTGAGGGGGTGTGGGTGGGGGCGATCGGCCCCTACAAATGGCGTGAATTTTGAATCTATGTAGGGGCGCAACGCTTGCGCCCTTGGGGGTTGGGTTGCGACAAAAAAATGCACCGCTGCGGGGAAAGTTTGCAGCGGCGGTTCGTTGGGGCTTATGGGGTTATGGGAATGATTTACAAAACATGAAGTTTCACTTCTGCATTCTGTAGTTTTTGAGCTAACCACTGTTCAAACAGTTGATCCTGGATTTTTTGCTTCATTTCATCATCTAATGATGCAGGAATAAACTCCTCAACACGTAGCAAGCAATAGCCACCATCAACTTTTACGGGGCCAATCAATTGACCCGGTGGAGTAACAGAGATTTGCTCTTTGAGATTGCCCGGAAGTTGACCGAGCATCATAGGCAGCATCATCCCCCTAGTGTATTTATCACTGGTCAGGGAATTTTCCCGTGCTAAGGTTTCAAATGATTGTCCTTCATCCTGGATTTTAGATTTCAGCGTCTTGGCGAAATTCTCATCTGTAACAATAATACGAGAAAGAACCACTTGCTCAAGAGATTTTTTGTTTCCCTCAAAGTATTCTCTGATGTGAGAATTAGTAATAGCGATTTTCAGCTTTTCGACTTTTAATTTCGTCTCAATTTTATGCTTCAAATCTTTATATTTAAAGCCTTTCTCTTTAAGCCATGATTCAAGCTCACTTTTTTTATTCAGATTATTCTGAGCCCGAAATTCAATCATTGCCTTCTCAATAGATTTGGTATTGATTTCTAGCTCATTATGAGTACTTAGTTCTGTCTCAATCAGATGCTGACGCAAAATCTTTAAAATGAAAAATTGATCATCTCCAGTGGCTCTTAAATAATTCAGGACTTCTACAAAAGAAAGTGGTTGCTTGTTGATCGTAATTAGTGATTGAGATTCCATATCATAGAACTGAAATAGAGTGTCTTTTTAAGGGGGATTTTAACTCCCCCTTAATTGTGTTGAGTCTGCGTGACTGATGCCAACCTATTGGGCATGAAAATTTTTACTAACGGATTTCAATGTCTATCCCTGGTAACTGCTCATTAATATTCACAACATCGAAAGGATTAAACTTTCCTGCAGGAGACCAGTCTGGTGTGTAAGGTGTCTCTATAGAACCTTTTAGTTCGATTTTCGGAAGAAC
>JBMYQW010000016.1:0-23817 GCA_049601735.1 Spirulinaceae cyanobacterium
CCCGAAGATCCGCCCCCCGAAGATCCGCCTCCCGAAGATCCGCCCCCTGAAGATCTGCTCCCCGAAGATCCGCTCCCTGAAGATTCGCCCCCTGAAGATCCGCCTTATAAAGATTCGCCTTATAAAGATCCGCCCGCTGAAGATTCATCTCCTCAAGATCCGCCCCCTGAAGATCTGCTCCCTGAAGATCCGCCTTATAAAGATTCGCCGTATAAAGATCCGCCCCCCGAAGATCCGCCTTATAAAGATCCGCCCTATAAAGATCCTGAAAGATAAGAATCGAGTTCTTGAGATCGAGATAACCCAAACTCTCTAGTGCAACAACGTTCTTTACACCCACTCTCTGCCCCTGCAATCGCTTAATCCAAGCTCCAAATACGTCTTTACTCAGCCAATCAACTGCCGAAATCTGCTGCGTCGCCCTCGCACAAGCATTCAACATCACCAACAATCCCTCCTCTGCATGAATCGCCCATTGATTCATCTGCTGAAACCGCAACGGTGGCTCTAGCTTCTCCATTGGCAGCCCCTGCCGCAACATCACGCCAATCAGGTGGGCAAACGTCTGCTGCCATTTGCTGACTATTTCTCCATCTCTCAACGCCACCTCATCCCGCAAAAACCGCAGCAAATACGTATCCATTCGTGTTGGGCCACAGACTTCCGCCCAATGCAGCAGCGCCATCCGTTCATCCCAGCCCTCTTCCATATCTTCCTTACGGCGTTCGAGCTGCTTCTGAATGCGCTCCATTGCCCGCACAATCCGACAAGCCGTTAGATATTCCCCAAAGCTCTTGTGTGTAAACTCAAACGTGCGTTCCTGGTTCCGCACCCCACCACTCTGCCGAAAATAAAACGCCGCCAACAGGCGCGTCACCCCTGCTTTTGCCCCCTCCTCAAAGATTTCCAGCAGGCGCTTCAGCCCACTACTCTCACAATGCCGCTCAATTTCCGCCACCGTCGTCGTCCGACCATCCCCATGCCAAGCCGCCAGGGCAATTTCTTCCAGCACTCGTTTAAAGTGAGCCTCAGACATCTCACCCAGCGACGCATGACGGCGATTATCCTCATACCCCCGTTCATACACCGCCTTGAGTAGGTCAGCATAGACCGTATTCAGGTTTGTCTGTTCCGAGAGCGTCAGCTTACCCTGCACATAACTGAGCGCCACCAAATAATTCAGCAACGGCTGGGCGGTAATCTCGGTCAAGTTACCCCGATCCAACTCCTGAGGCATTGCAGTCTGAGGTTTCTGAGTTGCAGCGCCATATTTTTGCCACCAGTCATTGCGCTGATCATGGGCGAGTCGCTGGTCAGGATCATGATAAGGTTTGCCATTTTCCTTTTTTCGCTGTTCCTCCGGCACAAAGTAAGGCAACACGTGCAGGATCTGTTCAGGGTCTTTAAACGACTCCTGAACTGCTACTTCTCGCCCCGTAAACAGCACCTGCAAACGTGTTTTGCTGCGGTTGAATTGTTTGACCTCACTTTTCACTTCGCGCACGAAGCGTTGGGCGACTTCCCTGGCCAGCTTGCCCTGAAGCGCCAACTCATCTAGCCCATCAAAGATAATCAGAAGTCGCAAATTATGGTCATCAGGATCAAGCGGATTCTCTGAGAGATATTCGTCATAACGCACAAATTCTGCCACCGCCTGCACTAAATCTCCCCCTGGCTCAAACTGATGCAACGGCACAAACAGCACCGGAAAGTTAGCCCGCTCGGCATGATGCGCCGCGAAGATCTTGGCAAAAGATGATTTTCCCGAGCCTGGCCCACCGCTAATAATCCGGATCGCATCATTTTTATCTGCTTTGTCCAACCAGGTTTGCAAACAGGTTTCGAGGTCTACCACAACCCGCTGATGCGCTGCTTTCTCGCCTGGTGCAGTCGGCGCGACAAAATTTTCCTCCGCATCCTCGTCGTCTTCAACTTTGCAACGATAATAAGCCCGCAGCGGCACATAAATATCCGCCAAGCCAAACGCCTCAAACAGCATCGGCTCTTGGATCTGCGTTTGCAGCCAATCCGTATAGAGCCGCCAGCCCTGCTCCCGCTCCGTCGCCTGAGTAAACGGCGTTTGCACCACTGCGGTGATCCGGGCATAGTCTTGCGATCGCTGCCGCCATTCTCGATGGAGCGCAAACACAAAGTAGCTGGGCAGGCGATTGCTCAGGACTTCCGCCGGCAACGCCTCGACCCCAAAGCCCTCTAACCATTGCCGTAGCGGGGTTTGCAAATCCTGCACCACCGACAACTGCTCAGGATGCTCAAAGAAATGATCCGTAATTTCTAACTCGCGCTCCTCCAGCGATAAATCCAGCCCGTCACTCAGCCCGTCTAGATCCTCCGGGATTGCTCGACTCAAAAACTCCCCATCGCTCACAACGTTGGCAACAGCCTTCGTCAAAGCGTTGTAGATTAAAGCCCAAGCCAATTCTTCTGGCTCATTGCTCTCTAGCCCCACAGCCGCCAGCGCATCAACGGCATCCTTACCTAAACCCAACCATTGCCCCGTGGCCGCATCAACCCCTGCCTTGCCCAAGGCCTTGAAGAGATCTTTGAAGTTTGCCTTCAGGGGCTTGTTCCAAACGGCGATCGGCTTTTTGACAGCGAGACCAGGGCTGGTTGACATGAGAGACGAGGTTGAATACTACCTCTCAATTGTGTCCCAACTTGCGAAATACAAACGGAAAAATTCAAACCACCTCATACGAAATCCGGATTGTATGAACACATAAAGCGAATGCTGCTCCTAGTAGCGGGCAAGATGCCCGCGCTACGGGATATTGAGCTCATAAACCTGTAGCGCAGGCGTCCCGCCTGCCCGAGGAATAATCAATAGGTTATCTCTCCCTATGCGTTGCGGATTCAGTATCAACGGGCAATCGTTCAATTGCCCTCAATATTAAAAATGCCCCAGCAACGCCAGGGCATCCCAAAAAATCCATTGCATCAACAGCCGCTACACCGTCGCCGCCATCGCCTCCGTTTTCAGCAACTCCGCCTTATCCGTCTGCTCCCAAGGCAAATCCAGATCCGTGCGCCCGAGATGGCCATAGGCCGCCAGGCTCTGGTAGAAGCGTCCGTCTCGCTCGGCGGGCAAGCCCCGGAGGTTGAAGGTCTGAATAATCCCCGCCGGGCGCAACTCAAAATGCTTTTGGGCCAGCTCTAGGAGAATTTCTTCCGAAACCTTACCTGTACCAAAGGTTTCCACCAGCACGCTTACCGGTCGCGCCACACCGATCGCATAGCTCACCTGCACCTCACATTTTTCCGCGAGGCCCGCCGCCACAATGTTCTTGGCGACGTAGCGGCAAGCATAGGCCGCCGAACGGTCAACCTTCGTGGGGTCTTTACCCGAAAACGCACCACCACCATGACGAGAATAGCCGCCGTAGGTATCCACAATGATCTTGCGCCCGGTTAAGCCCGAATCTCCTTGAGGGCCGCCGATGACAAACTTACCCGTGGGGTTGACCAAAAAGCGCGTGTTCTCGTCTGGCTTAATCACAATGTCAGTAAACACGGGTTTGACGACCAACGTCATCAGGTCTTCTTTGATTTTGGCTTGAATCGCTTCGTTGTCAGTTAAGTCGCCGATCGCTGCACTGTGCTGCGTCGAAACCAAGATCGTGTCAATGCCCACCGGTTTCCCGTCTTCGTAGACCACGCTCACCTGGGTCTTGCCATCGGGGCCAAGGTAGGGCAACGTGCCCTCCTTGCGCACCGCCGCCAACTGCCGCGAAATGCGATGAGCCAGGCTAATCGGCAAGGGCATCAGCTCGGGTGTTTCATCGCAGGCATAGCCAAACATCAGACCCTGATCGCCCGCACCAATCTGGTCGAGCTGGTCATCACTGAGGGCTTCCCGCTGCTCCTGGGCCTGCGTGACCCCTTGGGCAATGTCGGGCGATTGGGCATCGAGGGCCACCAAGACCGAGCAACTCTCGGCGGAGAAGCCGTTGTTGGCGTCGGTATAGCCAATCTCAGCAATTTTTTGCCGGGCCAGGTCAATATAGTTCACCTGCGCTTTCGAGGTGATCTCGCCCGTAATCAGAACAAGACCCGTGTTAACGACCACCTCAGCGGCGACACGGCTGCTCTCATCTTGAGCCAGAAGGGCATCCAGAATGGTATCGGAAATCTGATCGCAGATTTTGTCGGGATGACCTTCGGTAACGGATTCGGAGGTAAAGAGGTAACGGGCCAAAGCGAATCTAGTCTCCTTGAGCGGGGTAAAATTGGATCAAACGGTTAAATTTCTTAACCACCCATCCTACCATTGACCCTTCCGTCTTTCAGGGTGGTATAGGGAAGACAGGCGCTAGGACTGCTCCCGGCGACAGTCTTCGATCATTTTCAAGACGGGGGCAGGTAACTGGCTACCGTTGCGGATGCGCTGACGGATATTTTGATATTCACTGTAACTGTAGCGGGCTTTGATTTTTTCGTAGGTGCAGGCACAGATCGCCCTCACTTGGTTGCCGCGGCCGTAGGCGCAACTGTTCACAAAGTTTTGGCGCTCACCCGTGGGGTAGTTTTGGGACTGGGCCACGACAGGTCTAGGCGTGAGCGTCGGGGCCAGGAAGGTGAGCAGGCTCGTGCAGCCCAAGGCAACACCAGCAACAGAGAGGGAAAACCGTTTCATCGTTTAACAAGTCCAGAGAATTTCATTACAAAAGTTCCGTATATTGTCTGACGACAAAAAAGCCAAAATAGTTCTAGGACACCTTAATTTTTTGCAACTACGATACAGCCTGACCGGGGTGAGAGGCGCAACGTATTCGTTGCCACAAACTTGGCGATCGCTCCTCCCCATACACAATCCCACTGATCAGCAAACAGCGGGACGATCGCGGGGTCACTCCCCCCATTGGCATAGACCCGCACCGCCATTTGTCCCAGACGACGCTCAAAACCATAAACCAAATCGTCGGTATGAACCACCTCATAGGTTCCGGTTTGCAAGGCGGGATATTGCTGACGCAGGGCAATCAGATCGCGGTGCAGGGTCAGGAGTTCTAAATCCCAGCGCGATCGCCCCGGAAAGCCGCGCCGACTGTCGGGGTCGAGGCGGCCGGGCAGGCCCACTTCATCGCCGTAGTAGATGCTCGGTGCGCCAGGGAAGGTCAGGAGGAGCAATGTGGCTAATTTGACGCCAGCGCGATCGCCGTTAAAAATGCTGCCAACCCGCGCTGTGTCATGGCTACTGAGCAAGTTAAGCTGGGTGAGCTGAATCTCCCAGGGGTAGCGATCGAGCAATGCCTGGATTTGCCAGGCGTATTCGGCAGCATCGATCGCTGGGTAGGCATCGTAGGCAGGGGCATCGACGAGGTCTTTTTGGATTTGGTCTTGGCCGGCGAAGGCCAGCGTCGCCCCAGTAAACGGGTAGTTCATCACGCCATCAAACTGTTCGCCATCGAGCCATTGCTGGGCATCGCGCCAAATTTCCCCGACGATGTAAGCCTCAGGGTTCACCGCCTTGACCCGCTGGCGAAATTCTTGCCAAAAGCCCCGCGTTTTCACCTCGAACGGTACATCCAGCCGCCAACCATCGATGCCTTGCTCTAGCCAATATTCGGCGATGCGCATGATGTATTCCCGCACATCGGGGTGGTCGTGGTTAAACTCGGGCAGGGCGCGATTATTCCACCAGCCCTGGTAGTTGGCGGGCAAGCGACCATCGTAGGCGGAGACGGGCCAGGCTTCGACCTTGAACCAGTCGAGCCAGGGGGAATAGGGGCCATTTTCGAGGATGTCGTTGAACTGGAAAAAGCCCCGGCTGCAATGGTTAAACACCCCATCTAGGACAATTTTAATGTTGCGATCGTGAGCGGCCTGGAGTAATGCGGCAAAGGCTACATTGCCCCCCAGCAAAGGGTCAACCTGATAATAGTCGTGGGTATGGTAGCGATGGTTGCAGGCGGACTGAAAAATCGGCGTGAAGTAGATGGCGTTGATGCCCAGATCTTGGAGATAGGCCAATTGGTCGATCACGCCCCAGAGGTTGCCGCCCTTGTAACCCTGTAAACTGGGCGGCGCATTCCAGGCTTCCAGCGGCACCGAGGGCATAAAGCTATCCGGCGCATCCGCAGGCGGGTAGCCCATGGCGAAGCGATCGGGAAAAATTTGATAGAAAACGGCAGACTTGACCCAGTCGGGGGTGTTAATCGGGGGAGTCATAAAAAGGGGGGAATGCGGCAACAGAGGGGATCAACCCGTTTGCAATACAGGAAGATTAAAAATTCAATCCGGTAATTGCAGAATGCCTTAAACCCTTGGCAGGCGAGACGCCTGCGCTGCGGATATTACCGGATTATTTTCTTAAGTTCCATCCATTACAATGCTGAACCTAGGGCGATCGCTAGATTCAAACCCAACGATCGCACGTCAATCCTAAAAGAATTCGGGGTGTAGAACAGCGATGTGAGCGATTAAGACGGTCTGCCTTGATATAAAACCTTCACTTGGTGGGCAATGCCCACCCTACGCGATTTTTTTTGACATCATTGCTGTGCTCAAGCAGTATTCAGAATGTTCAGAATCCATCAGACATTTCATTCTGCCTTCTGCCTGCTTCGCACGGGCAAAGCCCTACATCACTCCACTTGTAATATTTCCTCTGGTGCGGCCAGTGTACCGTGGCCCGCCCCCACCGCATCGGGCGCGAGGTAGGAATGGACAATATGCCCATCGCTCATCCAGACAACGCGCTCGGTCTGGGCGGCCACATCGGCTTCATGGGTGACGATCACGACGGTAATACCGCTCTCGTGGAGTTCCCCAAAAAGCTCCAGCACTTCTCGCGTGGTTTGGGAATCGAGAGCCCCGGTGGGTTCGTCAGCCAGCAGCAAGACAGGCTGGTTGACGATCGCCCGCGCAATGGCCACCCGCTGCTGCTGCCCCCCGGAGAGCTGGTTAGGGCGGTTGTTGAGGCGATCGCCCAACCCCACCCGCGTTAGGGCCGCCACGGCGCGATCGCGCCTTTCTTGGGCTTCAACCCCGGCATAGATCATCGGCAACATCACGTTTTCTACCGCATCGGCATGGGGCAGCAGATGAAACTGCTGAAACACAAAGCCAATCTTGCGATTGCGCACCTCGGCTAGGGCATCTTCATCCAGATCCGCCACATCAATGCCATCGAGTTGGTAGCGGCCTGCGGTGGGGCGATCGAGGCAACCGATCATGTTCATTAGCGTCGACTTGCCCGAACCGGAGGGGCCCATAATCGCGCAATATTCCTGGGGCTTGACCGTAAAGTCCACCGCTTCGAGGGCATGAACCTCCACATCCCCACTGCCGTAGGTTTTCGTGATCTGGTTCATCTGGATGATGGTCGGTTTAGAACCATTGGACGCGGGCCGCGAAATGATCTTAGACATAGAAATCAGGCACAAAAAAAACTAGGGTGTGGACTCTTCTCCAATTATGACGGATAGCCGCCTTGCATCTTTTGCAGTCAAATACTCCTGCAACCACTTCAACCCACCTACAACCGTCGCAGTGCCACGATCGGATCAAGCCGCGCCGCTCGACGCGCGGGCAACACACCAAAAAAGAGCCCAATTCCACCCGAAACTCCCACCGAAACCAGGATCATAACCGGCGAAATAAAGGCATCGAGGGGGCTAAAGAGCGCCAGGAGACCCACGCCACTAATACCAACCAACGTGCCGACGACACCCCCCGCCGCCGAGACGATCACCGCCTCCACCAGAAACTGACTGAGCACATCGCCTTCTTTCGCGCCGAGAGCCTTGCGCAGCCCAATTTCTTGGGTGCGCTCGGTGACGGAAACCAGCATGATGTTCATTACGCCGATGCCGCCGACGATGAGCGAAATCCCGGCGATCGCCGCCAACATGACCGTGAGCCCCCCCGTCACCCGATTCACCACCGACAGAATGTCCTGCTGCGTCTGAACGCCAAAGTCGTCTTCATCGGTGATCTGATGGCGCAGTCGCAGCAGGTTTTCGATCTGGAAGCGGGCGGCACTAATGCTGTCTTCATCTCGGGCTGAGATTGAGATAAAGGTTAACTGGGTACCAAAGGGAGAATCATTACCCACAACTTGGTTAGCCATCGTCGTTAGGGGCACAACCACCAGTTCATCTTGGTTTTCGCCCAGAAAGGCCCCCTTCTCCTCGGTCACACCAATGACCTCAAAGCTGAGGTTATCAATGCGGACACGCTCACCGATCGGGTTTTGATCATCAAACAACTGCTCCGCGGTTTCGGGGCCCAACACGGCCACACGATTGCCGCTATTGACCTCACTCTCTTCAAAAAAGCGGCCCTCGGCAATCTCAAAGCTGCGGACGGGCAAGAAATCCGGCGTCGTGCCAATCACAAGATGGTTGACGTTGCGGTCTTGGTAAGAAATGACTTGGGGACCATTGATTTGGGGGGCAACGCCACTGACCGTGGGCACTTGCGCAGCGATCGCCTTCGCATCTGCCCAAACCAGCGTCTTGGGCAGCTCAAACGTAGTATTGCGCTCTCGCCGGGAACCGGGCACGACAAAGATCGTATTGGGCCCGAGAGAGGCAAATTCATCAGCGGCTAGCTGCCTGGCCCCTTCGCCAATGCCGACCATGGTAATCACCGAGGCGTTGCCGATAATCATCCCCAGCATGGTGAGCAGACTCCGCAGCCGATAGTTCAGCAGGGTGCGGGTGGCCATTGAGATACTTTCGCTCAGTTCCATGGAAATGCAGTCGGGTGAGACGATCTGACTGCCAGTGTAACGTTTTTGTTACGTGACTTGAGAATCGTGAAGTCTGCTCACTTGATCTAGACGGTACAGTAATGAGAAAGATAGTGAGGAAATTGCGTACCAGCAGGGGACTTTGGCTTTCTGAACGGCGCTAAACAGCACTATCGCTGCGATATCTCCCGACAAACCGAAATTCAGCAGCACGATCGTCTTGGGCTCGCGTCTTGGGCTCGATTTATGTAGACGCCACCGGACTTTGACCATAAAACGGTAAAACCGTCGCCCAGCTCGGTCGTTCACCCCGTGCATAGGCGATCGCCCCGAGCTCCAAAACCGCCCCTACTGTTTCTCCCAGCGGGTTGGCCGCTGCAATGAAGCGGTCGTACTGTTGCTCGGCCAACGCCATTGACCCGGCTTCGGGAGCGTAAAGGCGATCGCCCAACGTAGCTGCAACATCCATTCCCTCTGGTGTGACCCGGTAGATGCCGCCGAAATATTCGCCCCGACGCGCGGGGTATTGCACCGCGATCGTTTCCGCTTGTTGAAGATTGCGCTGCTGCCAAGCCACCGCCGCCAGGGTTGAGATCCCAAACACCGGAATATCGAGCTGCTGACCCAGGGTTCGCGCTGTGATCACCCCCAAGCGCGTGCCCGTGAAACCGCCCGGCCCGATCGCCACCGCGATGAACTGCAACTGTGACCAAGCCACACCGGCCCTGAATGCTGCTAGGTAGGGATGGAGTTGATGGGACAGCTCCCGCCCCAAGTCCCAGGTGTGCTGTCGTAACCCGGTCGCGGGCGTTTGCAGCGCCAGTCCTAACTCAGGACTACTGGTATGGATGGCAAGGGCGGCGATCGCAGACATCGGCTTACTCCAACTCAAGATTCTCAAGCCCAGGCCCATCGGAGGGCTCATCCTGACGCTCGATCCGCACTTGTTCAAGCCGGGGGCCATCCACCTGGGTCACGGTTAGGTAGAGATTTTTGTAAATTAAGGTTTCACCCGCTTGGGGAACCCGCTGGAACTGGTAGAACAAAAAGCCGCTCAGGGTTTGATATTCATCGGTCAAGGGAAAGGCCAGATCAAGCTGTTCATTCACCTCTTCCAGGTCGAGCTGGGCGGGCACAATGAAGGTCTGGTCGTTGAGTACCTGAATCTCGCTGCTAGGGTCATCGGGCTGAAACTCTTCGCCAATAATCTCGGCAATCAGGTCATCGAGGGTAATCAGTCCTGCCGTGCCGCCAAACTCATCGACCACCATGAGCATCTCCTGGTGCGATCGCTGCATTAGATTCAACAGATCGCCCAGCAAGGTGGTTTCGGAAATAAAGCGAGCGGGCCTGACCCAAGATTGAATGGACGTTGTTGGCGTGATTTGCCCCTGGGCAAGGGGCAGGGCAAGACTCTTAAAATCGATGATGCCAATGATGTCATCCAGGGATTCCCGCATGACCGGATAGCGAGAATGGCCCGTGCGCACGACTGTCTCCATCAGTTCCTGAAAAGTGGTTTGGGCATCGATCGCCGCTACGCGGGTGCGTGGAATCATCGCCTCCTCAACCTGGACATCCCCAAAGGCAAAAACATTCTTGAGCAGTTCCCGCTCGTCCGCCTCCAGTCCTGTGGACTCACGTTCGGTAGTGATAATCAGTTGCAGCTCTTCGGAGGTGACTCGATGATAGAGTTGGGCATTGTGATGGCGAATGCCCACCAGACGCAGTAGCCAGCGGGTGGATTGATTGAGTACCCAAATAAAGGGGTTGAAGATGCGGGCGATCGCCAGACTCGGCGGCGCCAGCACCCGAGCCAGCCGCTCCGGGTAGAGCAGGGCGACCGACTTCGGACAAAGCTCTCCGAGGACGATTTGCAAATAGGCCAAACTAAAAAACGCCAGGGGTAGGGCGATCGAATGCACCATCACAGTTTGGGTGGGAGCGGCCAACGGTAGGGCGACTAAAATTTGCCGCAGCAGATGGGCCATGGTTTGCTCGCCAATCCACCCCAAGGCCAAACTTGAGAGGGTAATGCCAATTTGGGTGGTGGAGAGCAGTCGTTCAATACTCTGCTGCAAGGATTGCACCGTACGGGCCTGAGCATCCCCCAAAGCCACCAACTGACTGATCCGCGATCGCCGCACCGACACAATGGCAAACTCTGCCGTGACAAAAAAGCCATTAATCGCAATCAGTAGTAAGACTGCCAAAAGACTCATGCCCACGCTCTGACCCGCGATTTGCATCACAAACGGGTTAATCAAGTTGCGCCTTACTCCCGTTGTACTGGAATATCCGCCAAGCTCAATTGCAGCCGCTGGTCTGGATAGTCGGTCAAGGTCAGCGAAAGCTGTTGGGTATCTTCGAGCAGGGGGGTGGGGATTCTCACGGTGCCCGAGAACCACTCGCCGTTTGCGGGCAATTCCCCCGGCAAACCATCGGTGATGGCGCTAATCGGCCGCCCCTGATCATTGCGAACATCTAAAAAGCTGTAGAGAAACTGCACATTCTCGCCACTATCATTCCTGAGGCTGACATCGAGCAGGTAGTCACCATTGTCTTCGGTGGCATTGACGACAGCCAGAGTGATGCCGCGATCGTTCCCCTGAATCGGGCTAAACTCCCCCGGATCATTCACCAGTTGAGCTTCAGGGGGAATGGCGGCTTCTACATCTGCCGCTTCGGGCTCAGGTGGAGGCGCAGCTTGAGACCCCCCTTTGATCAGCTCCTTGGCTTGCTGGATCAGATCCTGCTCATCGAGAATCATCTGAACCTCCTGACCCGCGGTCGTCGTTGACGAATCGTTCTGGGTGAGTTGTTTGGTCGGGCTGACATCCGGCTGTGTCACCCCTTTGAGAGCTTCGTAGCCCATCCGATAGCCCAACCAACCACTTAATGTGCCAGCACCAACCATAAACACTAGCAAGGTTCCAGTCAAAGCGAGGGGCGGATTGATCTTCATGAGAGACTTCAGCTCACTATCTAGAGCGAAAAAAGAAGGACAGGGAGGATGGGCGACCCAGCTCTAGTGTATCGGCTCGGGAGGGGCCGCGAATACTGTTTTCTCAGACAAACCATTTCTCAAACAAGCCATTGCCGCAACAACAGCCCTTGGCGATGACGCTGTCCACACCCGACTGCACACATCAATCTGCACCCATCATGCCGCAAGCGATCGATCTCCCCCCGGAGACTCAAGTTACGCCAGCCAGCCCTAGCATCACTAAGCCCAGGCCCTATAATAGCGAGAGAGCAAAACCAGGGTTGGCCGAGCGGTTTAGGCAGCGAACTCATAATTCGCCTCAGACAGGTTCGACTCCTGTACCCTGGATTACCCATCAGCCGAACGCATCTAGCGTAAGGGCGGGAAAGAAAATTCGCTGCCGGGAAAAGACTGAGTGGGGCCGAGCAGGCTGGGATCAGTCCTTAAGCTGCTGTTATAGGGATTCGCCAGATCCGGTGTCCGCATAATCGGGCCGAGGGAATATTGCCGATACATCGTCTCGTCGTAGATCGAGTTGACGATCGAACCATCCCGACTGAGTTCCGCATCGGGAAAACCGGCAATGCCAAAGAGAAAGTCAAGCTGGCGACCGATCGTGGCGGTCGTGGAATAGGCATCCTGGGAGCTAAAGGTAATGCCCCGGACAAAGGCATCAGGAATGGTCTGAAATTCGACCGGATCATCGTCCAGGATTTGAATCTCTTGGGCGATCGCTCCTGATCCAGTTCCCCCAACGAGTCCAATACTCAGGGCAACAATGCCGCCGATCACAGTGAGTTTCTGCATGAATTTTCGCCTCTCTAAAGGATGTTTTTAGCGGTGTGTGTCTAAAATCTATCTGCTACGACCGAGAATTTAGCTTTATTGTAGCCAAGAGCGAGTCAAGCGTTGCGATCGCCAATGCCTCTATTCTGTCTATTCTGCTGGCGCAGGGGCCGCAGGGGCGGGCTTCGGCGGCTTATTGACAGACGGGGGTGAAGGATTTGCGGCCGGGGGAGCAGGTGCAGGAGGTGCAGGCTGCGGTGGAGGTGCAGGCTGCGGTGGAGGTGCAGGCGCAACAGGGGCAGGCTGACGCTGTGGGGGCGCAGGCTGACGCTGTGGGGGCGCAGGCTGACGCTGTGGTTGCGAAGATCCCGGACGGCTGGGCGTACTGGTCTTGGGTTGTTTTTGGGTGTTGTTGGCCGGGCTCGAAGGCGTTGGTGCAGGACTGGCGTTATTCCCTGAATTCGAGTTATTACTGGGGGCAGGCCGGTTATTGTTTGAGCTAGAGCCACTGTTCGGCTTCGTCTGCTCGTTCTCTTTCTTGGTGTAGTAACTCTTACTGGGCTTGATCGGTTCAGCCTTGATCGTCGGCTCACGACCCGAGAGCTTATCCGGACGCTTGGGAAAGTCTTTCTGGGGAATGTCTTCGAGAATGCGGTTCATGAAGTTGCGCCAAAATGCCGCGGCCGTTGTACTCGCGCCGTTGGTGGGCGTGTTGTCATCATTACCCAGCCAGACGCCAGCCACCAGTTGCGGGATATAGCCCACAAACCAGAGATCCCGATAATCATCGGAGGTGCCCGTTTTGCCTGCGGCAGGGCGACCGATCTGGGCCGCCGTCCCCGTACCGCCTTGGATCACGCTCTGGAGCATCCAGGTCATGATGTTGGCAGAGTCTTCATCCAGAACCTGCTCGCCTTTTTTATCGACTTCGTAGAGTACCTCACCTTCCCGGTCAAGGATGCGGGTAATGCCATGCACCGGGACGTGCTTACCTTCGTTGGCGAGGGTTCCGTAGGCACTGGTCAACTCTAGGGCAGTGACTTCGGAGGAACCCAAGGCTAGGGAATAGGTCTTCTTGAGTTCGGATTCAATCCCCATTGCCTGGGTCAGTTTCACCACGGGATTCCAGCCCACTTCGATGAGGGCGCGTACCGCCGGAATATTCACGGAGGCGGTGAGGGCATCCCGCATCGAAACCGTCCCTCGATAGTCCTTGCCGTAGTTCTCCGGCTGGTAGCCATCGACCACGTAAGGCGCATCGTTGTAGGTCTTGTAAGGTGAGAACCCCGCTGCGATCGCCGTGGCATAGACAAACGGCTTGAAGGTCGAACCGGGCTGACGTTTGGCTTGGGTCACACGGTTGAATTGACCGTTGGCTTCGGCGTCGTAATAGTCCCGACCACCGACCATGGCCTTGATCTGACCATTACGGGGATCAATGGCAACCAATGCCGCTTGGGAAAAGTTTTGACCCTGGGCGTAGCGATCGCCCATCTCCTCCACCGTGGCTTCTGCCGCTTCTTGCCAACGCAGATTAATCGTGGTTTCAACCGTGAGTCCGCCTTCGAGAATCTGTTCTTCCGTGAGATGTTCAGAGAGCTGATCTTGAACGTAGTCCGTAAAGTAGGGTTGTTGCCGATCGAGGCGCTTGGGCTGCTGGGGGTCGAGTTCTAAGGGCTGCTCGATCGCTTCCTGGTATTTCTGGTCACTGACAAAACCCTCGTTATACAGGCGCTCTAGCACAGCATCACGCCTGGACTTGGCGGCTTCTGGACTTTCGATCGGGGAATAAACACTCGGGGCCGGAGCAATGCCGGCCAGCGTAGCCGCTTCAGAGGCAGTCAGATCTTCCACGGTTTTGCCAAAGTAGATCCAGGCGGCATCGGCAACCCCATAGGCACCAGAGCCCAAATAGACCAAATTGAGGTATCGCTCTAGGATCTCTTCTTTGGTGAATTCGGTCTCAATTTTTTGGGCAATGCGCATCTCCTTGAGCTTCCGCATGATGGCCTTGTCCTGGTTTAAAAAGACAATCCGGCTCAACTGTTGGGTAATCGTACTGCCCCCTTCCACCACATCACCAGAGCGAAGATTAACCCAAGCTGCGCGAGCAATCCCTTGGAAGTCAACCCCATTGTGTTGGAGGAAGCGGCGATCTTCGCTAGCGATGAAAGCCTGAACGACTAAATCAGGGACGTCATCAATATCGAGTTCTTCATGGCTGAGAGGGCCAATTTCTTGCAGCACCGTGCCATCCGATGCCTTGACCCGCATGGTTTCTTTACGGGTGTAGGTGTTGACCGCATTCACCGACTCGGGCAATTTGGCTTCAAAGTTTTGCCACCATTGATACCCATAAGCTGAACCACCACCGATGATGCCAGCCGCAGCCAGCAAGCTCCAAAACCAAACCTTTCGGTATAACGGACGCCCCGACGACTTGGGGCGCTGAGGTTTGGCCTTGGCTGGGGTTGGACGCAGGGTCTTTTCCTTAACTGCTCCGTTACTGGTCGAGCGGGCTTTACTTGAATTAGCTTTGCCCAGATTTGTTTTACCCGGATTAGCCTTACCCGAATTAGCCTTACTCGGATGGGTTTTGCCCGAATTAGTTTTGCCCGAATTAGTTTTGCCCGGATTGGCTTTCGTTTTAGTAGAGCTAGACGAGGACAATGGCTTTGCCTGGGTAGACTGACCCCCATTGACCTTCGTGGCCTGCCGATCCTGGGGTTTGGGCGCAGGAGAGGGAGGCGAGCCTGGGCTCGCTGCTGCAGGAGTTACTTTGGGTTTTTGGACAAATTTGGACACACCAGTTCCTCACTCAACATCGGGAGGCGAACGGCCGATCGCCCACCCACAAATTTGCTTCCTCTCATCCTACAATACGTGCTCGGGGATCGGCGGCTTCTCCCTTGACTCACGGCATCTCTACAATTTTCAAAACACCCCTTTTAGAAACAGCCAAGGTCTTGGTATGCAAGGGATCGAGCGTTCATGTCCCTCCTGTTACCAGAGAACGTAAGTCTACCGCAGTATTTAGGGATCTAATCGATAAACGCTTTTAGCTACGGCGTTCGCTATAGCGCAACAGTTGATCGATCCCCAAGAGGCGTTGCTGCCACACCTGCAAGCGGTAGGGGGTGGTGGTAGCCACGGGCGCTAGCCATTGCGGGAACTGCCGCTGAAACTCCGACAGGGCCCGCTGGGCTTGGCGTCGATGGGTAGCGGAGGGCGTTTGGCTGGCCTGTTGCAGTTTCGTCTCCAACTCAACCGCGGCGGTCGCCCATTGCTCCAATGTTTGCGGGGACAAGGCCAACTGCTGGTGCGCCACCCAATATTGCCATTCATGCTGGAGGGCTTGGTAACGAGCAAAGGCGGCCGGTAGGGGTTGACGGTGGGCGATCGGCTCGGTGGTTTGGGCGCTCTGCCGACCATGACGACCCCGCAAGCTGCTTTGGAGGGGCAGACTCAGGTTTTCAGCGGCAAAGAGGGCATAACCACCCGTTGCGCGATCCTGGAGATGCTGGAGTTGGTCTAACGTGCCGACGGTGGGCAATTGCAGCAGGCGAATCCCTGGCAGGAGCAGCGTACTCCCTCGCTGATTATGGTTGAGCACAGGCGCAGTGAGGACTTCAAATTCAGCCGTGTTCTGGGCATAGGTCATCGGCACCAGAAAGTCCAGGTAGTCTTGATCGAGCCAGGTCTCCCAGTTTTGCTGGAGTTTAGCCAGTCGCTCGTTGGCCGGAAACGGGAACACCGCCGCCGAGAGCAGTACATCAGGATGCTGCTGACGCAGAAGTTGCGAGGCAGACTGAACAAAGGTACTGACCTGCTGGATGCGGAACTGGGTCCATTGCCGCCAGCGACCATCCTGGGGACGAATCGTCGCTGGGTCAACGCCCGTTTGGCGATGAAACTGACGCCGAGCCGCAATACCAAAGCCAAAGCTCAAGTCGGTGCGGGGATCTTGGAAGGGGTAGCGGATATAGTCGAGCTGGATGCCATCAACGTCGTAGCGGGTGGCAATTTCATCGACAATCCCCAGCAGGTAGGCGCGCACTTCTGGGTTCGCCGGGTCGTAGAACGCCTTCCGCGAGTTGGGCTGGAAGGCATTGCCCCGGCGATCGTACATCGCCCAGTCGGGGTGACGACTCAGCACGGGGCCAAGATAGTTCGTGGGCTGGCCCATCAGGGTATTGTGGCGCTGGTTGGCAGCAGCAAAGATCCAGACCCAAGCGTGGAGTTCCATGCCCCGCTCATGGGCGAGCTTCACTGCTGCGGCGAGGGGGTCCCAACCCTGCGTCAGCGGGTTTTGCTCAGGAGCGACCCGGCTGGGATAGATCGGGTAGCTGGCGTTGAGCGTCTCAAAAAAGACCGTGTTGATCCCGGCATCGGCTAAACGATTGAAAATGCGGGCAAGCTCCCGTTCTGAGCGGGTGCGGACAATCGTGCCGCGATCGAGCCACATGGCGCGACTCGCCGGATGACTAATCGGCTGCTCAAGAGGGTATTGTTGCCAAATCAGGCGCTCAAGACGTTGGATACCCGCATTGACTTGGCTGTATTCTTTGCGTGCCAACAGGCTGAAGAGCTGCTGCATCTCCTGACGCACCTGCTGTAAGCTCTCAGGGAGCGGGGACTCGGTCTGGGCCGACGACGCCAACTGGCGCACGGTCTCCAAGAAAGAGGTGTCTGTCGCACGGAGACGATGAGACTCTGCGGCGATCACGGCACTTTCGTAACGGTTCACCAGTTGGGTGAGACGCGCATACCGCTGGCGCACGCTGGTGGGGGCAGCGGCCAAGAGCGGTGCGAGCTGGCGTTGGGAAACGGGCGTTACGGGGAAGGGGGAGCTTTGTAGTGCGGCTGCGGACTGTTTGGTTGAGCTGGCGGAAGGAGAGGTTGGGGCATCTGAGAGATCTGGGACATCTAGGGGATCTGGGGCAGCAGTATCGCTTGAGGCAGTGGGCATCTGAGCGATCGCACTGGAATCGGATGGAGCAGTAGCGGGGAGCGTTGACGTCAACTCGTTTAAAAATAGATCGGCAGAGCGATCGGCAACCAGCGTGTCAACATTGGCGATCGCAGGGGCTAAATCCTCTTCCTTACCGCTGGCGAACCGCGGCTCATCGGAAATCCTGTCCGAAATTCTGGACGTTGACCCCCAGAATTTTGCGATCGGGGCAGGTTTGAAACTTGCCCCGATTGGGACTTGGATCCTTGGTGTTTCTAAATCAGCCCGGATCTCACAAGCGTCAAGGGATTGGTGATCGCGGGGCTGCGCGAAAAGCCTCTCTTCCTGGCTGGGTTGCAATGTGAACGAACTGACATCCGTCACAGGGCAGTTGTTCCCGTCAGTTGTGCCCAACCCCTCGGTGAGCAGGGGGAATGGGGCTGATGAGACTGGAGAACTGTGCTGCGCAACCACCAAGGGAGTGGCTTGTGCCACTGCACTGCTATTGACATTGCTCCCACTCACGATTGAGCCACTAACGATGGAGCCACCAAGAAATGAGCCCAATATTGCCAATCCGGTTGCTTGCTGCCAAGAATTCACCATACTTCTGAGCCTCTAACTATTGATGTGCGATCGCCTCAAGCGACAGAGCAATGCTAGCTCCCCAGAGCCCATAAACGTTCGTGCTATCATAAGGCACACTTTTCGGTTCCCCAGGCCTTGCTAGGCTAAGACTTCCCGGTTGCCGTTTGCCGCCAGACCCCACTCTACTTCAGCGATGCCACCCAAGCCACATTATCCTCATCCTCCCGATCCGGATCAAGTTGCGGATCTCCTCGGAGCTGGGATGCATTCTGTCCTCCCCCCCCGATCGCGCACGGCCGCTGCACCCCCTGGCGCTCAACCTCCGGCAACCCGCCCCACCAACTCCTCCAAGTTTGTCCAGGCGGCGTCCCCCCAGCGGACTGCACCGCTCCCTCAGCCTGCCCCTCCGACTCGATTGGTGCCCAACGCGACCACAGTGGCAGAGCCCGATGCACCGCGTCTCGGGCTCTCCTGGCAATGGCTAGCCGCTGGAATTGTGGTTATTTCTAGCATTTTGGGGTTTGGTTCAGCAGCCGTCTTGCTCAAGCTCCCGACCCTGCCCAACTGTCCCCGGATGTTTTTGCCGACTGCCTCGGCCTCCGTGCGTTTGTACTGTGCTCAACTGGCAGCCAACAAGGGAACTCGCGAAGATCTACTCGAAGCGGTGCATCTCATTGAGGGTCTCCCCCAGGATCATCCCCTACGCCCCGAAATCGATCGCTATCTGGAGGACTGGGTCGGACAGCTTTTAGACATTGCAGATGAAACATTTCAGACGGGCGAGCTCGATAATGCCATCGCGCTGGCCCAAGAACTGGAGCAATATGTGGAATCGGAGGTGATCGCCGAGCGCATTGGCGATTGGCAAGCCCTCTGGGAAAAAGCAGAGGCGATCGAGGCCGAAGCCCGTGCCGAAATGAAAAAGGGGGCTTGGGGCAAAGCCTTCCAAGCCGCTGGGCGGTTGACCCAACTCGATAATCGCTACTGGGCCACCACCCGCTACGACGAACTCTACCAGGAGTTAACGGTGGCTCGCGAAGAGGGGAAAAAACTTGATGAGGCCTTTGCCAAGCTCAACCGGGGCGGTCTAGAGAACCTTCTCGCGGCGATCGCCGCCGCCGAGAAAATCCCCCCCGAAAGTGCCGCCCATGCCGAGGCCCAGACAATTATTGAAGAGGGCAAAAAGAAGCTCATTGATTTGGCAGTGCGCTCCCTCAAGCGGGGCGACTGGCAGACCGCCATGCAGATTGTCAACCGGATTCCGACCGGGCTCCGGCTCCAAGACGAAATTGATGACCTGACGCTACTGGCTGATGCCGCCTCGGTCGCCAGCTTGGGTAGCCAGATTAATCTAGAAGACGCCATGCTGGCCGCCCAAAAGATTGAACCCGGACGCCCCCTCTATAGTCATGCCCAGGCCCTGATTAAACAATGGCAGTCCACGATCTCGGCCGGTCTAAAACTGGACTCTGCCATTGAACTGGCCCGAGAAGGCACGATTCAAGCTCTCTCGGCGGCGATCGCCGAAGCCCGTTCCATCGGCTCGAGCAACCCCCGCTATGAGGAGGCCCAGCGCCGCATCCGGGACTGGCAACAGGAACTGGAGCGTCTTCAAGACCAACCCATTCTCGATCGCGCTGAATCTTTTGCCTTCAACGGTAATCTCACAGCGGCGATCGCCGAAGCCCGCAAAATCAGAGAAGGTCGTGCCCTCTATGGCCCTGCCCAACAGCGCATCCAGGACTGGCAACGCCAGTTGGCCGCAACCAGCGATCGCCCCACATCCGATCAGCCCAGTAATTCTCCAGGTCAGAGCAACGAAGCGCAGAGCCAGAGCCCCGATCGGCAAGCGGAGCAACAGGCCCAGGAACTCATGAACCAAGCCGAACGGCAGGCTCGTGCGGGAACCCCAGAAGGCCTGAGCGCGGCGATTCAAACCGCCTCGCAGGTAAGTCCCAATAGCCCCCAAGCCAGTCGCGCCCAAGAAAGAATCGACTCCTGGAGTTCGCAACTGCTAGACATCGCCCGGAACCAGGCACCCAGTAATCTCAATGAGGCGATTCGGATCGCCCGCATGATCCCCGCTCGCAGCAGCATCTACAACAATGCCCAACGGCAAGTCGCCGCTTGGGAGCGAGTCTTGTCGAGTGGCGCGTCTCGGCCGGAGTCGCTTCCCGCCCAGCAATAGCGCGTTTCTTTGTTTACTCTCCCCTCAGTTTCTAGATTTATGACCGACTCGCCCCAGCCCACCCCCGATTCTGTCGCACTGACCGGGACAGAACCCACTGCTGTCACTCCCCCAGCAGCATCCGCCCCAGACGCTCCATCCCCAGATCCTCCATCGCCAGAGCCCAAACCCAGCTACACCAAACTCGCCATGCGCAACATGGTCAAGAAAAAGGGCAAGTCGCTGACGCATTTTTTCCTCTCCACGGTGGGGATGGTGGCGCTACTGGTGGGTTTGGCTTACCTCACCCGCTGAGATTCGGTTGTGAGTCACGGGAGGTAACGAATGTCAATTTCTTTGCTGGTGTCGGTGCAGGCGGCGATCGCCCCCCTGCCTCCCGAGCTCGCTGCCATCCCTGAGGCGCAATGGCAAGCCTGGCTGCGGTGCTGGCTTGCCGAAACCCCGCCCGTTTTTGCACTCCCCCCGGCTCAAACCTATGGGCTCACCCTCCGTTGGAGCAATGATGCCCAGATCCAACAGTTCAATCAGCAATATCGCCAGCAAGACCGACCCACTGATGTGTTGGCCTTTGCCACTCTAGATAATGCTGCTGGGATGGGAGCATTGGCATCCCAGACCCTGCCGGAATGGGAATTGGGCGATATCATTATTTCTCTCGACACTGCCCGAGCCCAGGCCCAAGGACATACGCTGCGCCAAGAAGTCATTTGGCTGGTCAGCCATGGCTTTCTCCATCTTCTCGGCTGGGATCATCCCGATGCCCACGACCTCCAGCAGATGCTGCGGCAGCAGGCGCACCTGCTCACCCAAATCCAGATCAAACCGCCGCTCTGGGAGAATTGTGATAAGTTGTGACCAGCAAATGTGAACTCACATCAAGAATGAGGCGTAAAACTTGACAAATAGCACTAATTATCTATAGGGAGTGCCTAGATTGTTGATTGTGTCGCTTTTAAGCGGGTTCAAATTCATGCGCAAACCGTGGCGGGCAAGGTGCCCGCGCTACTGAAGTCCTATTCTAAAGAATTGACCAACCGTCTCCGGCAACGCCCTTCTCTGTCACTTCCTTTCTCAATCCGCCCATGGTTCTCCAAACCTCTCTGCCATCTGCTCCGGATACGCCGCGCCGCCTAGCTGCTATGCCCAAATCCACTCCCGCCGATCGGAACAGTGCTTGGAAAGTCGCGCCCAACCTGTGGATTAGCTTCCGATACGCCTGGGCTGGTGTCTACTATGCCTTCCGAACCCAGCGCAACTTTCGCATTCACACGGCGATCGCCCTGGTCGCGGTGGCACTGAGTTTTGGCTTACAAATCAGTACAGTCGAGATGGCGATCGTCGGCTTGACCTGTGCCCTGGTGATGGTGCTGGAGCTGGTCAATACGGCGATCGAGTCGGTGGTGGATCTGACGGTGCAAAAGCAGTATCACGAATTGGCGAAGATCGCGAAGGACTGTGCAGCAGGTGCGGTTTTGGTGGCGGCGATCGCCGCCGTGTTTATCGCCAGTCTCATCTTGATTCCCCCCCTCTTATTCCTGGTTCAGTCCCTGCTGCGTTAACCTCATCCATTCTTCAACTGCCGTGCTTCTCGTCATCGATAACTACGACAGCTTCACCTATAACCTGGTGCAATACCTGGGTGAACTGGCTCCCCATTACCCTGGCATTGCCGAAATCCGGGTCTATCGCAACGATCAAATTACCCCTGCCGAGGTGCGATCGCTCCAACCCGCAGGCATTGTCATCTCCCCCGGCCCTGGCCGGCCCGAGACGGCCGGCATTTCGCTGGAGCTATTCACCCTCTTGGGGCCCACGACCCCGATTTTGGGTGTCTGTTTGGGTCATCAGAGTTTGGGCCAAGCCTTTGGTGGCAAAGTCATTCTTGCCCCGACGCTAATGCATGGCAAGGTCTCAGATATTGAGCATCAGGGGACAGGGCTCTTCACAGGCCTGCCCAACCCCTTCCCCGCAACCCGCTATCATAGTTTGATTGTCGAGCGCCAGAACCTGCCTGAGACTTTGGAAGTCACGGCCTGGGTCGACGATCTGATCATGGGACTGCGGCATCGAGACTATCCGCACCTCCAAGGCGTACAATTTCATCCGGAGAGTGTCTTAACGGAATGCGGCAAAGTTATTTTGCGCAATTTTCTCAATTCCTTGTCATTTCACCCGCAAGCAGCATGAATCGCAGTCAATTTTTACGTTATCTCGGTGTCGGTGCGCTCACAACCGTTGGTAGTGGCGTGGCGCAATCCGTTCTTCAGCCCCTCGCCGCCCAGACGGGCAGCTCGGTTACGGTCAAGACGCTCGGCCATACCTGCTTCCTGTTCACTGGGGGCGGACGGCGCATCTTGGTCAACCCCTTTCGCCAGATTGGCTGTACCGCGGGTTATCGTGCGCCGCAGGTGTCAGCAGATTTTGTGCTCATTAGCAGTCGCTTGTTTGATGAGGGCTACCCCGAGCAACTGCCGGGCAACCCCCGCATTCTTTTTGAAGCGGGTTCGTACAATGTCGATGGCTGGCGGTTTGAAGGCGTGAATGTGGCCCACGATCGCGTCGGTGGGTCTCGCTTCGGCTTTAACGTGGTCTGGCGCTGGCAGCAGGGCGGGGTGAACATCGTGCATCTGGGCGGCGCGGCGGGGCCGATTACGGCTAGCGAGAAAATTTCCCTGAGCCGTCCCGATCTGCTGCTCATTCCGGTCGGCGGTGGCCCCAAAGCCTACGATGCCCAGGAAGCCATGGCAGCCGTGGACGCCCTTAACCCCAAACTGGTCATTCCCACCCATTACCGCACCCAAGCGGCGGATGCACTGACCTGTGATATTGAGGGGCGAGATACCTTCATTGACCTGTTCACGGCCCGCTACGGCACAGCCGTTCGCGGCGGTAGCGATACGGCGACCTTTAGCTCGGGGAGTTTCAATCAGGCAACGCCTCAACTCTACAGTCTGAATTATCGGTTTTAGGGCGGGTCATCTGGGGTCGGGTCAAGGGAAATTTCTCTAAAATAGGGCTATCCAACTGTCTTGGCGAACTGTTTTTTTGACGGGTCATGCCGCTCTCTATTCCCGATCGCTACATTAATCTCCTGACTGACTTTGGCTTCAAGCGGGTGTTTGGCTCTGAGGCCAACAAGCAGTTGGCGATCGCCTTCCTCAATACCCTCCTCCCCGAACAGCATCAAATCCAGGATCTGACCTTCAAGAACCCGGAGAATTGGGGCAGCACGATCCGCGATCGCAAGGCGGTGTTTGATGTCTACTGCCAAGATCAAGCCGGTCAACGGTTTATTGTGGAGATCCAGAAGGCTAGACAAGACTACTTCAAGGATCGCAGCGTCTACTATGCCACGTTTCCCATTCAGGAGCAGGCCCAGAAGGGGCCGTGGAATTTTAAGCTGGATGCAGTCTATACCGTGGGTGTGCTCGATTTTGTCTTTGCCGATCACAAAGACGACGCGGAACTGATTCATACGGTGCAACTCAAAGACCAAAACTGTCAGGTGTTCTATGACAAATTGCACTTTATTTACATCGAGCTGCCCAAATTCAAGAAGACGCTCCCGGAACTCGCAACCCCGCTGGACAAATGGCTCTTTTTGC
>JBMYQW010000017.1:0-23714 GCA_049601735.1 Spirulinaceae cyanobacterium
TCGGTGATGGCTTGGGCGGCGGATTGAAGTTCCTGTTGTTGACTGGTCTCAAGAACCGCAAACGTAGCGGCGTGGGGGTCGTCTTGGGAGGTGGCGATCGCAATATCTGACCCCGCCCGATAGGCTCGGACTTCGAGATAATATTCCCGCCCCGCCTCTAGGGCTGGGCCAGGATAGGTGACTTCTGTGGCGGCGATCGGCTCAGAGGTCTCCCAGACCACTGCTCCCGTGACTTCATCAAGCACCGTCACCTGATAATGATCAGCCTCCGCCACTGGATGCCAGCGCAACAGCGGCTGGGGCGTGAGCAACAGCGTCCGTCGGGGACTGAGCACATAGGGAATCGCGTCCGGCTGCGACCAAGTCCAGTCCATACTGCGTACAATGCCGCGTATATCGTCCGGGGACTGATCCGGGCAACCGGGCAAACCGTTGGCGCAGCGGAAGGTATGGGGGCAACCGGGAATGCCGGGTGAGCAGCCGCCAGCGCGGGGAGTTGCATTGGCGTTGAGCGGAGTTGGGGTGAGTTCGGGTTTAAGGGGTTTATTGGGGTTGAATTGAGCGATCGCTGGTGTTGAGGCGCAGAAAAACACCAGCATTGAGAGCAGCAGAGAGGGGGCTTGGGGCAGTTTAACCATGACCAGTTGCAGCAAAAATCAAGACAGTCCAGTAAAAATAGGGGGACTCAGGTGGCTGACCCCCTACCCTTACTTCTGGCTCAATTATGGACTTTTATGCATTCGCTGTAGAAAAATATCTGTAATGTGTAGCGTTGCAGTTTTTTTAACTCAAACGTCAAAATCCCGACTTGCCTCGAAGGCGGCAAGTCGGGCGTTGTCTGTCGGTAGGGCGACAACCGCACAGCATTGCCCTCGCTCCCCCACCTCCGTACAATCAGATTGCCCAACGCCCGGATTCCCCCATGCCCACGATCGCTCTGCAAGCCAACCAAAGTCATCAAGATCTGGTTATCATTCCCGATGCCGAGGCCACTGCCCTACGCGGCACGATCCAGGTTCCGGGGGATAAATCGATCTCGCACCGGGCGCTAATGCTGGGGGCGATCGCCCAAGGCACGACCACGATCCACGGTCTGCTCCTCGGCGAAGACCCGCGCAGCACCGCCGCCTGTTTCACGGCAATGGGTGCGCAGATCTCGCCCCTGAACAGCGAAAAAGTCACCGTCGTAGGCATTGGGCTGGGCAACTTACTCGAACCCGGTGGGGTGCTCGATGCGGGCAACTCTGGCACCACAATGCGACTGATGCTGGGGCTCCTCGCCTCCCATCCGGGGCGGCTGTTTTGCGTTACGGGGGATGCTTCGTTGCGATCGCGCCCCATGTCTCGGGTGATCAATCCCTTAGGGGCAATGGGTGCGCAGATTTGGGGTCGTCAGGGCAATACCCTCGCGCCACTGGCGGTGCAGGGTCAGCTACTTAAAGGATTTACCTATCACTCGCCGATCGCCTCCGCCCAAGTCAAATCCTGCATTTTGCTCGCCGGGCTCTCGGCCGAGGGGCAAACCACTGTGATCGAGCCCGCCCTGTCTCGCGACCACAGCGAACGAATGCTCAAAGCCTTCGGTGCCGAGTTAGAAACGAACCCCGAAGCGCGGCGGGTGACGGTGACGGGTCAGGCGGGGCCACTCCAGGGCCAGACCGTGATCGTACCGGGCGATATCAGCTCGGCGGCCTTCTGGCTGGTGGCGGCGGCGATTACGCCCGGCTCGGAGTTGCTGATTGAAAATGTCGGCGTTAATCCCACTCGGACGGGCGTACTCGAAGCCCTGGACTTGATGGGGGCAGATATTCAACGGGAGCATGAGCGCCTCGTGACCGGAGAGCCCGTGGCGGATCTGCGGGTGCGATCGGGGCCGCTCAAGGCTTGCACGATCGCAGGCGACCTGATCCCCCGCCTAATTGACGAGATTCCGATCTTGGCGGTGGCGGCGGCCTGCGCTGAGGGCACAACGGTGATCCAAGATGCCGCCGAGCTGCGTGTGAAGGAGAGCGATCGCCTGGCCGTGATGGCCAGCGCCCTCGAACGTCTGGGGGTCAAGGTGACGGAGCGACCGGATGGACTGGAAATTACGGGCGGTAATGCACTCAAAGGGGCAGAACTCGATAGCTACACCGATCATCGCATTGCCATGAGTCTGGCGATCGCGGCGCTCAATGCCCAGGGTGCAACCACAATCCATCGGGCGGAGGCGGCGGCAATTTCTTACCCGACGTTTGTAGCAACGTTGGAGCAGGTGTGGCAGTAGCAGCAGCGATAATTTTGCAGGGTTAAAGCGATCGCTCCCCCAACGGGTTCCCCCGCGAGGCGAGCCTGGCCTTGCCGCTAGCGGCCCAATCTTGCAAAAACTGAATCTGCTCCTGGGCAGTGCGGGCCAGAGGAATAATCTGGCTGGCAGCCGAGAGCACATCATCGGTGGTGAAGTCCCGGTTCTGGCTAAAGCCGATATGCATCGCCTCGATTAGGGTCTGCTCAATTTCTGCCCCCGAAAAGTCTGGGGTTTCGTAGGCCAGCCGCTTGAGGTCATAGTTACGGAGCGTCTGGGGACGGAGCCGAGACAAATGGACGTGGAAAATCGCCTCCCGCTCCGTCTGCGAGGGCAGGCCCACAAAGAAAATCTCATCAAAACGGCCCTTGCGCAGCATCTCGGGGGGGAGACGCTGGATATTGTTGGCCGTTGCCACCACAAAGACGGGCGAGGTCTTTTCGGCCAGCCAGGTGATAAATGTGCCAAAGACACGGCTAGTGGTGCCCGAATCTCCTTGACTCTCCATACCACCAAAGGCTTTGTCAATCTCATCGATCCAGAGGACGCAGGGCGCTAGGGCCTCCGCCAAATTCACCATTTGCCGGGTGCGCGATTCCGACTCGCCCACCAGGCTACTAAACAGGCGACCCACATCCAGCCGCAGCAGAGGCAAATGCCAATGGTGGGCGATCGCCTTCGCCGTCAAGGATTTCCCCGTGCCCTGAATGCCCACGAGCAACAGCCCTCGGGGGTAGGGCAAGCCGTACTCGCGGGCGCGATCGCTAAAGGCCCCGCCCCGCCGGATCAGCCAGTCTTTGAGGTTATCCAGGCCACCGATATCGGAGATTTGGGCTTGGGTGGGGTAAAAATCTAGGATTTGGGTCTGACGAATCGACTGTTGCTTCTCCGTCAGCACCAGTTCCACATCCTCCGCTTGAATGCTGCCATGCTGGGCGATCGCCCTTGTGAGCACCCGCCGCACGCGCTCCAGCGAGAGCCCTTGGGCAGCCCGAACCAGTTCTGCCAGTAGCTCGGGCACGAGGGGACTCTGGGCCAAGAGGCGCTGGATTTCCTGGCGCAACTCGGCTGGCGTCGGTAACGGGAAGTCCACCACCGTGATCACTTCCGCCAGTTCCGAGGGAATGATCAAGTCCGGCGCAACGATGAGAATGTTTTTGGGTTGAGCCTTGAGCGATCGCGCCAGATTCCGCAGTTTGCGGGCGATCGAGATATCGTCTAAGAACCGCTGGAAGTCCCGCAGCAGAAAAACCCCGGCGGTATTGCTGGGCAGTTTTTCAATAAACTCCAAGGCCTGCAACGGGTTACGCCGCCCCACGCCCGCATTGTTGGGGTTATCCTGATAGCCCTCAACAAAATCCCAGACGTAGACGCCCCGGCGATTACCCGGCTCGGCCAACCGCCGCACCTCTGCTTCCAGACGCTCTTCCTCGGGGGTGGCGATGTAGAGCAAGGGGTAGCAAGCCCGCAACAAGAGGTCAAATTCTTGGGCAAAGCTCATCCGCTCGTCTCCTTGGTCATCTCCTCGTTCCGAATTTCTTCATTGGGCTCAAGCTGTTGCCGGAGCGCCGCGAGCCCCGCCCAACGGCTGTCTGGTTGGGGCTCAGTCTGGCTCAGGTCGGCCGCCATGCCTGCGCAACTGTCGCCGCAGATTTGCTGTAGAGGGGTCGCCAGACTCAGTTGTTCGTAGAGCCAGTTAATCGGGTCAAAATAGCCCTGGGGGGAGAGGGTTTCACTGAAGTCTCCATTGTGCAAATCGGTACGTTCTTCTTCAGGGACTGGCTCATCCAGCCAAATGAGTTCTTGAATATCGACTTGCAGCCGATGGTTGTAATGCTTCAGGCAACGATGACAGACCAGGGTGGCGATCGTCTCCACCGTCGCCCTGACATCGAGATAGCTTAGATGATGGCTCACTGCCATCTCTCCCCGCACGGGCGTTAGGGTCTCTAGCCCGGGGATGGTCTGATCCACATCGAGTTCAATGCGAGCATCCGTCGCCTGCCGAATTTGTGGAATATAAAGCGGTTTCATCCGTTTCTCCTCAACACCCCAACTGAGTTCTGATCTGCTTGCAGTTATGCGCCCACGACCGGGCTCAGGGCTGGCTCAAGCGCACAAAAATACGCCGATTGGGCTCCGAACCCCGACTCTCAGTGGCCAAATCTTCGTATTCCTTGAACAGGTTGTGGACTTGACGACGTTCCGCTGAAGAAAGGTGTGGCATCTCGACTTCTTGACCACTACTGCGCACTTGGGCGATCGCCGCCTCCACTGCCTCTTTCAAGACCGTCTGACGCTGCAACCGATAGTCGGCTAAATCGATCGTGTAGGGCTGGCGCTGGTCGGGGTCTTGACCCAAATTGAGCAGTGCGTTGGCCAAATATTGCATCGCATCAATCGTCTTGCCTTCCTCACCCAGTAATAGCTCCTGCTGCTCAGAGCTCAAGGCATCAGGGTTAATCTTGAGCCAACAAGCTTCATCGATTTCGGGGACGGTCGAGACTTCGACGGGAGCCGGCATTTGCATCAGGCTCAAGAGCTGCTCCAACCACTGTTTACCACGTTCTTCCAATTCATTCATCACTCGCTTCTCCAATCACCAACAAACTTTAATTCCGCTGCTTTGAGCTAACCCGACTCAATTAGGTACATCTTGATTAAGATCTAAACCCCGTCTATTTTCAAACCCGGAGTCAGGAGGGTTTCAAACCCTCCCCTACAGCGTCATTGTGTAGGGGAGGCATTGCCCAGCATCCGTGTGAACTTAACGTTGAAAAGCCGATCCTGCTTGGATTGTAGCCTGTAGCGGGCAGAATACCCGCGCTACAGACTATCCGTGGAAAAACCGTAGCGCAGGCGTCCCGCCTGCCAAGGTCATCAGATTTTGATCGGCCAAACGTTTTCAGCGCGTAGGATTCGAGCTTAAGTTTGCACTCGTGCAATGCCCACCCGACCGACATCACTTGCTCTTCCTCACTCATTTACCCCGAGGTTTTTTCCTTCTTCTTGCGTTTGCGCTCGAAGGGGAGATCATCCTGACGGTTTGCCGCCCGTTGTTCGGCTTTTTCCTGTTCTTCGACCAGCTTTTGCAGGTTTTCCGGCAGGGGCTCCTTCATCAGGATGAAGGTCTGCACCGTCTGGAAAATATTGGCGACCACCATGTACATCAACACGCCCGAGGGTAGCGGGAAGACCAAAAACATTCCTGAGAACATAATCGGCGTGACCTTGGAGATCATCTGCTGCTGCTCACTTTGCTCGGTCTTGGGGCCCTGACCCCCCGTGAGCTTTTGGCTGAAATAGGTGCTCACCCCAAAGAAGAGCACCATGATTACAATATCCCAATGGATGACGCCATCGTCGCCCCGAGCGCCCACGCGTCCGAGCGCCTTGATAAACAGGAAGCCTTCATCGGCGGCTAAACCGGGAATTGTGCCCTGGAGCGTTACGTTACCGGGGGCGATCGCCTCGACCACACCATCATCATTGATCGTTGCCAGGCCCTCTCCCTTCGTGATTGTCCATTGGGGCTGGGCCTTGGTGTCGGGATAGCTCTCAATTAGGCTATCCAGCGTTTGGCCCTCGGGGCTGACAAACTGAACTTCGACGCTCTCATCTACCCCGAGGGTATTGCCGCTGGGAACCGTCGCCGCCAAAGAATAGTGGGTATCGGTAGTGAGGTAAATGTTCTGGGGTTTGGTGGCATAGGGCTGGGCTTGAACCAACGCCGCTTGCTCAGTGGGGACAATCTGGAGGTCAACGGTATAGTTGATGTTCGTGAAGGGCGAGCCCCGGAGGGTGGTGAAGAGGGCCCAGAGGATGGGCAACTGAAAGACCAGGGGCAGACAGCCCGCTAATGGGTTGCCATATTCCTTGTAGATTTCTCCCATCGCTTCTTGGAGCTTTTGCTTGTCGTCCTTGTATCGCTCCTGTACCTCCTTCATCCGCTTTTGCATCATGGGCTGGGCAATTCGCGTGCGGCGCATATTCCGAATTGAGCCTGCACTCAAGGGGAAGACGGCAAAGCGAATCACCAGGGTCAGGGCAATGATCGCAAAGCCATAACTGGGCACAATCCCGTGGAAAAAGTCCAGGATCGGCAGCATTATGTTGGTGGAAATAAATCCGATACCTAAGTCCATGGGTTTTTGAGGAAGAAAGCGGCGTAAATTAAGCTAAGGAGAAAAAAGAACGGAGTCCGGAATTTACCTTGAATTCATGAAAGTCACAGTTTGAATTCGGCCCTTGCGTAGGGTGGGCAATGCCCACAGGCAGTTCGTCTAAGCGATTGTCTTTGAGCGATCACCTTCAGCAGTGCGCAGTGCGCAATCGCGCTATGACCGATTGATTCCCTTGAGTTCCATGATGACAGGCAAAATAACGACTCAGCGATCGCAGCAAATCAGTGATGGCTGGATGAGCGATCGCCGGATCAATGCTAGCTAGATCTTAATGGCTTCGAGGGCAATCCCCGTTTTATCGGCGGCCCGCTCGGCAATATAGTCACTGATGGCACGATAGCGGGGGATGGCCCGCATTTCAAGACGATTACCATCCCGCAAGGTCAAGACAATATCACCCCAGAGACCGATGCCGCGTGAGACGCTGGCGATTTTGGCAATTTCAGAATAGATGATGTCGGTGCGATCGCGCCCTTGCCAGCCGCCAGTCACGGAAACGCGGCGATCGGTGATCCGGTAACGGAGCCAGAGAGCCCGTACGATCGCCCCCACCGTCAGCGGCAAACAAATCACCGTGAATCCGAGCAGCAGATTCAAAATCAAATCCCCGATATGGGGGCCACCCTCATAGAATTCCGTTTCCTTAATGCCCATGCCAAACCTCAGCCTTTGTCAATAACTGTTCTAATTCTCGCAAAAAATGTTCACGTTCGCACGTCAGGATGCCAGACTTGACGCCAATCACGAGGTAATAGTTAGGTACTAGCCTCGGCAAAAGCGGGTAAAGGGCGGCTCGCAGTTGACGTTTAAGACGATTGCGCACGACCGCCCGTTTACTGATCCGCTTACCCACTGCAATGCCAATTTGGGATGGCTGGGCCGCCGTCGGCGACTCAAGGGTTGACGATTTAATGGGCAAGCAGCGCAAGGTGAGATAGCGCCCCGAATAGCGACGCCCCTGAGTATAGACCGCCTGAAACTGCCGCCAATGCTTAAGTCGATACGGTTTCGGCAGTCCCATTCATTTCTGCGCATGAGCTACGCAGCCAGCAGGCGATCGATTCATCGATCATCCCCCAACCGTTACCCACGCCTAAACGGCCAACCGATGTCTACCCTTGCTGCGGCGGGCGCGAATCACCCGCTGCCCATTCTTGGTGCGCATCCGGGCGCGAAATCCGGATGTACGCTTTTGCTTGCGCTTGGTTCCCCCATAGGTCCGCTGGCTCACGGCTTGCCTCCTCGATCTTGATTAACGTCATAAAAAACACAGTCTTTCACTTTATCATGTCATCGCTTCAGAATGAGGGTGCTCCATGACGGGGCTGGGCGCACAGGGTTCAGCGGGCCGGGGAACAGATGCGATCGCCCCCCGCAGCCAGCTCGGACAGTCTTGCCATTGATCCAGAATGTCAATAAAGACTAGCTCTTCGAGCCAGGTTTTGGCCACTACGGTCAGGGGCAGCGCCAGAATCAGCCCGAGCAGGCCAAAGGAGCGGGCAAAAAAGATTTGCGCCGTGAGCGTGATGGCGGGCAATAAATTGACCTGCTTGGCCATGACGGTCGGCGAGAGCCAATAGCTTTCTAAGTTTTGGAGCACCATATACCAGATCAAGACCGCCACCACTTTCCACGGCGCATCCAAGACCGCCACCATAATCGGAAAAATGGCACTCGTGACTGGGCCGATGTTGGGAATAAAGTTCAGGAGCCCCGCGATCAAGGCGTGAACCAGTAGCAGATCCACGCCGAACAGCCAGAGCCCAACCCCACTGCCAATACCAATGAAGAGACAATTGATCACCATACCCTGCAACCAACTGCCCAGGGCAACCTCGCAGCGATCGAGAATCCCCGCCGCCCGCAGCCGATAAAACGAGGGGAAGAGCTTGAGAAAACCCTGGCGATAGCCCTGGGGGTTCACTAGCATCATCAGGGTCAGCACCACCACCAACAATAGCTGTAGGAGGGTGGCCACCGAGCTGGAGAAAAACTGCAAAAAGACCGTTCCCAAGGGTTGCACCTGGGCGCTGAGATCTTTCCAGGTGGGGGGCTCAGGAATCCAATCGGAGAACCGTTCCAGTTCTACGATCGCCCCCCGCGCCTGGGCAAAGGCAGCGGGTAACAGTTCCAGCAATTTTTGGAACTGGGCCACAAAGGGCGGCACAATCAGGCCAACAAACAGCACCAAGGCGATCGCTACCAGCACCAGGGTCAGCAACACCGCCAGCGATCGCTGGCGAATGCCCCGTTGCAGCAGTTGCCGCACCAGTCGGTTGAGCGCGGTAGCCAAGACCACTGCTGAGAAGATCAGCAACAGGAACTGATGAATTTGCCAGATGATATACAGCGCGATGACCAAACAGCAAAACCCCAGCCATTGACCAAAATTCATGAATGCCCCTCCACAACCTGAGTCTCATAGCGATGCAGTTCGTCGCTGGACTCACCATAAACCCCAGCAATCTGCTCACAACAGCATTGAATCGCAAAATCAGTGAATTCGTCAGCCTTCACGCCATACATCTGGGCAAAGGTCTGGGGCGTCACCCGACAAAACTGGGGCCGCTGGTCGTAGATTTGGCAGCGGCGCTGCTCGGCATCGTAGTGAATGCACCAGCCCGATTCGCTGACCAGGCTCAGGTAATGAGCCAGTTCATCTGGGGTCAGGTAGGTGGCCAGGTCGGGGCGATCGCGGGGGTCAAGATGGCAGCAGGCACCACAGTTCGGAAGACATTGCCAGGTTTGCATGGGGATTTTGTATAGTTTTATTGCTGGAGATGAGAATCGATTTTGCAGCGGTTCCTAATTCGGGTACTATAGTTTGTGAATTTTTGTTTAGCTTCTTATCTAGTTGAGAAACGCGGTTAAAAATATGGAATTTCTGAGCGGTTTGGCAAGCGGTTTTAGCAGCATCAACTTTGAGGTTATTTTTCAGCTTTTGTTCGTGGGATTGATCATGATCGCTGGCCCGATCGTAGTCTTCATCCTGGCGCTCCGAGGCGGGGATCTCTAGGTTGAGTTTCGCTAGAGGATTCGACTTTCTGACTCACTTCTAGACTCTAGCATCAGCATAACAATAACAACTTGACAAGCCCTTCTTGGTCGTTTCATGCTAAATGACGCTAAACCAAGAAGGGTTTCGCATCGGAGCAACCAGCGATCGGATGCTCTCCCGAAAGGCGACAGGGAAAGCCTTGGTATACGATCATCTGACCGCCTCAAAACCAGAGAAATCTTTAACTTTTTAGCTGCCCAATTCTTTATGCGCTAGCGTTTGAGCAGATTAATGACATTGATAGTCCCCCCGTTAGTAAGTTAAGAGAATCTGCAAATGTCTACCCTAATCGTCACCCAAGACACACTTTTAAAGACCAAACCCGCCCAGTCCTCAACGCTGAGTGAGCTGGAGCAGGCTCCCCTTGCGGCTGGAGAATACGGAATTGCTGCGGTTGAGACCGAAAGTGGTCACTTCAAGATCAGCCTGGATAACGAGATTGCCGGTCGTAAAGACTGGTACGTCTATACGGGCCATGTGTCCGTTGTGGATGCGGGCACGTTGGTGGTCACGAACGACACCATCTTCAAAAAAGAGCCCCTCCAGTCGAGCCAACTCAAAGACGACCAGAAAGTGGATGTTCCGGCGCAAGAGCTGGCAGTCAAGAGCTTTAGTGATGTGGGCATCCACCTCAAGATTGAGCTGGTGAATCCGATCGCCGACAGCACCAGTTGGTACGTTTACGGGGGTCATGTGGAGACCCTCCATATCGAGAGCTACGCCCCGCCGAAAGATCCACCGCCCCCCGCCCAGCCTGTCGGCAAACTGATCCGGATTGCCGGGATTGGTAAAACCACCACCCGCACCCCGATCTTCCCTGGCGCCAACTTCACTTGGGGCGAAGCCACCAAAAATGGCACTCGCCTACCCGTCAACGAGAGCATCACCAACAACATCATCCGGATGGCCAAGGAGATGCAAAAGATCCGTGAGCGGTTTGACAACCGCTCAATCACGATTACCAGTTGGTATCGGCCGCCCGCTGTCAACCGGGCGATCGGGGGGTCGAGCCGCTCCACCCATATGAAAGGTCACGGGGTTGATTTTGTGGTGGCGGGTCTTTCCCCCCGAGAAGTACAGCGCCAATTGGAATATTGGAACGGTGGGCTCGGCTACGGTCGTACATTCACCCATATCGATAACCGGGGCTATCGGGCGCGCTGGAACTACGGCTGATCCCAGCGGCTCAGACCCAGTCCAAGTTGTAGGCACTAAACCCCGTCTATTTTGAAACCTCGAGTCGGGAGGGTTTCAAACCCTCCCCTACAGGATCTGATTAACTTGAAAAGGAATCGCAATTTTGAAATCCTCAAAACTGTACTTTTCAAACTGGACGAGGTTTAACAGTAAAATACCTCGCAGGGCAGGGAAGTCCAGCCCCTATAACAGGAGGATTCTTCGAGTTTAGCGTTCGGATTGGGTAACCAGACGACGACCGTCGGGCTTGAATATCCCGAACTGGCCGAACTTATAGCCCTTTGCGAAAACATAAGAACACAACCTCCCCCTTTTTAAGGGGGATTGAGGGGGATCCATGTACCTCGCTTTTGTGCAGCCCGCTATAAAGCTATTGGCAGGTGTCTCACCTGCCTTTTTGTTTGCCCGAGCAATTAATAGAGATGGCTAACATAAAGTTAAACGCCCCCATTCCCCCCTTTCTGTGCCAGCGAAACTCAACCGTTACTTGATTTCCGATCGCGAGTTTATGCGCCTGAGTGGTTTGGCCTTGCCCGAGCTGTCTGGTCAGATGCCGCGCGATCGCACGGTTCTCGTGGTTTGGGGCAGTGCGATGGTGGCGGCCTTTGGCAGCTTTAGTATGGCGAGTCAGCTACTGCAGAATCCCTTACTGGATATTACGCTGGGGCTGGTGCCCGTCTTGGCTGCATCGGGCTGGCTCTTGGGGCATCAGCCTGATCCGCAGCAAGGGGCGCGTCCCCTGGTGGAAACTGCACCCGCTGCCTGGGCGTTATATGTAGAGGTGGGGAAATTCAATCGGATCGTGCGATCGCTCATCGTGAGTGATCAGCTCCAACAGGTCGGTAATCCAGGACTCCCCGCGACCGTCCGCCAGAACCTCCGCCAGGCGCTGCGACTGGTTCGACAAGATCTCATTCGTGCCCTTAAAACCGAGCGGATCTTGCGGGAGAACCAGGACGTGATCGACGAACTCCTGCTGGGACAAGCCGACCTATTTGCCGATAACCTTGCATCGCTCCGGGCGCTGCAACTGGAGAGCCAGGCCGCTGAGGTGGGGCAATCTCTGACCAGCGCCGTGCAAATTGCCCTCGCGGTGCGGGAGCGCCTTCAGGATTGGCACTCTGAAGCGGAAAGATAAGCGTCGCTGACTCGATATCCTGCATTAAAGAACAGGGGAAGGGGGGCTGGACTCAGGGGCAATCGCATAAATAACCTTGTGAAACGCTAAAGTGATCGTTAATATTTTCTTATGCGTTTTTTAAGGTTTTCTCAGTCTTGTTTAGAAACGATTTGCTATAGTAGCGATCAACACAAAATCCTGGAATTGTTATCTCATGCTCACCTAAGCGTGGCAATTCTCGTTTCTTTTGTGTATTAATGTGCTTGTGTTTCCGAAACCATCTCACTCATTTTTTAAATATAAGGAGAGACCAAATGAAAGTCAGATACTTTGCGACCATGGCAACTGTTGCCGCGTTGGGTTTAGGCCTAACCGTTGGTTGTGCTAACCCCTGTGCAGCGACCGAAGAGCCCACTGAGGAGCCCGCTGCTGAGGAAGAAGATCCTTGTGCTGCTGACCCCTGCGCCGCTGAGGAAGAAGATCCTTGCGCTGCTGACCCCTGCGCCGCTGAGGAAGAAGATCCTTGCGCTGCTGACCCCTGTGCAGCAGATCCTTGCGCTGCTGACCCCTGCGCCGCTGAAGAAGATCCTTGCGCTGCTGACCCCTGTGCAGCTGAGTAAGTCTAACTGATGCATTAACTCTCCTCACATTCACTCAAATTCATGGCGCCAAGGCGATCAATCGCCTTGGTTTTTTTATGGAGATCTTCTGTTGTCAGAGTGTCCCTTAAATGCGATCGCCAAGGCTTTTTTGGCGGCTAAAACATAATCACAATTTGAGCTTGACCAAACGCTGGGATGCTAGAGTATCCCTTGACCCACCGGAATAGGTCTGCCTGCTGACCGACCGTTTACCGAGCTGCTTACCGAAATTGTTACGAGAGGAGATCTGCCCATGAGCTACCGCATGGATCGCCGCGCCTACGCTGAAACCTTTGGCCCGACAACGGGCGATCGCGTTCGTCTGGCCGATACGGAACTGATCATTGAGGTGGAGCAGGACATGACCACCTACGGGGATGAGGTCAAGTTTGGCGGCGGCAAGGTGATTCGGGATGGTATGGGCCAGTCGCCGATTTCGCGGGCGGAGGGTGCGGTGGACTTGGTGATTACCAATGCCCTGATTCTGGACTGGTGGGGCATTGTTAAAGCCGATGTCGGCATTAAAGACGGGCGGATTGTCCAGATTGGCAAAGCGGGCAATCCCTACATTCAGGATCATGTGAACATTATTATTGGCCCCGCCACCGAAGCGATCGCGGGCGAGGGGCATATTCTCACCGCTGGCGGTATTGATGCCCATATCCACTTCATTTGTCCGCAGCAGATCGAAACGGCGATCGCCTCCGGGGTTACAACGATGATCGGCGGTGGGACGGGGCCAGCCACGGGAACCAACGCTACAACCTGCACACCGGGCGCTTGGAACATTGCCCGGATGTTGCAGGCGATCGAAGCCTATCCCCTCAACTTTGGTTTCTTGGGCAAGGGCAACAGCAGCCAACCCCAGGGTCTGGTTGAGCAAGTCCAGGCGGGCGTCATTGGTTTGAAGCTGCACGAAGACTGGGGCACGACGCCCGCCGCGATCGATACCTGCCTGAGCGTGGCCGATGACCACGATGTCCAGGTAGCAATCCATACCGATACGCTCAACGAGTCGGGCTTTGTGGAGGCGACGATCGCGGCCTTCAAAAATCGCGCGATTCACACTTATCACACCGAAGGCGCAGGGGGCGGCCATGCACCGGACATTATCAAGGTCTGTGGTGAAGCCAATGTGTTGCCCTCCTCCACCAACCCCACGCGTCCCTATACCGTCAATACCCTCGAAGAGCACCTCGATATGCTGATGGTTTGCCACCATCTCGATAAAGGCATTCCCGAGGATGTGGCTTTTGCCGAATCGCGGATTCGCCGCGAAACGATCGCCGCCGAAGACATTCTCCACGACAAGGGTGCGTTTAGCATGATCGCCTCCGACTCCCAAGCCATGGGGCGAGTAGGCGAGGTCGTGATTCGCACCTGGCAGACGGCCCACAAGATGAAAGTGCAGTTGGGCGCATTACCGGAAGATAGCGATCGCCACGACAACCATCGCGCCAAACGTTACGTGGCCAAGTACACGATCAACCCAGCGATTACCCATGGCATTGCCCATGAGGTGGGCTCGGTGGAAGTGGGCAAGTTGGCGGATCTCTGTCTCTGGAAACCGGCCTTCTTTGGCGTGAAACCAGAGTTGGTAATCAAGGGCGGGGCGATCGCTTGGGCTCAGATGGGCGATCCCAATGCCAGCATCCCCACGCCCCAACCCGTTCATATGCGGCCGATGTTTGCCAGTTATGGCGGGGCGCTCTCCGCCACCTCACTGACGTTCCTCTCCCAGGCGGCTGTGGAAGTAGGACTAGCTACACAACTGGGCTTGAATAAACGCCCCGTTGCCGTGGCCAATACGCGCAGTATCACCAAGCAGGATATGAAGCTCAATGCCTATCGGCCGAAAATAGAGGTTGACCCAGAAACCTACGTGGTACGGGCCGATGGGGAGCTGCTCACCTGCGAACCGGCCACCGTGCTGCCGATGGCCCAGCGATATTTCCTATTTTAAACCTCGTCTAGGTTGAAACCCGGAGTTTTTCAACATCAAGGTCAAGAGGAGCAGAAACCCACAAGCGATCAGAAACAGCAATTGGAGCGGATAAGCCGAGTCGGTGGGGTAGCCTTCTGGCAGGAATACCGCATCCTGTCTGCCTCCCATTCAATTCCTCCTCAACTAAAGATTACGGTTCGCCCGCCACGGGCCGCACCGCGCCTCGGTAAGATAGACATCTGACGCTGTGTTTCCTGACCGCTATGAACGTTGACGATCGCCCCCTTTCCGAGCCCAATTCTGAGCAAAACCCCGAAGTTCAGGGGTTACAGCCGCTGCCAGATCTCACCGCCACAGGGGCCAAACCCCTACCCGATTTGGGTCAGGAGTCTGGCACGGCGTTTGCTGCTCAATCCGCTTCAGAGAATGCCGTTTCAGGTAATACCAGCTCAGAGTTAGAAGCCGATGTCTGGGCAAGCGAGATGAACTCTGAGACAGTGACCGCTGCGCCTGAATCGGTCACTGAATCCCCACCCACCCCCGCGCAGCAGACTGAACCAACCGTTGATCCCGCGATCGCCGAGCGCGAAGCCGCGATTGCCGTCCTCGCAACAAAACAGGCACAGCTCCAGGCAGAAATCGCCGACCTGAAAGCCCAGCGCCAAACCCTCCTGGCCGACCATGGTAAGGGCGTCTATGAACTGGTGATGGACTCGCTCCAAACCCTAAGTGAGCATAAGCGTCAACTCGAAGCGGATATCGCCAAACTGGAAAAACGGCGCGATCGCGTCATTGCTCAGATGCAGCAGACCTTCCTGGGTACTTCGGAAGACATTGCCATCCGGCTTCAGGGATTTAAAGACTATTTAGTGGGCAGTTTGCAGGATCTCACCACCGCCGCCGAACAGATGGATTTGCCTTCGGCCCGTGTGGCGGCTCCGCCCCCCCAACGATCGCAACCGACCCCCAAGCCCGAAACGCTCACGCCCCAGTTTGCCAAGCAACGCTTTCAGGAGCAGCGGCGTCAGGTCAAGGCGATGCTGGAAGAATATCGCAATGCCCCGGACTATTACGGCCCGCCCTGGCAGTTGCGCCGCACGTTTGAGCCGATTCATGCTGATCGAGTGCAGCAATGGTTCTTTAAGCAGGGCGGTCGCGGCACGGTGCGATCACTCGGCAGCCGTCTACAAAATATCCTGATTGCCTCGGCAGCCATTTCGATTTTGCGACGTCTTTACGGTGAACGAGTCAATATTCTCGTGCTGGCCAACACACCCGAACGCCTCGGTGAATGGCGGCGGGGGCTCCAGGACTGCCTCGGCATCTCCCGCAGCGACTACGGCCCGACGCGGGGTATTACCCTGTTTGAATCACCCGAAGCCCTGGCCCAGAAGGCCGATCGCCTTGTCGAGCAAAAGCAACTCCCTCTGATCGTTATGGACGAAACCGAGGAGTTCATCAGTCTTGACCTGTTGCAGTTTCCCCTTTGGTTGGCCTTCGCGCCTGATCCCAAGCAAATGTCAAGTTATATGTACTAAAAGCGGCGGAAGATGCAGCAACTTTTGGAAGAGATTACGCTGATTTAGGTACACCTCCGAGCGATCGCCTTACCCTAGGGCTAGGGACGCGCTGGCCGAGGCACTCTCTCATTCGTTAGACTGCACCGTGTTGCCATAACGGCTTTACAGTTTCTCATCAACTTCTTGGGTCGGGCTTGTTATTGCTTGTCCTCCAGGGGTTCCAAAACAATGTGATCACCCGCCCTCATTGCTTATGATGACTTCGCTCAACGAGTACTACAGCGTTCTGGGTCTTGAACCCGGCGCGTCGCTCGACGAAATCAACCAAGCCTATAAGGACTTGGCCTTTGTCTGGCATCCCGATCGCCTGCCCGATGACAACCCCCGGCTGCTGGCCAAAGCTGACGAAAAGATTAAAGCGATTAATCATGCGCGCGATATGCTCCGGCAGCAGGTGCGTCAGCGTCCCACCGCGAACACCACAGCCAGTCGCTATTCGCGCCCGTCGTATCATCCCCCCCAGCGTCCGCCAAGTCGCCCTCCTCAGACGGCGTCCCAGCATCATTATTCGTCGGCTCGTGGCGAGTCATCCTACGGCTATGGCAGCTATGGCCACTCTAGCCAGCGAAGTGCGAGTCAGCGTAGTTCTAGTCAAGGCAGTTCCAGTCAAGGTCATTCCGGTCAAAGTCATTCCGGTCAAAGCGGTTCCCGCTATAGCGAGTCCCGCTATCACGCGCCCCATTCACCCTACAGCGAGCCGCGCCAAACCAGTTCCAGCGGCCCCAGCGCCAGCTACAGCCGCTACCATCGCCCCTATGGCTCTGATCTACGCGGGGCCGATCTGCGCGGAGCTGACCTGCGCGAGCGTGACCTAGCGGGCCGCGACCTGACCGGGGCTAACCTGATGGGGGCTAACCTGAAAGATGGCTTCTTGCACGGCATTAATCTTGAAGGCGCGAATCTCAAGCAGGCGAATCTGTTCCGAGCGAATCTGCTTCAGGCTAACCTGCGCAATGCCAACCTCGGCGGGGCAAACCTGATCGGTGCGGATTTTAGCGGCGCAGATCTCAGCGGCGCAGATCTCAGCAATGCGATCATGGCGCAGGGCGGGCGCGTCATGGTCAAGCTCACCGGCGCGAAACTCACGGGCGCAACGATGCCCGATGGGAGCCAGCATAGTTAGGCGCTCGGGGGGTCAGGACTGCATTGCTTTTTAGACCAGTTAACTTCTATTCATAAATAGTGGCGGGCAAGATACCCGCGCTACGAAAGTCCTGAAAGATCTGACCGTAGCGCAGGCGTCCCGCCTGCCAGCACAGAATCTGCATGAACTTTGTCGAACGCAAATCCCACAACGTAAATCGCCGAGATATTGCCCACCAAGTTGGATTGTTAACGCCTCAGCCGCAGCAGCGCGAGCATTGGGGTCAGCCCGGTTGGGTCAAACGGTCGGTCAAGTTTTCGGTCAAACTGCTCACTGCCCTGTTAGCCGCCAGTTGCCTCTGGACTAGTACCGCTCGCTTCAATCCGGTGCTAGCCCATTACGACCCGATCATGCTTGAGGCGCTGGATGTGGCGATCGAGACCAGCCCAGATAATGCAAAGGCTTATCAGGCGCGGGGCTTGATTCGGATCAATATGGAAGATTACCCCGGTGCGATCGCCGACTATTCCCAAGTGATTCGCCTGGAGCCGGCCAATACCGAAGCCTACATCCATCGCGGCACATCCCGGTTTTGGCTCCGGCAATATGCGGGGGCCCTAGAGGATTTCGATCGCGCCCTTGAATTGGATGACAGCGTCCCGGTGGTCTATTTCAATCGGGGCTATGTGCATCGGGTGGTCGGCAACATTGCTCTGGCCCTGGCAGATTTTGAGCGGGGGGCAGCTCTCGCCCAGGCTCAGGGTGATCAAGATACCTATGCGGAGGCGCGATCGCTCATTGAGGATCTTGAACCGCTGCCGGATCTAGCAACCCCTGAACTGCTGGTACGCGGTCAAGAAAAAATGATTGCCGGAGATTTCCTCGGCGCAGTGAGCGACTTTGCCGAGGTGCTACGGCGCAGGGACGTGGACACCGCCGATCGAGTTACGGCCTACCGAGAGCAGAGCCAGGCGTGGGTCGCCTTGGGCAATCTGGAGGCGGCGCTAGAGAATTTGGCAACGGCGCTGGCGCTCATGCCCAGTGATGCCACGTCTTATCTGGCACGGGGCCAGATCTATCTGGAACAGGGAGAGCAGGCCGCGGCGTTAGCGGCGTTTGACCAAGCTCTCAACCTTGATCCAACGCTGGCGGATGCCTATTACCAGCGGGGCATTACTTACACAGAGCAGGGGCAATACGGGGCAGCGATCGCCGACTTCACCACCGCTCTAGCACAGAATGACACCCTAGCGGCAGCCTACGGTGGCCGGGGCTTGGCTTATTTTCAGCAGGGCGATCACGCCTTGGCGCTGCAAGACCTCGAACGGGCGGCGGAGCTGTTCCGCATCCAGGGCAATTTTGCCGGCTATCAGCAGACCTTGGCGCTGTTGGCGACCGTTGAGGCTTCGGCTGCGGGTTCCTAATCGTTTTGCTGGGCGATTGATAACGGTTGTTTCATCAGGCTGCTGAGGTTAATTGATGACACGCCCGAATAGGAAAGACGGGCTTCTAGGCACTGGACTCTTAAAGAGTGATAATTGAACTGAAACCCACATACATCAGGCTTTTTGGTCTGCTTCCGTATTTTTGCAAAACCTTTACCTAGCAAGGCTTGTCGGCTTCATCACTCGCTAAAAGACCAGTTCCATATTAGACAGTATGTCCCTGTATATTAGTAATTATGTTTTGTCTCAAGACTCGCCAGTTTAAAGCATCATTAGGTGGACGAAGACTGAACACCTCAAAGGACTCTCTACTACAACAACTCATCAACATCATCCCAAGTCGGATTTACCGGTTTCGGATCTTTCAAGATGGGTGTTTCGACCAATTCAACCGACGCAACTTCAGCTTCAGTGGTGGTTTCTGAAATCGTTTCCGTGACCACTGTTGCGGGCTCCGGCTCGGGTTCCGGGGTTCGTTCTGCCTTTACAGGCTCCGCTTGGACAGGCGTTGTTTTTACGGGCTCGGCTTCCACCGGAGCATCATCCTGACGCTCGCCCCGTGTAAACATCAACCCGTGCTCGTTGGCATCGACGAGGATCGTATCGCCCTCCGTGAAGGTACTTTCGAGAATTTGGGTGGCGATCGGATTCTCCAACTCCCGTTGGATCGCCCGCTTTAATGGTCGCGCCCCATACACCGGGTCGTAACCCGCCTCGACCAGGTAATCCTGTGCCGCATCAGTGAGTTCAATCTCGATCTGTTGCTCCGCCAAGAGGCGATGAATCCGCTTCAGTTGAATGCTGACAATCTGGCGCAGATCTTCCCGCTGCAAGGGTTGGAAAACAATCCGCTCGTCGATACGATTTAAAAACTCTGGTCGGAAATAGCCCAGGAGCATTTCTTCCATATTTTTGCCCGAAAATTGCGGCGGCTCAGTCGTGGGCCCGGATGCAGCTTGAGTTCCAGGCTGGGGCACAGGCTGGGGCAAAAAGGCGTCCAGGATGTCTTGAAGCACTGCCTTCGCTTCAACGGGAGTAACATCGCCCTTAAATTCTGTGCTGATCGTTTCCAGCGAAGCCCGTTGGGCATCGAGGAGCTGACCGATTTTCTGACGTAGGCGGCGTTCGAGAGACTGTTTGATCGTGGATGTCTGGAGGGGGGAGGTTGATGGTTGGGACTGAGCCGATCGCGCCAAATCGCCCAGAATCATCTGGCTGCCGATGTTGCTGGTCATGACAATAATCGTGTTGCGGAAGTCCACGACTCGCCCTTGGGAATCAGTGATTCGCCCATCGTCGAGGATTTGCAACAGGATATTGAACACATCCCGGTGGGCTTTCTCCACTTCGTCTAGTAGCACCACGGAATAGGGTCGCCGCCGAATCGCCTCCGTGAGCTGACCGCCCTCCTCGTAGCCCACGTAGCCAGGGGGCGCACCGACTAGGCGCACGGCCATGTGCTTCTCCATATATTCCGACATATCCAGGCGTACCATCGCCTCTTCGCTATCGAAGAGGAGTTGCGCCAACGCCCGCGCCAGTTCGGTTTTACCCACACCCGTGGGGCCCATGAAGAGAAAGGAACCGATCGGCCGTCCGGGGTCTTTCATGCCCGCCCGCGCCCGCCGGATCGCCGCCGCCACTGCCGAAACCGCTTCATCTTGACCAATCACCCGCTCATGAAGCTGGCCTTCCAGTTGTAGCAGCTTCTGCTTTTCCGAGGCCATCAAGCGATTCACCGGGATGCCCGTCCAGCGGGCCACCACGTTGGCAATATCCCCTTCGGTGACTTGCTCCCGCAGCAGCGCCTGGCCCTGGGTCTGCTGATCGAGAAATTCGGCTTCGCGGGCTTCGCGCTCTTGCTGGAGTTTTTCCCGCTCAAACTTGAGTTGATAGGCTTGGTCTTGATCCAGGTCGCGCAGGGCCCGTTCCACCTGCATCCGCAGCTTTTCTTCCTGGGCTTTCATGGTGTTGATCTCGTCCAGGATGTGCTTTTCGGCGTCCCATTGTTCGGTGAGCTTGGTGCGCTTGGTTTTGAGACCCGTGATTTCTGCATGGATGCGATCGCACCGTTCCTGAGCCGCTACATCGCCCTTGAGTGAGAGTTCTTCCATCTGGAGTTGCATGATCCGCCGCTCAATGGTTTCCAGTTCAATCGGCTTGGAGGTGATCTCCATCTTCAGGCGCGAGGCGGCCTCATCGACGAGATCAATGGCTTTGTCGGGCAAGAAGCGATCGCTAATATAACGGTCAGACATCGTCGCCGCCGCCACCAGGGCCGAGTCGATAATCTTGACGCCATGATGCACTTCATAACGCTCCTTCAAGCCGCGCAGAATCGAGATCGTATCCTCCACGCTGGGCTGCCGCACATACACCTGCTGGAAGCGTCGGGCGAGGGCGGGGTCTTTTTCAATATTATTGCGGTATTCATCGAGGGTCGTCGTGCCGATGCAGCGCAGTTCGCCTCGTGCCAACATCGGTTTGAGTAAGTTGCTGGCATCCATCGTGCCCTGGCTGGAGCCCGTGCCCACGACCGTGTGGAGTTCGTCAATGAAGAGGATCACGCCGCCATCGGCATGGGTCACTTCCCGCAACACCGCTCGCAGGCGATCTTCAAATTCACCGCGATATTTCGCCCCAGCGATCAGGCTGCCCATATCGAGAGAAATCAACTGACGGTTCTTCAGCGACTCGGGTACATCACCGTTGACGATGCGTTGGGCCAGACCTTCGGCGATCGCCGTCTTGCCCACACCCGGTTCGCCAATCAACACCGGGTTATTTTTGGAGCGGCGGGAGAGCACCTGCACAACACCGCGAATCTCCTCGTCCCGACCAATCACCGGGTCGAGCTTGCCCGCGCGAGCATCGGCGGTGAGATCAATGCCAAATTTCTCTAGGGATTCGTACTGCTCCTCGGGGTTTTGCTCCGTGACTTTCTTCGCGCCCCGCACCGCTTTGATCGCCGCTTCAATATCTTGGGGGTCGAGGTTGAAGGAGCGAAACAGCTTACGCCCAATGCGCACATCTTCGGCAAACCCCAGCAAGATATGCTCCACGGAAATGTATTTATCCCCCCAGCTCTCGCGCACGGCTTCGGCGCGATCGAGCATCACATCTAAGGCCCGCCCCAGGTAAAGCTGCTCCACGTAGGGGAAGCGGGGCTGACGCTTGGCAAACTGGTCAAGCTGCTGCTCAAAGCGGGTGGCGTCTACGCCGGCTTTCTCTAAAATCCGATGGATCAGGCTCTCCTCTTTCTCTAGCAGCGCCGCGATCGTGTGTTCTACCTCTAGCTGCTGGTTGCCGTTGCGCCGGGCGACCTCTTGGGACTGGACGATCGCATCCCAGGCTTGTTCGGTGAATTTATTGGCGTCGGTGGGCTGCATGGGGTTGGGGGGAGGGAATACAGAATCAATTGAGCAATTTTATCAGGTGCGGGAGAGCCCTGGTTTTGGGCTGGGCCATGGGAGAAAAGGGCGATCGCTTAAAATAGAACGAGACTGAAGCCCTGTTTAGGCATTGTTAAGGATGCAAATCCCCAGCGAAATCAGCGAAATCTCCCTAGCGGGTACGAAATACTGCAACGATGATCGCCCTCACCGAACACCAAACCCTGACGCCGGAAGAATATCTCGCGTTTGAAGCTAACAGCCCCATCAAGCATGAATATATTGATGGTGACATCTATGCAATGGCGGGGACAAACGACCGTCACAACATTATTGCTCTTAATCTCAGCACCCTGATTCGCCCCCATCTGCGGGGCACAGACTACCGGGTCTATTTCGCCGATATCAAAGCCCGCCTCGAAGAACGCAATCGGTTTTATTATCCCGATCTCCTCGTGACTTGCGACCCCCGCGATCGCATCACGCCCACCTATAAACGCTATCCCAAACTCATTATTGAAGTCCTCTCTGAGAGCACCGAGGCATTCGATCGCGGCGATAAATTCAACGACTATCAAACGCTTCCTAGCCTCCAAGAATATGTGCTCATCCGTAGCAAAATCCAACGGTTTGAAATCTACCGTCGCCAAGCCCATCCCTGGTGGCGCTACGAAAACTACACCCCTAACCAACCCAACTTCAAGTTAGCGAGCATCCAACTCGATCTCACCCTGGCAGAGGTGTATGAAGATGTTGAATTTTGAGGTTTTCTATTGAACCCCAGATTGGCGGATTCGGTCGCCGAGGGGATGTGGCTACAGACCAGGACCGAGGAATCTGCGGATAATCCAGCTAGTGAGGATGAGCGAGGAGCCAACATCGGTTTGCAGGCGGATACCATTATCGTTGAGTAATTGAACAAACTCTTTGAAGTCTGGGTTCAGCATTGTATTTCCAATGACTGCTACACCCGCTCGTTCTAAGTTTTGCTGATACTGTAAATGGTAGTCCACCAAAAGTAAGGATAGAGCTCAAATAGCCAGAGAAGCGTTGTAGTGATGAACAAAGAGCCAAATAGCACCGATATGGTTTTCGAGCTTCTTAGAAAACGAGAGCGTTTTGCGAACCAGACGAGAAACTCGTTGACGCAAGGTGTTGTTGAAGCGCTCAATGTAGCTCGTCTTCCCTGTGTCCTTGCCAACAGCTTGATGACGCTCGGAGGGGATGACTGATTGACTGACAAAAGAGTGAAAGGAGAAGGCTGAAGAGCTTGCCCTGATTGAGATGTATGAGCTCAGGAAAAAGTGGGAGTCAGTCCTCGTTTCGGCTCAGGGTCTTGAGGTGGTTCAATCGGGCAAGCGTCGCTGGGTTGACCCCCATTGGTTTCGCGGCAATAGCTATTTTCGTATTGGTCTTGAGTGGGTTCGCTCGGCTCTCTTTCAGGGCTGGCGTTTAATTCGCCGGGTTGCTTTCTTTTCTAATTCTGACCCTGAACCGGCTATGGCTTCTCGACCTCAGCATCTGCAACGCTCTCACCGCCTTGAGTTCCAGCTTTGCTCGTTTTCCTACTACCCCGACTGATCTTTTGTCAGTCAATCAGGGTTTATACTGGTATCGAAGAGAATTTAGGTGTAAAAAAACTAGAGAAATGGTCGGACGTTTTTTGGTGAACCCAAGATTTTGGGGCGTTTTTTACATAGTACTTGTTCTGTTTTTTATGGAATTTTACTATCGTAAATGGAATTTTAGTCCTGACTCATTTATTGTGCATCAAGAACTGAACT
>JBMYQW010000018.1:0-23197 GCA_049601735.1 Spirulinaceae cyanobacterium
GGCCGCCCCAGCAGCCTTGTGAATAAAGGGTTTCACGATTAAGTTCACACCAGTGGTTTGCAGCCCTTCCCCACCCATTCAAAACGCCGTTTGTTCAGGGATTTGAAGATGACCGAGACAACCAAAACCCTCTGTCCCTACTGCGGCGTGGGCTGTGGCCTAGAGGTGCAGCCCCCCGCCCTGCCCGGTCGGGCAACGCACCGGGATAGTCAGGGCAACCCCATTTGGCGAGTGCGGGGCGATCGCGACCATCCCTCCAGCCAAGGTAAGGTCTGTGTCAAGGGGGCAACGATTGCTGAGTCGTTGGATCGCGATCGCCTCAAATACCCGATGCTACGCGACAGGCTGGATGACCCCTTCCGTCGCGTCAGTTGGGAGGTCGCTCTTGATCGTGTCGCCGAAAAAATCCAAGCCGCCCGCGATCGCCACGGCCCCGACTCTATTTGTATGTACGGCTCCGGGCAGTTGCAAACGGAAGACTATTACACTGCCCAAAAACTGCTCAAGGGCTGTCTCGGCACGAATAACTTTGATGCCAACTCACGGCTCTGTATGTCCTCGGCGGTGGCGGGCTACATCCAGAGCTTCGGTGCCGATGGCCCGCCCTGCTGCTACGACGACCTTGAAGCCACCGATTGTGCCTTCATCATCGGGGCGAATATGGCTGAATGTCACCCGATCGCCTTCAATCGCTTCATTAAGCACCATAAACGCAAGCGCCGTGTCAAGCTAATTGTCGTTGACCCGCGGAAAACGCCCACCGCCGAGCCTGCCGATCTGCACCTGGCGATCCGCCCCGGCACAGACCTAGTGCTGCTCCACGGCATCGCCCATCTGCTACTCAAGTGGGGCACGCTCAATACCTATTTCATTGAGGAGCATACGCGCGGCTTTGCCACCTACACCCAACTCCTGCAAAAGTATCCCCCCGAAAAGGTGGCGCGACGCTGTGGTATTCCCCTAGCGGATCTCTACAAGGCGGCTAAGTTTTGGGGGCGATCGCAGCGGGTGCTCTCGCTCTGGTCCATGGGCGTCAATCAGTCCTCAGAAGGAACGGCTAAGGTACGCACCATTATTAATTTGCACCTGATGACCGGAACGATCGGCAAGCCCGGTTCTGGCCCCTTTTCCCTAACGGGTCAGCCCAATGCCATGGGCGGCCGGGAAGCGGGGGGGCTGGCTCATATTCTGCCCGGCTATCGCCTGGTGAAAAATCCGGAGCATCGGGCGGCGGTGGAGGCGGCCTGGCAAGTCCCCGCTGGCAGCATCTCCCCGGAACCGGGGCGGGATGCTTGGTCGATGATCACCGGGCTCGAAGACCAGTCGGTCAAGGTGCTTTGGATCGCCGCCACCAACCCCGCTGTGAGTATGCCGGATATTAAACGTACTCAAGCGGCGCTGCGGCGATCGCCCTTTACGGTCTACCAAGAGGCTTACTATCCCACCGAAACCGCCGCCTATGCCCATGTGCTGCTGCCCGCGGCCCAATGGGGGGAGAAGACCGGGGTGATGACCAACTCCGAACGAGTAGTAACGCTCTGTCCTGCTTTCCGTTCGCAACCAGGGGAAGCCCGCGCGGACTGGGAAATTATGGCGGCGATCGGGCAATGCTTGGGCTTTGAGGCGCAGTTTGCCTGGCAGAATGCGGCGGAGGTCTATGACGAGTTTGTGGCCCTGACGGCGGGGCGACCCTGCGATATGTCGGCCCTGAGCCACGATCGCCTCCACACCGATGGCCCCGCGCAATGGCCCTGCCCCCAAGGTACGCCCCAACTCCACCAACACGGTCAGCGCCTCTACACCGATGGGCAATTTCATACCCCCGATGGTCGGGCGATCTTTGCGGCGATCGACTCTGGGGGACTGGCCGAACCTGCCGATGCGGACTATCCCTTTGTGCTCACGGTGGGAAGGCTTTACGGCCATTGGCATACTCAAACCCGCACCGGCCGGATTGAAAAAATCACCAAAATGCATCCGGAACCCTTTATTGAAATTCATCTACGCGATGCGGAACGGTTGGGGGTGAGTGAAGGCGATTGGTTGATGGTGCGATCGCGGCGCGGCCAGGCCCAGTTCAAGGTGCAAGTGACCTCAAAGATTACACCGGGTTTGGTCTTTGTCCCCATGCATTGGGGCTCCCTCTGGGCCGAAAACGCCGAAGCCAATGCCCTCACCCACCCCGAAGCCTGTCCCAGTTCTCTTCAGCCGGAACTCAAGGCCTGTGCGGTGCAATTGACCAAAGTTGCTCCGGGTCAGATGGAGCAAACTAGGCTTGACCAGACCCCAACTGAAATGCTGGTGTCCGCAGAAACGTGACGGGTTAGGACGATACAACCGTAGCGCAGGCTTCCAGCCTGCCACCGGATGTTTAGCCAGAGCTTAAAACCTAGATGGGGCAAGACGTTTTTCGTTAAGTTCACGCTGATGAACGCTCGTGCCTCCGAAAGTGGTCTTGAGGGCAAGCTTGAGTCTCTAGGATTCCTGAGTGATGGCATCAATAGCTCACCCTGAAGTTAAGAATGTTGGCGTAACGGTTGCCAATCCAACCCATCAAAGTATCCTCAAAAAGAGTGCCCTGATAGGATTGTTTCGCCTGCTGGCATTAACTCACCATCTTGACAGGAATTCCCTCAAGATCGTCTATCTTGATGAGAGGCATCCTGCTTGTCATCCCCCGCCCATCTGAATCAGCCCCGCTGGAGGAGCGCCCCCCATGGCCCTAGATTATTTTGCACCTGGTGTATACGTCGAAGAAGTCGATCGTGGCTCTCGCCCCATAGAAGGGGTCAGCATGAGCGTCGCGGGCTTTATCGGCTATTCCGAAGAAGTTCGCGGTGATGCCGAACTCTTCAAACCCATCATGATTACCAACTTCGAGCAATACCTCGAATATTTTGGCAAGCCAGGGTCAGATGGGTTCACCCAATATCAACAGGATGACGAAACCTACTATCCCTATTTGCCCTTTGCGGTTCAGGGCTGGTTTCTCAATGGGGGCGGACGCTGCTGGGTGACCAGTATTGGCACGAAGCTGCCGGGGACACCGCCGCCACCCGCCGAAGAGACGGCAACGCCCCTGATGACCGCAGGGGGCAAACCCGCCCTCTCGTTTAATCTCAAGGAAGACGATGATGGTGCGGCGATCGTCCCAGGTGATCAGCGCATTGCTGTCGTGATTACGGAATCCACCCCCAAGCCGCCGGAAGATGAAGACGCCGAGCCCCCCATTGATGATGGTCAATATTTCCGGCTGCAAGTCGCCCTCGGCGAGACGGTTCTGGAAGCATACGATCACCTCACCATGAACCCGGATGCCGAGGAAGAAGTCGCCGACTATGTGATTACGGCATTAGAAGAATCGGAATACCTCGACATCAACGACATTTCCGTTAGCGGTCAGGCCCTCTCCCGCCGCCCAGGTAATGGCATCCACGAAATCGCGCCCCCCCCGTACATTTCACCCGTGGATAACGCCGCTCGGGACATTGCTGGCAGCCGTAACGATAAAACCGGAATGCAGGGGATGTTTGAGGTGGATGAAGTGGCGATGATCGCCTTCCCTGACCTGATGCTGTTGTTCCAAGCAGGCATTTTAGACATCGATCAAGTCCATGGCGTCATGGAAATGATGGTCAGTCTCTGTGAGAACTCCTTCCCTGGGCCGCCCTACCGAATGGCAGTGATCGATCCGCCGCCCCTCAAACCGGGTAAAGGCAGCGATCCGGTGCTACCCGAGACCCAGAAACCCCAAGATGTGGATGCTTGGCTCACCGCCTTTAACCGCCGCTCCATGTTTGGTGCGCTCTATTATCCCTGGATCAAAGTGGCGAATCCCGCCAATGCCGGGCGTCCTGTGTTTGTGCCGCCCTGCGGTCACATGATGGGCGTCTGGTGTCGGGTTGATGGCTCGCGGGGGATCTTCAAAGCCCCGGCTAACGAGACGCCTCGGGGGGTGCTCGGTCTGGCCTACGAGACCAATATGCGGGAGCAGGAACTGCTAAACCCCAAGGGAATCAACTGTATCCGTAACTTCGCCAACTACAACCGGGGGTATCTGATCTGGGGTGCGCGAACCTTGGTCGATCCCACCAATATTCAATGGCGCTACATCAGTGTGCGCCGCCTGATGAGCTACATCGAAAAATCGATTGAGATTGGCACGCAATGGGTGGTGTTTGAGCCCAACGACTCCGCCCTCTGGTCACGAGTCACCCGCACCGTGAGCAACTTCCTAGAAGGGCTCTGGCGGGCAGGAGCCTTACAAGGCGATTCTCCAGCCGCCTCGTTCTATGTGAAATGCGATGCCGAACTCAACACCCACGAGACGATGATGATGGGACGCCTCTATGTGGAAGTGGGCGTTTGCCCCGTCCGTCCGGCTGAATTTGTGATCTTCCGCGTCAGTCAATGGGCACCGGGCGGCTGATGCGTCAGTTGATTCTAATCAGTTGATTCCAAATTGAACCCAGGAGACGTGATACGTGACCCAATCTACCGTTTACGTCTTTACGTCTCCTGACCTGTGTTGAGTGAAATCTATTGGTATTGCGAAGAAGGAGCCAAACAATGACTGATGTTAAACCCATTCCCACCAGCCGTTTCTACATTGAAATCGGCGATATGGTCGAAAAGATGGTCGCAAGCGTGGGAGAAATGAGCTTTGAGGGCAAAACGGCGGGTCATGAAAAGCCGATCGCCAGCACCAAAGATGGTAAAACCCTCTGGCAGAGTACCTCCTCCGGTTTTTCTAACAACCCAGACTTCTCCCTTGAAGTCTATCTGGTTGAGGGCGACATGGACTGGTACAACTGGTTTTTGAGCATTGTGCCCAAGAGTGAAGGTGGTGGCGGCAAGGGGCTAGATGGCCGCAAAAGCGGCAAGCTAGTTGCCTACAACGCCAGTGATGAAGAGGTTTTAGAATGGACAATTACCAACGGTTGGCCCAAGAGCTATAGTGTTTCGGATCTCTCTGCCGATGGCGGTGAGCTGGTCAAAGAAACCTACGAACTGGTCTGTGAAGACATTAAACGCACCAAATAATCCCTTCTCATAAATTAGGCTTGATGCAGGAAAGAGATAATGGCAAAAGATGAAATTTTGGCGAACTCTAAGTTCTATGTTTCGTTTGATAGTCTGGACGATCTGATTATTAAAAGTATCAGCGGGATCAGTTCCACGATCGAACTCGCAGGCTCGGATGCGTCCTACGGTGTTACCAAAGATGGCAAAAGTGCGGTGCAATCCACCGTTACTGGGGTCAGTAACTCAAATGTGACGATTACCTTTGTATCGACGGAACAGGACAAGCGAGTGTTCGATTGGTACTATGAGTCTCACTCCACTGAATATGCTGGGGGCGGCTCAAAGAGCAAAGGGGAGCGCAAAACAGGAACTATCTCCGTCTACAATCAGGGCGGTGAGGAAGCAGCCCAATGGACGATGAAGGGCGTATTTCCCGTAAGTTATAAAGGTTCACAGCTCTCGGCTGAAGATGCTTCTCTCTTTGAAGAGACCCTTGAGTTTGCCTATGAACATTTGGATCGAACCAAGTAAAGCCTTATTGTGGATATTGGTTTTAAGGGGTTGAGGGTCGATTGTCTCAACCCCTATGTTTGCTATTGCTCAATGATAAAGCTGGTTCACAATGTCCTAATACCAAATCACGAAATTCTGACTACAGATTGTTGGGCTCAAATCCATGTATGGCAATGGTTTGATGACTGCGAACTGTAAACTGCGAATTGCGAACTGGTATAACTGGATCGATAGACTAGAGGAGAGGGGATCTCCATGGCATTACCAGAAGTGTTGGCCAATAGTCGCTTTTACATCGAGTTAGAACTTGATGAGAGTGGTGAAATTGATGCCTATTTTCAAGATTGCTCAGGGTTTAAGCGCACCATTGATGTGATTGAGGTGGCAGAGGTGTCGCCACAGAAGTGGGGCAGTTCCGGGAGTAGCTACGGTGCGATCCGGCGCACCAAGCTCCCCGGTAATGTCAAGAGCGAGAGCATTACCTTGAAACGGGGCTTGACCCAATCTGTCGCCCTGTGGCGCTGGTTCAAGTATATTGAGCAAGGCAATTGGGATCAAAAATACCGCTCAGGTAGTATCACAATCTATGACCAAGGGTCATCAACCCAAGCAATGTTTCAGTTTACCGGAGCTTGGCCGGTCAGCTATAGCATCGGTGACTTGAGTGCTGCTGGTAGTGACTTGATGATTGAAGAACTGGAATTGTCTGTGGATGAGTTTTATCGAGTTGATACGAAGGGTAATGAGATTGCTGCGGATTAGGGGGGAAAATATAACAGCGATATTGGCGTTTAGGACATCGCGTAGGGTGGGCATTGCCCACCAGGAGAGGGTTTCAGCTTCTGAAAAATGTTCTAACTGAGTCGAGCCTTGCTATAGATTCTGAAATTTAGTCAGAGTAGCCGTTACAGTCCCGAGCTGATCTACTTTGGGCAGATATATAATCGCTTGCTGGGTACAGGACAAAAAAACAGCAATCGCCTGAAGCCCTTGTGATCCTGTAGGTTGTCCCGCAAAGCTGCTGAGGTTCATTGATGACACGCCCGAGAAAAACAGCATGATACAAACCGAATTTGAGTTTACCCTGCCCAAGGGATATGTGGATGCCGAAGGCAATCTACACCAAAAAGGAGTCATGCGATTGGCGCGAGCCATGGACGAAATTGTGCCCATGCGTGACCCAAGGGTTAAGTCTAATCCGGCCTATGCCACCGTGATTATCCTCGCCCGCGTGATCACCCAATTGGGGGCATTGGATCAAATTGGCCCGACTGTCATTGAAGAGTTGTTTGCCACCGATTTGAACTATCTTCAGAATTTCTATCGTCAGATCAATGAATTGGAAGACGACGAGGCGTAATTGCGTAGGGTGGGCAATGCCCATCACACCTCAGTTTTAGCGATTACGAATGATCGATATTGGTGCGCACCATTCAAATTTGATATCAACACCATGATTCGAGAACATTCTTTTACCCTCCCGAAGGGCTGGCTTGACTCGGAGGGGCAACTCCAACGCCAGGGCGTGATGCGCCTGGCAACAGGGCTCGATGAGTTTGCCGTGCAACGGCATCCCAAGGTCATGACCAATCCCTACTATGGTGTTTTAGTCTTGCTCTCCCGAGTGATTACTCAATTGGGGAACCAGACCCAAGTCTCACCGGAGATGCTCGAAGCGCTATTTGTCATCGATTCGCTCTATCTCCAGCAGCTTTATAACCAGATCAACCGTGAGACAGGCGTCGAGGCAGACCGCTCGGGGGAATAATTCGCTACCCCTTGGCGCAACTGTACCAAGAGGTAGCGTATTTGGCATTGCATTTCCATTGGTCTCGGGATGAGATTCTGGCGCTTGAGCACCAAGAACGACGGCAATGGGTGAGTGAAATCAACCAACTGTTGGCCTAATGCAGCGCCAACCTATCTAGCAAGGAAGAAACATCGTTAGAACATCGCGTAGGGTGGGCAATGCCCACCAGCAGGGGATTGTAGCTTTCTAAACTGTCCTAACCAGCACTATCGTTGCTATAGCGGTGTACAGATCACTCAAGTACAGGACAACTTGCTCATCAAAAGCATTCCGCCTTCAACCGTGTACTTAATCCAGTTGAATACCGCTATAAATTGTAGGTTGGGTTGAGCGGAGCAAAACCCAACACAACTACTGTTAATACTGGGTTTCACGATTTTGACAAAGCCTCAGGACTGCTAGAGAAGACGTTGCTGCTGCTTGAGCAGTTCTAGGCGACGTCGGACTTCTTCGGGGTCTAGCCAGCCGTAACCGGCTTCTCCGAGTTCGGTCAGAAGATCTTGGAAGTCGGCTTCCGTCCATTCCGGTTCACCCACGGGCATTAAGAGCCAATCTTTGTTGTTTGGGTTGGGCATAGGACGCAGCCAAGTGGGCGTACTGGGCAAGGCTAACGGTAATTGCCTCCGTAAACCGGAGAGGAGCTGCCTGCCGGGCCAGCGTCGGCGTCGCTGCGTTTTCGAGGCGATCGGAGTGGCAACGACTAAGCCCTGTAAATCACTCTGGGCTTGGGCTAATGAGTAGCTTGTATCCTGGCCGTTCAAATTCAACAGATGGTGTAGCCATTCGCTAAATCCAGGCGGAATGAGGGGATGCTGGGTGAGTTCCGGTGCAATACCGGTGGCAGCGGCAGCTTGCAGTTGGGTGAAGGGCTGGGGTTGGAAGAGGCTAATCAGCGTTAGCGCGAGATCCTTGAGATCTTGGATCGGTGAGGCGGGAAGATCACGACTCAACAGACCAAAGTCGGTGAGTTGGGTCGTACCCTGGTCATCAATAAAGACATTGGAGGGCTTGAGGTTGGCGTGAATATAGCCCTGATCGCGCCGACGGAGATGGGTCAAGGTATGGAGCACCTTGCTGGCAATGCGTTGAATCTCTGGATAGGAGGCATTGGGCAGTTGGTCCAGGGCCGGGTGGGGAATGTAGTCCCGGACTAAATAAAAACCGTCCTGATTTTTCTGGGTATGGAGGTATTTAACAATCTGGGTGCTTTTGATGGCTTGGAGGCGCTGCAAGAGGGCTTGGTATTGTCCCAACCAGTTTTCTCGTTGTCGCTCATCCGTGCAGTGGAAGGTTTTGATGACGACCAGATGGTCTGTAATGGTATCTTTCGCCAGCGTAGAGCGACCGTTGTGGGAAACGGGCTGTTCGAGGTTACGGATAAATTCGTAGCGATCGGGCATCGCGGGCATGGCTAACCCCTCATTCGCTCCAGTCACTGGCTATAGTTATATATAAGTGTAAAAGAAGTTTATCCATTCCTTGCAGGTTCAGCTCAGTTTGCCTTCCCCAACGCTTCCCCAGCCCGCCCAATCCAGCGTCAATGAGCGCGACCGCTTTGGCATTACCTTGGCGCCCTTATCGCTGGCCGAAGTCTATGCCCAAGCGGATGAGCCAGCCAATGGTGCGGTGGTGGTCATGAGTGGCACGGTGCGGGGGCAAACCGATGGTCGGGCGGTTGAATGCTTGGAATATCAGGCCTATGAGCCGATGGCGCTGCGGGTGTTTGAGAATATTGCCAGCCAGATTCGTGGCCGCTGGCCGGATGTGAACCGGGTCGTGATTCAGCATCGGGTGGGTCGGTTGAGGATTGGTGAGATTTCGGTGTTGGTAGCAGTAGGAACCCCCCATCGAGCCGAGGCCTTTGCGGCTTGTCAATATGCGATCGATACCCTCAAACACCATGCCCCGATCTGGAAGAAAGAGTTTTGGCGGGATGGTCAGAGCGAATGGGTCAGCATTGGGGCCTGTGAGCAGCAACATTCAATAACCGAGAATCTGTAACGAGGAAATCTGTAACGATGACTGATCCTCAACCCCGCCGAGTTTTAGTGTGCCAGAACTGTACTTGTCTGAGCCGCGATAGTGAGGCGGTTCTCGATGCCTTTTACGCCAGTGATCTGCCGCCTGATGTGGTGGTAGAAGCGACGGGTTGCCATGGCCAATGCAACCTTGGCCCGAGTGTGCGCATCTTGCCAGATGAGACCTGGTACGTGCGCCTCACACCGGAGGATGTGCCTCGCATTGTGCAAGAGCATCTTAATGACGGGCAACCCGTTGCCGACAAGCTCCACCCCCGGATTCATGGCTATGCTCAATATTATTAGGTATTGCATGGCCACCATACTTGATCATCAAGTTCCTAATGGGCAAACAGACCCGTCGCCACTAAGGGGATGAACAGCAACGCCACGACGATCCATAACAGGGTCGCTGGATCAACATCGACGATCGTGGTTTTGACGTCATCGTCCGATCGCGGTTTACGGGGCGGGGTCATGGGGGGAAACTCCAATAGCGGCAATCAAACCTTCAGCGTATCATGCTAGCTATTGACAGGCAGGGCCCTACCCTGATGTTCCGAGGGATAGAGACAATCCTACCCCACCGCAATTCTGAGCTGAATAGAGCGCCCTAGGGGCTGTCATTATTTAGATTGCAAACTCTGACGGGGACTGGCTTACAGCCCCTTTGCTTGTTTGTTAGGTCGGGCGTTCAATCCCTTGTCCCATAAGGCTTCTGAGTTTAATTGATGACACGCCCTAAACGTTCTTACGGTATCGCTGTTGAGTGAGCGGACGCACCGCGTTGAGGGGGTTTCCTACCCCCTGAATCGTGATGCGCCCCTTATTCACGCAGTAGAGCAGGCGCTGAATCATCTCTTGCTGCTCTTCGCTGCGCTGGTGATCGTTGATGACGGTTTCGACAATCTGCCAATCTTGCGCTGTGAGCTGGCCGGTTTCCAAGCCGTTTGAATAGAGATTATAGAACTGATCCGTTAGGTAAGCATTTCGCCCTTGCATGATGTGTCCCTGGTAAAAATACGCAACTTTTCCCTAATCTACCTTAATTATCCGTATTCGTCTAGGTACACTTCGTTGCAAAATAGGAGAATCTTGCTCAGAGTTCCATATTATTACGGAGTCATGATGATGTGCGGGGACAGTCTCCCGGTGATTCTGATCCGGAAAACCGCTACGGGCCAAGGATTTTGAGCCCAGCTTGAGCGATCGCTGGTCGGCAAAATGTATCGCCAGGATGCAGGAGATCAGGATATTCCCTGGAAGCTGAACACCTTGGCTAGCGGGGATTGCTCGCCCACGTAATGCGCGACCCCATTGTCTTGACGGCTGCCATCGCAGCCGTTCCGGTGGCAGCAGCAACAACAACTGCACCCACGGTGTATTTACCTGCCCTAAGGAAAAACACGTAGATCGTTCAAACCTGAGCGGCATTCAAGAGCTGGGTCGCTGACGCCTGAGGCAGGGGACGCGAGAACCAGAAGCCTTGGAAAGAGGGGCAGTTGAGCTGCTTCATTTGGGCCAGGTCTTCATCGGTTTCGACCCCTTCGGTAATGACCTCCAGACCCAGGCTCAGGGCAAGCTGAAGAATGCCTTTAATCATGTCCCATTGCTGCTGACAAACAAAGAAGCGATCGATTTTGAGAACATCGACCGGGAACTGGTGCAGCCGGGCCAGGCAGGAATAGCCCGTGCCAAAATCATCGAGGTAGATTTTGAGTCCCGCATTTTTTAGGGCTTGGACAGTGGCGATCGCGAGGGGGTTCTCAATCACCGTACTCTCAGTAATTTCCACACAGAGGCTCTCGGGAGCGAGATCATACCGCCGAAACCGGGTCAGAAATTCTTCCGCTAAGTTGGGGTGCAGAAGTTGGAGCGGCGAGAGGTTCACACTCAAGGTTAGGGGGCGCTCTCCCGGAAATTGCTGTTGCCAGATCTGGAGTTGGGCGCAGGCTTGCTCAAAGACCCACAGGCCGATGTCGTGGATTAAATGGGTTTGTTCGGCAATGGGGATAAAGATCGCGGGTGAAATGAGTCCTTGGCGGGGGTGTTGCCAACGAATGAGGGTTTCAAACCCCCGAATCTGCTGCGCTTGAGTGGACACAATCGGCTGATAGAAGACGACAAATTCGCGCTGCTTCCAGGCGTTAAAGAGATCATTCTCCAGGCGCAGGCGCTCGAGGGCATCGTTGGAGAGTAAGTTACCGACGGTGTTGCGGTCTTCTTCCAGGGAGGTGGTGAGGCGCAGCAGGCGATCGGTGTTGTCGGCAGCAATTTTGAGGAGGTTTTGGCCTTGGGGTGTTTCGGGCGCAATTTTACCGCTCAAGAGCAGCCCCAGAGCACCGCGAATGGAGGTGAGGGGGGTGCGCAACTCATGGCTGATTTCTGCATGAATTTCTGTTGCTACCGGGCTGGTATCCGGATTGTGTTCAGGATAAGACGGTAGATTAGAAGATTGAGAATTCATAGAATTCAAGTTTGAGCAGAGGAGAGTACCAAAAATGCGGCTCTTCCGTACGACCGGATTCAGCGGTGAAAGCCTTACTATAGTCGGGCTAAACCCGAGTTTACACAACAGTTGTGAAAATCTTGGGAATTGTTCTGGCCAGCAAATTTCCATTTCCCCCATTTCCCTTGGCGCAACAACCCCATTAGCGAAACGATCATCGCCTGACTGATGCTTCTTCGCCTAGAAGATGCTAACGCCAATTTATTAATCTCGGCTGCTTGAGCGCCCCGTCTTGCTATTGGTTATGTCTATGTCCGTCTTGGATCAATCAACATTTTCCAATCTGTCCCCGGCCAGAGAGATTTTGGTGGTGGATGATACGCTGGCGAACTTACAGGTGATCCAGGGCATCCTAGCAACGGACGGTTATCGGGTGCGGTTGGCGCGGAATGCCCAGCGGGCGATCGCTACCCTGGAAAAGCAAGCCCCTGACTTAATTTTGCTCGATGTGATGATGCCGGGCATGGATGGTTTTGAGCTTTGTACCCAACTCAAGGCTAACCCGGCCACGGCGGGTATTCCCATTATTTTTATTACGGCGCTGACCGAGCCAGAACATAAAGTCCGTGCCTTTGAGATCGGCGGGGTGGACTATATTGCGAAACCGTTTCATCGTTTGGAAGTGCTCGCGCGGGTGCGCCACCACTTGAACTATCAGCGAGCCCAAGCGGCGCTGCAGGCCTCGGAACGACAACTGCGGGCCATTTTCACCGCCATGACTGACTTGGTTGTCATCCGCGATCGCCAAGGCCGCTGCCTCCAGGTTGCCCCCACCCAAGCAACCCACGAACTGGCTTCAGAACAAGAACTGCTCCACAGCCGACTCGCAGATATTGTCGAACCCTCTGACGTGGCTGCGCTCCAGGACGCCATTGCCACCACCCTCGATCAACAGCAGACGCAGCAAATTCAATATCAACGGTTAGCGACGAACGGCAAAACCTGGCTCGATGCCCGACTCTCACCCTTAACTCCAGAAACCGTGGTTTGGGTGGCGCGGGATATTAGTGAAACCAAGGCCAATGAGCAGAAGTTACAGCGCAATGAACAGGAGCTGCGCCGTGTTTTTGAAGCCATGACGGATCTTGTCCTATCCATCACACTCGCACACCAGGATATTCGAGTGATGCCCACGCGCTATGCCCAAACGGTTGCTGCTGCCCCGGAAGTCATTGCAGCAACGTTCAAGCATATTTTTGACACAACGATGCCAGCGTCTGCTCAAGACGCGATCGCCACAGTCTTACAAACCCAACAGCCCCAAACCTGGGAATACCAGTTGCTCACAGATAGGGGCAACCTGTGGTTCTCGGCGAATATTTCATTGCTCTCGGCCGAAACGGTGCTGTGGGTGGCCCGCGATATCAGCGATCGCGTCCAGGCCCAGCAAGCCGTGGAGCATCTGGCCACTGAACTAGAGCAGCGGGTGGTCAAGCGCACCGCCGAACTCCAGATGGCCAATGCAGATCTCCAGCGTGAAATCAACGAACGGCGTCGCGCTCAAGCCCTGTGGGAACGGTCTGAGCTACGCTTTCAGGTGGCGGTGGACAATCTACCAGACTTGTTTGTCATTTATGACCCGCAACTGCGCTATCAATTTGTCAACCAGCAGGTGTTGCGACTGATGGAGCTGCCTGAGGCGGCGATCTTGGGCAAGTCGGATCTAGAGCTGTTGTCAGCCCAGATGCATCAGACCTACCTGCCGCTACTCGAACAAACCGTCCAAACCGGGGAAATTCAACGCAGGGAATGCAGCATTCGAACTCCAAAGCAGGGTCGCATGACCTTTTTAGTGACCTATGTGCCGTTGTTTGATGAAACCGGGCAACTCACTCAGATTTTAGGAATTGCCCACGATATCACGGAGCAGAAGCGATCGGAACAGGCCCTCAACCAAGCCAAGGAGCAGCTCCAAACCGTGATCGATGCAGTACCGGGATTTGTTTCCTGGTTGGGAATTTTGGACGCCCCCGATAACCCACCCGAGCCAGAATTTTATTATCTCGGCGTGAACCGCAAACTGGCCCAACTCCATCAGTTGCCGCCCGAGGACTTTGTCGGGCAACCCTTGGGGTTTCTCAACCCGAATACGACCTTTCGTGCCTTCTTGCAGTCGCTCTTTGCCCAGGCCGATCGCAAGACCTACTCCGAAGTGATCACCACCCCCGTCCAGGGTGAGCCCCAGAGCTACTTGGTTGTGGGGCAGAAATATAACAACAATACGTCAGCGGTCACGGTGGGCATTGACATCAGCGATCGCGTGCGCATGGAACAGCGCCTCCAGCAGGCCTACGAGCGATCGCAACTGCTCTCAGAACTCACACTTAAAGTCCGGCAGTCCCTAGAGATTGAGGAAATCGTCTCCACGGTGGTGCAGGAACTCCAAGATTTACTGGAAGCCGATCGCGTAGCCCTCATGCAAGCCGATGTAGCCGGAACCAACCTGCTCGTTCAAGAGGCCCATTGCTCAGGAGGAGAACCCCTTGACCGACGTCAGATGATAGCTTTCGTCACCGCAGCCGACTTTGAAACCCACAAGTTTCTGGCGATCGACGATACGCAAACTGTGTCCTCCCGCTCCCCTGAGGCGGCGGCGTTTTATGCCCAACATCAAATTCGCGCTCAAATCGTTGTGCCCATTTACGTGCAGCAGACCTTCTGGGGGGGACTCATGGTGCATTACTGTGGCGCGCCCCATGCCTGGAGCGCCGACGAAATTGAACTGCTCCTCTCCTTAGCCGATCAAATTGGCATTGCTCTGGCCCAAGCGCAGTTACTCGATAACCTCGAAGATCGGGTCGCCGAGCGCACCCAAGAACTCCAGCAAGAGGTACTAGAGCGTCGCCGAGCCCAGCAGGCCTTGAGTTCTAGCCAAGACCAGTTGCAGCGCATCATCCAGAACAGTGCCTATGGCATTGTGATTTGTAACCTGTATGGCGAAATTCAGTTTGCCAACCCCGCCGCCCTCGCGTTGTTTGGCCGCAATGCCCAAGAGCTAATGGGTTTTAACCTGGGCATACCCGTTGGCCAGGAGCAAAACGAACTCTCGATCCTGTCGGCCCAAGGCGGCACCTCCCGGACAGTGGAAATGCGCTCGGGCGAAATTTATTGGCAGGAGCAGCCCGGTTATCTCATCTCCCTGATGGATATCACCGAGCGCAAACAGGTGGAGCAAATGAAAGATGAGTTCCTCTCGATCGCCAGCCACGAATTGCGCACCCCCCTCACCTCCATTCGTGGCGCTCTGGGGTTGCTAGCCACGGGCAAGCTGGGCAGTTTCTCCCCCCAGGGACAAAGCATGATTGAGATTGCGGTCAACAATAGCCAACGCCTGGCCCGGCTACTCGATGACATTCTCGATTTAGAGCGGATTGCCGCCGGGCAGTTGACCTTAGCTAAAACGGATGTGAATGCGGTGGATTTGATGCTCCAGGCAGCCCAGGCCCTAGAGTCCGCTGCGGTTGATCGGCAGGTTAGCCTTCAGCTCCGAGCCGGTCAGCAGGGAGTTGCGCAGATTCCGCCCCCACAGACCGATGAATTATGCCCCTTGCCAGCCCCATTATGGTTCTGGGCCGATGGTGACCAGGTCGTTCGGATTTTGATCAATTTGATCAGTAATGCAATCAAGTTCTCCGAGCCTGGTCAAACTGTTGTCGTTGAGGTGGACGCGATGGCCAGGTCAACGGTGCAGTTTGCGGTGCGCGATCGCGGGCGCGGTATTCCCACCAGTAACCTGGAGAGCATTTTTGGTCGCTTTCAGCAGGTAGATGCCTCCGACTCCCGCGAAAAGGGCGGCACAGGTTTAGGCCTGGCGATCTGCAAGGAAATTGTGGAGCACCACGACGGCAAAATCTGGGTGGAGAGCACCCTGGGCCAGGGCAGTGCGTTTTATGTTTGGTTGCCGAGTTGATTAAAGGCAGAAGGATGTAGGGCTTTGCCCGTGCGGAGCAGGCAGAAGGCAGCTTCATTTTCCAACCCGCCAACCGATTCATCCTTCCTTATTCATCCCTCATCCTTTATTTGTCCCCTTACCCCGAGCGCCAACAGCAGTAAGAAGCCAATGCCCATGATCCCCGCCAAGGGATTGCGATCGACGCCTGTAACCCAGTCCGGCACAACGCCAGTCACCGTAATCATATCCCCCACATTGATGATGTAATAGCCCCAGACCAGCCCGGCATGGAGCCCGATCGCCGACCCCAAACGGTAACGGCAGCGACGTTTAGCCCAGACCAAGATCAGCCCCAAAATCACCAATCCTGGAAACTGCGGGAACGTGCGCAAGACCTCCGACCAGGGCTTAATAAAGTGCAGCAGCGCAAAGACGCAGCTATTGACCCAGAGGGCGATCGCCGCGCTGTAGTCCCGTTCAAGCTCATCCAGTAGCCAGCCCCGGAAGCAGAGTTCTTCCCCTAAGCCGACGGCGATCGCCGTCAAGCTGCCTTCCGCAACCCAGCGCCAGAGCTGAGGGCTCGGCTGCCATGCGGCCCACCCCAAGCGGGCGATCGTTGCAAAGAGGGCAAACACCAAACCCAAACCCAACCCCAGGCCGATGCCCAATTCCTGAAAATTTTGCATCGAGAGCACCAGACCGTAATGCCGAAAGGGCCGACGATAGCCATACACCCGCTGCCCCCAACTGCGCAACAGACCAATGAACAGCACCCCCAGCAGCGCCATGGTTAGAATGCTGGTCAAGTTCGGATCAGACCGCAGTAACAGATAGAGGGGGAGGGCAAGCGGTAGCCAGAGTAGGGCGAGGGCCAGCACAAAACACCCCAGCCGCAGGGGGGCTGGGGTGGTGGCAAGGCGTTGTAGTTCCAACTGTTTCAAGGCAAGACATTTCAAGGCAAGGCATTTCAAGTTGAGGCGATCGCGGCGATCAGCTTCTCACTCGTCCGGTTCGATCGTACTGGTTAAGCCATGACCCTTGAGGGTTTCACAATAAAACTCAGCGGGTTCCAGGGCGCAGGTAATCACCAGCGCAACCCCGCTGTTATGGGCTTCCATCATGATGTTGACCGCTTGGGGCTGGGTCAAGCTGGGGACGGTATGCATCAGGGCTTGCACTACGTGCTCCATGGGGTTGAAGTCATCGTTGTGCAGCAGCACCCGGTAGCGCGGCGCAGGTTTGCGTGTGGTGGAGCGCTCCGGAGTAAGAGTGGGTCTTTCAAGAACGTCAGTGGACATCGCAAATTACAGGGTAACGAAGAGACAGCTTAGGCAAATTCATTAAGCCATTGTAACGAGAATATTGTAGCGAACGGGTGCGATCGGGCAAGGGGGACGCGAGCAAATCAAAGGATAGACCGTGGTTGAAGGAATGAGCGATCTTGCTCTCTAATGCCCGATCCCAAGGGTCTGCACCCCGAAAAAATGCTGGGTAGGCTCAAATTCGAGACTCACCCCTGAGCACTACTCCTGTAGAGGCGTCCCGGTTTTGACGAATGGGAATCTCAATCACAAAGGTTGTCCCCTCGCCCGGTTCCGAGATGCAACGGATATGACCGCCATGTTTTTCCACCACAATTTGCTGGCTAATCGAAAGGCCCAGCCCTGTTCCTTTGCCCACATCTTTGGTGGTAAAGAACGCGTCAAACAACTTGGCGCGAATGGGCTCAGGAATACCCATGCCATTGTCAGCAATGGCAATAGAGATCCACTGCTCCTGAATTTGGCGAGTTTCAACTTTAATTTGGTTGGGATAGACCGTTAAATCTGGGTAACTGCGACCTTGATTCGCTTCTTCAAAGGCATCTAGGGCATTGGCAAACAAGTTCATGAAGACTTGGTTCAACTGTCCGGCATAACATTCAACGGGCGGTAAGTCACCGTAGTCGCGGATCACCTCGATCGCTGGGCGCTCGGACGTTGCTTTGAGCCGATTGCTGAGGATCAACAATGTGCTATCGATGCCCTCATGAATATCAACAAGTTTAAACGCTGATTCATCGACCCGCGAGAAGACCCGTAAGGACAAGACAATCTCACGAATGCGATCGGTGCCAACCTGCATCGAGGCGAGGAGCTTCGTCAAGTCTTCCCGCAAAAAGTCCAAGTCGATTTCTTCTTCAATTTCCTCAATCCGTGGTGGTTTAGATGCAACAATCGCTTCATAGGCTTGAATCAGCTTCAGCAAGTCGTTGACGTAGTTCGTGGCATGGGTGATATTGCCATGGATGAAATTCACGGGATTATTGATCTCATGGGCAACGCCCGCAACCAGTTGACCTAAACTGGACATTTTCTCGGTTTGTACCAGCTTAGATTGCGCTGTCTGCAAGGTCTCTAGAGCTTGCACAAGTTCGGCAGTGCGTTGCTCCACCCGCATCTCCAGCTCATGGGTTAAATGTTCAAGGGCCAATTGAGCCTGTTGACGTTTAGCAATTTCCCCTTGCAGTTGGTCATTTTGCCGATCCAGTTCCACTTCGGCCAGTTCTCGGCTTTCTTCACTTAGAACAAACCACCAAGAGGTCATACCACAGAAGACCAGAATGATGGTGAAGAAGGTGAGTAAGAGTTCGAAAACGACTGAAATTTGAGCGTCTGGAAGTTGGGCCAGTTGCTCTTGGGCAAAGTAGAAGGCAAACCCGAGGGCAGAACCAACGACACCTGATGATAGGAAGAAAATGCCCAAAAAGCGAACCAAACGGCTATTGAGTTGGGGGGAGAGTTTTTGCTGCCAAATTTCTTTGAGTGCTGCAATCCAAACAATCGATTCTGTTGTAGATGTTGTTTCTTTGCAGCGATCGTGACAATGGGCTTCAAGGGTGCAACAGAGAGAGCAAATATAGCCATCATAAACTGGACAATGGGCGGTATCGGCAGGCTCATAATCTTGCTCACAAATGGAGCAGGTAATGAGTGACGTTAAGCTGTATGGATTTAAACTAATTTGGGCTTGGAGGGGATTCGGCCGGGCAATGTAATATTTACCCTGGGTGAGCCAGGCAATTAAGGGCGAGAGCACAAAGGCAATCCCGAGGGCGAGGAAGGGGGCATAGGCTTGAGGATACATCCCAAATATCCCGAGAAAAGCCAAAATCGAAATGACGGAGGCGATCGCCATCGCACCGAAGCCCACTGGATTAATGTTGTACAGATATGCCCGTTTAAACTCAATGTAACTGGGGCTTAACCCAAGGGGTTTATTAACGACCAGATCAGCCACTAAAGCGCCGATCCAAGCAATGGCTACATTGGAATATAAGCCCAAGACGCCTTGCAGGGTTTCAAAAACGCCCAACTCCATTAAGACGAGGGCGATCGCAATATTAAACACTAGCCAAACCACCCGCCCCGGATGGGAATGGGTCAGTCGCGAGAAGAAATTAGACCAAGCTAGCGACCCAGCATAGGCATTGGTAACGTTGATTTTGATTTGCGAGACAACCACAAAGAGAATGCCAATTGTGAGTACCACTTCTGGGTTGGCAAACATATCAGCGAACCCAGCAAGATACATTTGCACGGGCTCCTTGGCGGCCTTGATTTCAGCACCGTGGGCGATCGCCAGGGAAGCCAAAAACGACCCACCCAATTGCTTAACAACTCCCAAGATAATCCAGCCCGGGCCGGCCAGTAACACTGCCAACCACCAACGCCAGCGGTTTTCTGCGGTTTGCTCGGGCAAGAAGCGCAGATAATCCACTTGTTCACCCAGTTGTGCAATCAAAGAGAACGATACGGTTGCAGCCATGCCAAAGAGTAAAGGGCTAAACCCCTTGTCACCCACAGCATCGCCAGCGAAGTGCATCCAGTTGTGGAGAGAATCGGGCTCTTTATAGAGGACAAACCCATAGGGTGAAATCATCAAAAACAACCAGATTGGCTGTGTCCAGAGCTGGAGCTGGTTGATGAGGGTCACACCATAAAAAACCAGCGGAATGATGATCACGGAACAAACAATATAGCCCGCTGCCAGGGGCAAACCAAAATATAGCTTCAGGGCCTGGGCCATAATTGCCGCTTCTAGGGCAAAGAAAATAAACGTAAAAGAGGCATAGATAAGCGAAGTGATCGTTGAGCCAATATAGCCAAACCCTGCGCCTCGGGTTAGCAAGTCCATATCAATGTTGTACTTGGCTGCGTAGTAGGTAATCGGCAGTCCGGCTAAAAAGATAATCAGACCAACCGTGACGATCGCCCAAAAAGCATTGGTAAACCCATAACTAATGATCAACGAGGCCCCGATCGCCTCCAATGCCAAAAACGACATGCCACCTAAGGCTGTACTGGCAACCAAAAACTCTGACCACCTCCGAAACGATCGCGGCGCGTAGCGGAGTGAGTAGTCTTCTAACGTTTCATTGGCAACCCAGGTATTATATTCACGGCGCTCTTTAACGATACTCTTTTGCGTCGGGCTCATGTCAGATTTACACTGTTATGTGGGGAATACAAACCTTTGGCTCTACAGCCAATCTCAATCCAATCTTTGAGTATTAATCCATCCTTTCAGTATCAATCGATACCGATTTCCGATGCTGACAATTGCCTCTGGATGTGACTTTCATTTTTTAGTTCGTAACAACGTAACATACATTTTTTGTGCTCGCCAACCCCAAAATTGTCGATATGTGATACAAGAATTTCAGCATGAGCCTGAACATCTGGTGAGCCCAGCGAATCAAAGATTGTCTTCATCAGCGTGTAAGAAAAAATGGATGACACTCCCTGAGTGGATCCCTCATGCTAGCTATCCATTAGACAGAAATTGCCCGATCTCAATCAGTACAAGGGCTTTAATAGACGATTGCAGCATATTTATTTGCAGGGTTTGAACCTGCTTGAGCAGGTTTTCGCTCTGAGCCTTGGGGTTTAGCCCTCGGCTCACAGGATTTGCGGGTCAGTCCCATAATCCGCCAAGCTCTCAACCCCATGGATGTTCGACTCCGCTCAGTCGAGCAATCATAGCTCAAGCAGGCTAAAAGCCAGCTTTTTTCGTCTGCAATTGATTCCTCAAAGCCTTGCATCACAAGGATTGTAACGACTTTTGTGCAAAGGATAGCCCACGCTAGTGCCGTGGCACAGCTAAAAAGGTGCAATAGAATCTTGCCAATGAATTTTGTAGGGGTAGTGCCCCCGTGCCTACCCCGGCGAGGTCTGGGGCTCCACTAGGGCTAAACATCGCTGTAGTGATCCAATGGATAACGAGGGTGATCGAAGGGCCGGGGCGATCGCAGCGCAAAGGAATAAAACTTATGCCCCAAAAAGCTCAAGACCGCGATCGCCGCCGCACTGATACAACGGGCGAGCAAGGCATTGAGTTGCACCTCATTGAGCAAAATTTGTAACAACCCCAAGTTGGCGAGCAAACCATTGAGCGCCACGGTCATAAAAATGAGGTATTGCAGGAGCCAATTGTCCCAATAAACCTTAAAAACAAACCGGCGCGTCAGGCTAAAATTCACGGAAATCCCAACCAAATAGCTCAGGCACAGGGCGGCGATCGCGGGCCACCCCGACTGGGTCAAAAACGCAAACAATAACACATCCACCACTGTTGCCGAGCCTGCGGTCAGAAGATATTTCTTGAACTGATTCAAGGTAGCTAAAACGGTTTGGCGTCGCGATCGTTGCACCTCGGCCGCAGTTGTCGCGTCTGCTGCCTTGGCTTCTTCCACATATTCACTATCGGAATTCACCTCCCAGAGATTATGTTTACCCGGTTCTAGAATATTCTCTGCTGCCAAAATGCCCATTAACAAACTGTGGTCTTGGTTGTTGTATTTAAAGGAACCATAGCGGCCGATCAGTTGCAGGTTGGGGATGGTTTGCACATAATCTTGAATGGTTGCCAATGCCGCCCTGTAATTGCCCGCATAGATGGGATAAGTACGGGGGAGTTTCAGCGCAAATCCACCGGAAACGGGTTCGTTCTTGAGCAGACCAATTTGGCGCAGATCGCGTTCGGCTAAGGTAACTAAATCCGCCTCGGCCATCGACCAGAGATCATCGCCAAAGTCAGCCCAATATTCACAGCACAGCGGCGTTTGGTTGGGGTTGGGCAGCATAGCGGGCGACCAGTTGGTGAAGTTCGTGACCCGCCCGAGTTGAACACCGGGTTCATTGATATAGAGCCAATTGTCCGGGAAGAGGTTGCTGCCTTCGACCATGACATAGACGAGCACGGTGTTACGAAACCGCAGCGATCGCGCCTGTTCCTGCACTCGTTCCGGCGGCGCTGGCTCCAGCATCTGGGTCAGCAGCAGGGTCAGGGGCACAGAGGAGAGGACACCCTGGCAGTTGGCGACGGTTTCGGTGCCAGTACAGCGATCGCGCAACACCACCTGGCGCGCCTGGCCCGCTGCACAGCGCACACCGATCACCTCGGTATTCACCAACACTGGGTGGCCTTGGGCTTCTAAATGGGCTTGGAGGCGATCGTAGAGCTGCCCCGAGCCCAGACGCGGAAACTGGAACTGGTTGATCATGTTTTTGACCTGGCCGTCATTGCCCAGCAACGCATTCTTCATCGCCTTGAGCAGCGACAAGCCCTTGATCCGCTGGGCGGCCCAGTCGGCGCTAATTTCGGTGCAGGGAATGCCCCAGAGCTTTTCGGTATAGGCTTCAAAGAAAATTTCAAACAGCCGCTGGCCAAACCGCGCTGTCACCCATTCCGCAAAGTTGTGGGGGTCATTATTCGGGAAGAGGCGGCTTTGGAAGTAGGAGACAACGATGCGCAAGCTCTCCACCAGGCCGAGCGTTTTCAGGGTCTCAACGGCTTGGATCGGGTAATTAAAATATTTGCGCTGGTAATAAATGCGGGTGAGGCGATCGACCGTCACCTGCTCTTTACCCAAGACTTCATCCCAGAGACGCAGCACGGGAGCAAGCTTGGTATAAAAACGGTGGGGGCCATAGTCCAGAATGAACCCCTGATATTCAATGCTCTTAGCCAGGCCGCCGACGCGATCGTCCCGCTCGACCACCACCACGGGCTGATTGGCTTTAGCCAGGGTGTAGGCGGTAGCCAACCCCGCAGGGCCGGCTCCCAGGACGTAGATCGGCTCGGGTGAATTGGCGGAGTTCATCGCAGTTCGGAAACCTCAACAGTTGCGCTCAGTAACAATTTAATACAGTGTGTAACTGTTGGTTCCCAAAACGACACGAACGAAATATTGAAGCCATTCCCCTGATCAAGAAGCTGACGCGAGCAAGATTATCATCCAGTTAAGGCGATTTCTGGAAATGAATATGCATTATGTGAATTACCTGTAGGGGTAGTGCCCCCGTGCCTACCCCGTGGGTTTGGGGCAACCACGGGGGGATTGCCCCTACGAATTTGCGCTATTTGTGCGATCGACTCACATAATGCGT
>JBMYQW010000019.1:0-22959 GCA_049601735.1 Spirulinaceae cyanobacterium
TATCGGCGAGCGCCACAAACGACTTTATTATTGACGGATAGATTGGGAGCAAGATATTCCATGAGAGATGCAGTCACCAGCTTAATCAACACCTATGACCTCACCGGCCGCTATTTCGATCGCAACGCGATGGATAGCCTCAAGGCCTATTTTGAGTCGGGTCAGGCTCGCCTTGCTGTGGCAGGCATGATTACCGCCAACGCGGCGGCGATCGTCAAGGCCGCCAGCGCGAGCTTGTTTGAGCAGGTTCCTGAACTATTACTGGCCGGTGGGAATGCCTACACGACCCGACGCTATTCTGCCTGCTTGCGCGACCTCGACTATTATCTCCGCTATGCCAGCTATGCTTTGGTGGCGGCAGATACCGATGTCTTGAATGAGCGGGTTCTAGAGGGACTGCGCGAGACCTATAATTCCCTAGAAGTCCCCATTGGCCCCACGGTACGCGGTATTCAGATCATGAAAGACGTGGTCAAGGACATGGCTGTCGAAGCGGGCATGGAGAGCACAGGCTTCATTGATGAGCCCTTTGAATATATGAGCCGCGAGTTGGGTGAGAAGGATCTCTAACGGCGTTGTATCGGTCTGATGTAAACCTCATCCAGGTTGAGATTCATAGTTTTCGGGATGCTGTAGGGGCAATCCCCCCGTGGTTGCCCCAGACCCTGCCGGGGTAGAAGGGCTCTATCCCTACAAAATAAACGACCGGTTTCAAGCTGGATGGGTTTTAGTCTCAAACATTCCTGATAGCGGTAAGCAATGCCCACCCTACGTAATGAATCTTCAGTCTTGTTTTGAGAAGAGCGATCGCCCTCCGCGATCGCTTTTTGCTATCTGAAAAATTTGTATGGTGATTGTCCGATGTCTGCTGCGAATCTTGGGCCGAATATCACGCCGCTCTCCCCGCTCCATCAGCAGGTGCGCCAACGCAGCCAAGCTGCCCTCCAGTCAGGTGCACTACAACCGATTGAGACGAACTATACCTACCTAGAACAGGGAGGGATGCGGTTTTTGCTGCGGATTTTAGCGAATGTCGAGCGCAAGGTGAAAGTTACCCAAGCTCGCCGCCAAAAAGACCCCAACTTTAACCCGTTTTTGCCCTACGATCCCGAACTCTGGGTCTGTGACCTGTCTGAGACCCATGTCTGTCTACTCAACAAGTTTAATGTGGTGACAGACCATGCCCTGATCGTGACGCGGGCCTTTGAAGCCCAGACGAATTGGCTCACTTCCGCCGACTTTGCGGCCTTGGTTACAGGGCTCAATCAAATCGACGGCTTGGGATTTTATAACGGCGGCACCGAGGCGGGGGCCAGTCAGCCCCATAAGCATTTGCAGCTTGTGCCCTTCCCCATGCTGCCGGGGGGTGAACCGCTGCCGATCGCCGCCGCGATCGCTGCCCTCCCGGAGCAGAGCCCCATCCTCAACCCGATCGCCTGCCTGCCCTTCCGTCATGCCCTGGTGCCATTGCCGCCGGAGCCCCTCGATGCCACGCAGCTCTACGCTGCCTACCAGCAAGCCTTGGTCGCTGTGGGGCTCGTGGTAGCCGCAGACCCCCTCAAGGGGATGCAAACGGGCGCTTATAATCTGCTGGTCACGCGCCGCTGGCTGTTACTTGTGCCCCGAGAACGGGATGATTGGCAGGGGATTTCGGTCAATTCGCTGGGTTTTGCTGGCACGCTGTTTGTCAAAAATGCCGAGCAGCGCGATCGGTTAGCGGCGATCGGGCCGATGGAACTGCTCAAACGGGTGGCAGTGGCGCGGTAGTGCTGCTCCGAGTTCGTGAGGAGTGAGCGGCGTCGCTCGTCCTCTGCATGGGTCATACTGAATCCGCAAAGCATAGGGAGAGATGACCTACTAGATTATTCCTCGGGCAGGCGGGACGCCTGCGCTACAGGTTTCTGAGCTCAATATCCCGTAGCGCGGGCATCTTGCCCGCCACCCGGATCAGCCTTCGCTTTCTGTGTTCATACAATTCGGATTTAGTGTCAGTCGTTACTCCAATGCTTTTTGAGCCGTTTTAACGACTTCCGCCGCAGCTTTGGCTTTGCGTTCGCTGTGGCGATCGGTTAGCGCGTCCACCTTGTCGCGTAGCAGCAGCGTAAAGCGATAGAGTTCTTCCATCACATCGATGACGCGATCGCGGTAGGGAGAATCTTTCATCGTGCCATCTTCGTTAAATTCCTGGTACGCCTTGGCCACCGAAGACTGATTGGGAATCGTAAACATCCGCATCCACCGCCCCAGCAGACGCATCGTGTTCACGGCGTTGAAGGACTGGGAACCGCCCGAGACCTGCATCACGGCTAAGGTGCGCCCTTGGGTGGGGCGAATCGCGCCCAGGCTCAGGGGAATCCAGTCAATTTGCGTCTTCAGCAACCCAGAAATGTTGCCATGCATCTCAGGGCTCGACCAGACCTGGCCTTCCGACCAGAACGATAGTTCGCGCAGTTCTTGCACTTTAGGATGGGTGTCGGGTTCCGCATTGTGGAGCGGCAGGCCACGGGGGTCAAAAAACTTCACCTCTGCACCAAAGCCTGCGATGATGCGGGCGGCTTCTTCGGCGAGCAGGCGGCTGTAGGAGCGATCGCGCAGGGAGCCATAAAGAAAGAGAATGCGGGGGGGATGGTCAAAGCTCATGGGTCGTGGGAGATGGTCTAGGGCTCATCAAACGGAATTGATGACAGCTTGTCAAGGAGGAGAGTTTAGGGGGTCGGGGCAAGGTGCGATGAGCACAATCTAGAATTTTAAATTCACCACGGACTGCCCACCAGCGTAAACGCGCTCCAATAGTAGGGATGCGAGAGATCCGCATCGGCAAACTGCACCAATACCGGCGGTAGCGGTGTTGTGCCGATCGCCCCCGTCTGCAAATCGGTCTGGCCATAGAGCAACGAGAGCTGCGCCCGGCGCAGGGCTTCCGCTTTGATGGAGACTTCAGGGTTGTCCAACTGTTCATAAAACTCATTCATCAGCGCGACCGTTCCCAAATCCGAAACCTGCCACAAGCTCGCCAGCACCGACTTCACCCCCGCTTGCAGCGCCGCCCCCGCAAAACCCAGTTCTGCATCGGCATCGCCCACGGCGGTCTCACAAGCACTCAGAATCAATAACTCGACCGCAGGGGCGTTGTAGAGCCCAAAGTTGCGTAAGTTCTTGAGTTGCAACCTGTCTTCGCCCCAGAGTTGCACGTAAGCGGCATCGGCTGCACCGGGCTGGAATTGGGCATGGGTGGCCAGGTGCAGGATTTGGAATTGGCGGTCTTGAGTTTGGTCGTCGAGGTTGTCCTGGGTGAAGCGATCGTTTAAAAAGGGTTGACGGTTTGGGGAAATCAAGGCCAGCTCCAGCGGGACTGCTGGCAGGGGCACTTGACTGGTAAATTTCGATGCACCCATGGCGAGGACTCGGGCTTCATCGATCGCCTCGTAGCGCCAGTCAATCAAGGAAAGACTCGGCAAGATACCCAAGCTGTAGTCTTCGACGAGGAAGCGATCGCCGTTATGTAAGGCGGCTACGGGGAGTGACCTTAACCCTGCATCAGGAATGATCGAGAGATGATCCAACCCCAGTTCGGCAATATGGGGCTCCAGGGGCCGAATCAGCCAGTCGTAGAGTTGCTGGGCGGGGTCGAGGTAGCGATCGCCCTGGGATGGTCTCAGTCCGCGTTGAAAACGGCGCACCTGAGCCATTACCTGGCTCCGGGTAACGCCAGACAATGGCTCGACAATCGGGTATGCCTCTGGTGTGACGAGAATGAGTTTGAGTTCATCTTGATTATGGGGTTGCGCCAGATCCAGCAATGCCAGATTCGGGCTGGCGCTCGCCAGCAGAGTTTCAGCTAATTGAGCCTGTTCACTACCATCGCCTAGGTCGCTACTAAGCGGGGCAAAGGTGAAATAGACCAAGGCAGGTTGAATCCCCGCTTCTCCTTGTAAGGCTTGGAGAATGCTTTGAATATTGGCGAAGGTACTCTGAATTTCGGGCAGGGCCAAACCCTCCAGATCTTCGGGTGTGATCGTGCCATCGAGCTGTTGCAGCTCATCCAGCAGCCGATTGGTATGAATGTAGTAGGCGATGTCGTCTACTGCGAGCTCCGCGTTCGCTTGTTCAGCAATAATCTCAGCATAGTCCCAGACGAGCTGCCCATAGTTCAGGGGGGTTTCGTTGGTTGTTTCACTGTTCGCGTCTGCGGGAGCAGCATCGTCCCAGAACAAATCCAGGTAGTCGAGCGTCATGTCCGCCTCAACGGTTTCGACGGTTTCAATCGCGATCGCGGCTTCTTCAGGAATTGGGTCAAGGATAGGGGGCTCATCAGCGAGAAAGAGCGGATTGGGGAGCGGTACTGGTGGTGGCGCGCAGCCCAATTGCAGACAGATGCTAGGCAGTGGTGTGGTGATCACCTGCAACTCATAGGCTCCAATATCGACATTGAAATCCATAATCCGCAAATTACCGTTTTGATCGATGCTCACCGAGACAAAGTCATTTTTTCCCGCGTTGATTGCGGGGCTCCCTGGTAAGAGAGCATGGGTCGCTGTCGAGCCACCATTGTTTTGCAGGGGGCCAAGTAACGGATCTTGACCAATAATGTTGCCGTTGACCCCATTAACTAAGGTTCTGCCGCTAATGCCTGCCGTACTGGTGATCAGGCTGTGTTCGACCGTGGTGCTGCCCAGGTTGGCATTGATATCCGGTGCATTGCCACCGCTGGCATCCGTGTTGTTGGCAATGATGGTGTTGACGATGCGACCCGTGGGGCTGGTTGCATTAATACCACCACCGCCGCCGCCTGCTATGTTGAAGGCAATCGTGGCGTTGGTGAGGTTTAAAGCGCCTGAGGTCTTGAAAATCCCGCCGCCACGATTGGCTGCCGAATTGCCAGAAATCGTGGTGTTGGTCACGGTGAGTGGGCCGCTAATGCTGTCAAGCCCACCCCCTTCGTTCGCTGAATTGCCTGAGATTGTGGAACGGTTGAGGTTAATCGCACCGGAAACATTATCAATTCCCCCGCCAAAGTCAGCGGCTGAATTGCCAGAGGCGGTTGAGTCAGTAAGATTCACAGTTCCTGAGATGGTGTAAATTCCTCCACCATCATCACCTGCTAGGTTTCCAGAAACCGTTGAGCTATTTAGGGTGATAGTCCCTGCATTACTGCTGACCCCTCCTCCATCAGAAGTTGCTGAATTACCGGAAACTGTTGAGTTGTTGAGAGTGATGATTCCCGCACCAGTAATCCCACCACCCTTGTAGTTGGCAAGATTTCCAGAAGCTGATGAATTATTTAGTATTACGGCTCCATCACTATCAATGCCGCCTCCATTATTGCCAGAAGAATTATTGACGATGGTTGAATTACTGATCGTTAAATTTCCTGCCGCATTATTGAAGAATAAACCACCGCCATCAGTACCTGCTGTGTTGCCAGAGATCGTGGAGCTATTTAATGTTGTGTTACGGGTATTACCATAAATCCCACCCCCCGAACCTGGAGCAGAATTTCCTGAAACAATGGAATTGCTGATCGTCAGAGTTCCTGCTGAATTCCTAAAAAACAAACCACCTGCTCCACCTACACCACTTACACCACCTGCAAAATTATCGGAAATTATTGAATCAACAATCGTGACATTCTGGCCAGCTGTGGGGATAGGTGTGTAGAAGACCAGACCACCGCCAGTACTGTTTGTGGCGATATTGTTAGAGATTGTCGAACTATTTAGGGTGATGCTGCCATTACTCCAAACTCCCCCGCCATTATCGTCTGCAACATTACCGGAGACCGTTGAGTTGGTTAGGGTAACGTTCCCATAACTAAAAATCCCCCCACCATCATCACCTACGATATTGTTCGTGATTGTGGAATTGATAATCGCTAAACTTCCCGTTCCTGAATGGTTAATTCCGCCACCATCACTTGCTCCGCCTGGCGCACCATTCTGAATCGTGAGATTTTGAACCGTAGCATTGTTGGCTGCAATGCTGAAAACACGACTGCCTGCGCCAGCAGAAACCGTACCGCCATTGCCATCAATGGTGAGGTTATCTGTTCCCCAAGCAATCTGCCCCATAATCAGGGTTATGGGTGAGGGAGCGGCAAAGATAACGGTATCTCCCGCCCCCGCAGCACCAATCAGCGATCGCAACGTATTTGCCCCCCCACCATCCGTGAAATCAGTGACAGTGAGGGTTGCTAATTTACCCTCCCAACTCGCTAAAGTCTGGGACATAAAAGGATTCTCTGCCTCAATTGCCCCTATTTCTGTCTCTAAAACCCAGTCCGCTCCGTAATTCGTACTCCCAGTCGCATCGATCGACGCTGCCACATCTGCTCCGGTTATGTCTGCAATGCTATTGACCAGCGCCTCCCCCGTCGCGCCCAGTGCAGTAAAGCAGCTGTAGAGCAGGATGTCTGCACTGGCGGTCAAGGCTTGCCCCCAAGTCTGCAACTGCGCTGCATAATCATCAATATTCTCCACTCGAATCCATTGACTCCCCAACCAAAAGTTGCCTTGATTGCCCTCAGCGACGATCGCCACCGATTCGAGTTTACCTACTGCATCACTAATTTCTGTGAGCTGCTCCGTGATCACAGCGATCCCATTTTCATCGGCTCCAATAACCTGACTAACGGTTCCCGCCTCAGCGCCATAGAGTAGGTTTTGCGGATTGTCGGCACGCGCATCGATAAACATGGCTTGATCGGGATTCTCACCCGTCTCGCTAAACCGAATCACGCGGGTATCGCCTTGGAGCAAATCAGCATCAGTGGGCGTGACTTGTCCGGCAGCGTAGAGGTCCACTTGTTGGCCAGAAACTTCGCCATTGATGATCGTATCGCCCTGTAGGGGTAGTGCCCCCGTGCCTACCCCGGCAAGGTCTGGGGCAACCACGGGGGGATTGCCCCTACCCGACCCGGTCAATAAGGTGGGTAAATCCGCTGGGCTAATGCCGGCTGCGATCGCCCCCGCATCCACCTCCAAACTCAACAACATTCCCGGCTGAGAAATCTTCACCAATCGTTCACCCGGCACGGCGGCGATCGTTACGTTCCCCACATTAGAAACCACCTTGCCCTCATTAACCACCGTCCCGCCAAGCAAACTCACATTCCCCTCGGTGCTCAAATCACCAAAATTGAGGATCGCTCCCGGCTTCTCACTGGCGAAGGCAAACTGGCTCGGTTCACCAGCGAGGCTGGCATAATCATTTACGCCGCTGGAGATAAACCAGCCATCCCCCACAGCGATGCGATCGGCCGTCGTGGCCACAAAATCCCCGCCCACATTCAGGCTTGCTCCCTGACCAAAGACCATTCCTGCAGGGTTCATCAGGTACAAATTCGAGTTTGCGCCCGTGACTTGAATCAGTCCGTCGATCACGGACGGATCGCCCCCGGTGACTCGACCGAGGATGTTAGTCACACTCGGATTACTGAGAAAATTGGCGATTTCCCCGCTACTCAAGCCGAATTCTTGGAAGGAATGGAAGAGGTTGGCTCCAGCTTGGGTTCCGCCTTGGAGGTGGTAGGTGTTACCGTCGAAATTGATGATTGTGCCCGTGCCATCAGGAGCGGCAGTGATGGACTGGGCGAAGCTGGGTGTAGCCAACAAAAGGGACAGGAACAAAGGGCTGCCGAGCCACAGAGAGGGTTTGGGCATAGAAAAGCAATCGCAAGTTTGGGAGTTGTGGTAGATACGCCCAACGAGCGGCAAGATCCGCATCCATAGATTACAGTGGCATTTGACAATTATGACTACGGTTTCACAATTAGAAACCGCATCGCTACCACGGACTGCCCACCAGCGTAAACGCGCTCCAATAGTAAGGATGGGTGAGATCTGCATCAGCATATTGCACCAATATTGGCGGCAGAGGGGTTGTGCCGATCACCCCCGTTTGCAAATCGGTCTCACCGTAGAGCAAAGAAAGCTGCGCCTGACGCAAGGCTTCTGCCTTGATCGAGGCTTCCGGATTGCCCAGCTGCGCGTAGAACTCATTCATCAGGGCGACTGTCCCCAAGTCGGAGACCTGCCACAGGCTTGCCAGTACCGACTTCACCCCGGCTTGCAGCGCCGCCCCCGCAAAACCCAACTCCGCATCCGCATCGCCTACGGCGGTTTCGCAGGCACTTAAAATCAGGAGTTCCACCGCAGGAGCGTTGTAGAGCCCAAAGTTGCGTAGGCTCTTGAGTTGCAACGTCTCTTTGCCCCAGAGTTGAATGAAGGCGGCATCGGCTGCACCGGGTTGAAATTGGGCATGGGTGGCGAGATGCAAGATTTGGAATTGGCGCTCTTGAGTTTGGTCGTCGAGGTTGTCCTGGGTGAAGCGATCGTTCAAAAATGACTGACGGTTTTGGGAGATGAGTTCGAGTTCGAGGGGCACAGCAGGCAAGGGGGGTTGACTGGCAAATTCTGATGCGCCCATGGCAAGTACTCGCGCTTCATCCAGGGCTTCGTAGCGCCAGTCAATCAAGGAAAGACTCGGCAGAATACCCAGGCTGTAGTCTTCGACGAGGAAGCGATCGCCGCTATGCAAGGCAGCTACGGGGAGTGACCTTAACCCTTCATCCGGAATAATCGAGAGATGATCGAGCCCCAATTCTTCAATGTGGGGCTCCAGGGGTCGAATCAACCAGTCGTAGAGCTGTTGGGCGGGTTCGAGGTAGCGATCGCCCCGCGCATTTAACAAACCCCGTTGAAAGCGCCGCACCTGTTGCATCACCATCCCCCGCGTCACGCCCGATATTGGGATTACTTCTGGATAATCTTCGGGCGTCATCAAGATCAGCCTGAGTTCGTCTTGGTGGTTGCTTTGACTGAAGAGGGTATCGTTTGAATTTGGCGCGAATGAATTGGGCGTTAAACCGGGCTCACCGAATTCTAGCACCGGGTTTTCTGCACAGGAGAACCCAGACCCCGTAGGGCAGGGAGACCCAGCCCCTACAATCGCTGACTGTTTGGTTTCTCCTTTCTGGATTGAGTTTGAATTGGGATCGCGGCTGGCCAATAAGGTTTCAACCGTCTGAGCCTGCATGGCATCTGAGCGGGGTGTAAAGGTGAAGTAGACAAGCGCGGGTTGAATGCCTGCTTCGGTTTGCAGGGCTTGCAGAATCGGGAAAATATTCTGCACCTCGATCGCGCGGCCAATACTAAAGCCCTCGAACGCAGCGAGATCAACCGTGTCTCCGGCGGCAAGGATAAAGTCGAGCAGGTCGTTGCGATGAATCAGGTTGGCGAGTATCTCGGCATCGACCCCCGCCACGTCGATCGTGCTGTCGATCAGGTCGGCGTAGTCCTGCACCAGCTCCCAATAGTCGAGGGTGAAATCGGCTTCGATGGCTTCGAGGGTATCAATCGCGATCGCGGTCTCTTCCGGCAGGGGCTCCAGGATCGGTGGCCCATCCAGCAAAACTAAAGGATCGGGCAGGGGCAGGGGCGTCACGGGCGTACAGCCCAATTGCAGACAGGAGTCTGGCAGGGGTGTGGTGATCACCTGAAGCTCGTAAGCGCCGATATCCACGTTAAAGTCCACGATGCGCAGATTGCCGTTTTGGTCGATGCTCACCGAGACGAGTCCATTATTCCCGGCATTGATCGCCGGGCTACCGGGCAAGAGGGCATGGGTTGCCGTTGAGCCGCCATTGTTTTGTAACGGCCCGAGCCGGGGGTCTTGGCCGATGATGTTGCCGTTAACGCCATTCATCAGACTTAACCCAGCAATCCCCGCTGGATTGGTAATCAGGCTATGGCGCACCGTGCTGGTCGCAAAATTCCCCACGAGGTCGGGGGCATTGCCGCCGCTGGTGTCAACATTGTTGGCGATGATCGTGTTGTTGATGATGGCGGTCGGTATGCCAAAGGCATCTAGAGCAAGGCCGCCGCCGTCTAAGCCTGTGGTGTTGAAGGCGATCGTGGCATTATTGAGCGTCAGCGTACCGCCTGCAAAAATGCCGCCGCCATTATCGGCGGGGGTTGAGTTGCTAGAAACTGTTGTATTGGTCAACGTCAAGGTTCCGGTGCTGGAAATACCGCCACCGCCATCTTGGGCATAGTTTCCGGAAATCGTGGAGTTGATGATCGTGCCCACGGTACTGCCATCGAGAATAATGCCGCCGCCATTTTGCCCGGTTGAGTTGCCAGCAACAGTGGTGTTGTTGATGGTTAATTGCTCATTGTTAACCCCACTAATCACAACGCCACCCCCTTCAGCGGCCGCGCTATTGCCTGCCACAGTGGAATTGTTGAGCGTCGCGTTGCCCGCACTAAATATCCCGCCGCCACTGCCACTTGGCGCATCATTGCCTACCACGGTCGAGTTATTGAGGGTCAATGCTCCACCGCTGTAGATGCCGCCACCGCTGTTACCGGCGCGATTGCCCACCACCGTCGAGTTGTTGAGGATGAGAGTCGTGTTGCTAAAAATCCCCCCACCCTCAAGGCTTGTAGAACTCCCTGAGACGGTGACATTGGTTAGGGTCAATGCTCCTGGTGCTCCCGCAACATGACGGATCGCGCCCCCGACACCGCCAATATTGTTTCCATTCTGGAGTGTGAGGTTACGCAAACTTACATTGGCTGCCGTGATCCCAAAAATGCCGCTGATATTGCTACTTCCATCGATCACAACGGTTTGGCCCGTACCGTCGATCGTCAGATTTTCGGTAGCCCAGCCGAGGCCACTGGTGAGGATGGTTCCTGAGAGGGCGAAGTTGATTGTATCGCCTGCGGCGGGCCCCGCGCCGAACCCACCGCCCGCGCCCGTGAGGGCATCTCTGAGGGTAAATGCGCCGGAATCAGCCAGGGACGTAACCGTGCGGATCGCCAGTTTACCGTCCCAATCTGCTAAGGTCTCGGTCATGAAGGGGTTTGCCGCCGCAATACTCCCGGTGTTGCTTTCTAAATCCCAATCGCCGCCATAATTTGCGCTCCCCGTCGCATTCATCGACGCTGCCACATCCGCCCCGGTTATGTCTGCAATGCTCTGTACCAACGCCTCGCCCGTTGCCCCGAGCGCCGTGAAGCAACTGTAGAGTAGGATGTCTGCACTCTCGGTTAATGCCGTGCCCCAGGTTTGCAATTGCGCTTGATAATCATTAATATTCTCCGCTCGAATCCAGTTGCTGCCCAGCCAGAAGTTGCCTTGATTGCCCTCTGCTACAATGGCTACCGAATCCAGCTCACCCACAGATTCACTGATCACGGCTAACTGCTCACTGATCACTGAAATGCCGTCTTCCTCCCGCTCGATGATTTGGCTAACCGTTCCCGCCTCCGTCCCATAGAGCAAATCGGTGGGATGATCCGCTCGGGCGTCGATGAAGACCGCTTGATCCGGGTTTTCGCCAGTGTCGCTAAACCGAACGACACGGGTCTCGCCTTGAATTAACGCGGGATCGGTGGGAGTGACTTGGCCGGCGGCGTAGAGATCGACTTGTTGACCGGAGACTTCGCCTGCGATGACAACATCCCCATTCTGTAGGGGTAATGCCCCCGTGCTTACCCCGGCGGGGTCTAGGGCAACCTCGGGAGGATTACCCGACCCGGTTAATAACGCGGGCAGATCCACTGGGCTAATCCCAGCGGCTATTGCATCGACGGGAACCTCCAAATTCAACAGCATCCCTGGCTGAGAAATCTTGACCAATCGCTCACCCGGCACAGCGGCGATCGTCACGTTGCCTTGAGTTGAAGCGATTTTGCCTTGATTCAAAACCGTGCCACCGAGCAAGCTCACATTCTTCTCGGTTGTGAGATCGCCAAAATTCAAAATCGCGCTTGGTGTTTCGCTGGCAAAGGCAAACTGGTTGGGCGTACCAACCAGGCTGGCATAGTCATTCATGCCGCTAGAGACAAACCAACCGTTGCCGATGGCGATGCGATCTGCCGTCGTCGCCACAAAATCACCGCCCACATTCAAGCTCGCACCAGCGCCAAACACGATCCCCGCTGGGTTCATCAGGTACAAGTTCGGTGTGGCTTGGATCAGCCCATCGATCACGGACGGATCGCCCCCGGTGACGCGCCCAAGGATATTCGTAATGCTGGGATTGCTCAGAAAGTTAGCGATTTCCCCGCTGCTTAAACCGAACGCTTGAAACGAATGGAAGAGGTTGGCTCCGGCTTGCGTTCCGCCTTGGATATGGTAGGTGTTGCCATCGATCGTGATAATTGTACCCGTCCCATCGGGAGCGGCAGTAATCGACTGCGCTAGGGCGGAACTGGAGAACGCGAGGGCCAGGGAGATTGCGCCCCCAGACCAGAGCAAGGGCTTGAACATAATGGAGTGAGGAAGGTTTGGCGTCTAGCGCAAGTCCAGTATAGTCGCGCTCAATGGCTGTGTCTTGGGTAGGGGTGCGATCGCGTTTAGCAGCAAGAAAGGTCGAGTGAATTTTGTTCACTCGACCCTTGCAATGGATCGTTATTGCTCCTTGATTGTTCAGTTAGACCACAAAATCCGTAATGGCAACTTGAGTATGGCCATTGAACTGGATTGTGCCGCCGCCAACAGCAATGTGGAGGCTGCCATTCGCAAGGGTGCTAAGACCATCATCGGCGTTGACCCAGTTGTCACTGTTGCTATCTAGCGAACCTAGGGAAAGGGAGCCATTGAAGTAGGTCAAATCAACCTTGTCAATGCCATTCTCGAAGTTAATGATCTGGTCAAAGCCAAATTGATCGACATTAAATACGAACGTATCACTTTCGCTGCCGCCGTCAAGGAGATCATCACCAAGACCCCCATTCAGCGTGTCGCTATCGCGCTCACCGTACAGGAAGTCATTGCCAGCATCACCGTAGAGCGTATCGTTGCCGTGGTAGCCAAAGAGGGTATCGACCCCGTCGCCGCCATAGAGCTGGTCATCGCCCCACCAGCCCCGTAGTTCGTCATCATCCGCTTCGCCGTAGAGTTCGTCATTGTCACCACCGCCATCAAGGAAGTCATCGCCATCGCCGCCCCGCAGAACGTCCACGTTATGGAAGCCCTCAAGATGGTCATCACCATCCTCTCCGTAGAGATGATTGTTGCCCCAGGAACCAATGAGCGTGTCGTTACCTGCCCCACCGTAGAGTTCATCGTCTCCACCACCGCCTTCTAGCGTATCGCTACCACCGCCGCCATAGAGGTAGTCTTTATCGTTGTCACCCCAGAGCGTATCGTCTCCGGCTTCGCCGTAGAGGTAGTCGATACCATTACCCCCAAACAAGGTGTCATTTTGGTTGCCGCCGTAGAGTTCGTCGTTCTCACCTTCACCCCGGAGTTCATCGACGCCATCACCACCGTAGAGGATGTCTTTGCCCTGGCCACCATTGAGGTAGTCATCTCCTGTGCCGCCATGGAGCTGGTCTTCACCCTCAAGCCCCCAGAGCGTGTCGTTTTGGTTGCCGCCGTTGAGGTGGTCATTGCCAAGACCGCCATGGAGAAAATCAACCCCATCCTCGCCGTAGAGATGGTCGTTGTTTTCATTGCCGTAGATTGTGTCATCACCGGAGCCGCCGTAAAGGTGGTCATCGCCTGTGCGACCTTCAAGGGCATCGTGATCGTTGCCGCCATTGATGATGTCGTTACCCCAATCACCCAGGATGTGGTCGTTGCCCGTGCCGCCTTCGATGACATCATTCCCATACCAGCCCCGCAGGCTGTCGTTACCGCTGCCACCGAGGATGTAGTCATGGCCATCACCGCCATCGATGTTGTCTACACCATCGCCGCCATCGAGGATGTCGTTACCATGCTCACCGCGTAGCGTGTCATTATCTTGGTCGCCGTAGAGTTGGTCGTTGTCGTTGCCTCCTAAAAGAAGATCTGTGCCTGCGCCACCCCGGAGGATGTCGTTGCCTGCTTCGCCGAGGAGATCATCATTACCGTCATCGCCCTGGAGTTGGTCGTCGCCGTTGCCGCCCCAGAGCTGGTCTCGATCGCGCCCTCCAAAAAGGCGATCGCCCCCGTTATCACCCCAGAGGCGATCGTTGCCATCGTCACCGTAGAGCGTGTCATGGTCATCACCGCCAAAGATCTGGAGGTCGTCACCCCCTAGACCAAAATAGGTGTCATTACCAGCACCGCCTTGAAACGCTGGATCGCCTTGGTTAGTTCCAGTCACGGTAGGATCAATGGTTTCAGCAATGTCGCCGACGTTCACGGTGATGGTTTGGGGGGCGGAGGTTAAATCCGCTTGGTCGGTGGCAACGACATCGACGCTGTAGGTTTGTTGCCCTTCGTAGTCGGGGAGGGTGTTGAGGCTGAGTTCGCCTGTGGCGGCGTTGATGGCAAAGCTGGCGGCGTCTGCACCGCCGCTGATGCTGTAGGTGATGCCGTTGCCTTCGGCGTTGAGGTCGTCGCTGCTGTTGATGTCGCCAATGTAGGCGTTGTTTTCGAGCAGGGTGAAGCTGGTGAGGCTGTTGATCACCGGGATGTTTTCGGTTTCAACAACGTCTTGGACTTCAAACCACATGGAGCGCCTGTCTTGGAGCCCACCGCTGTCGGTGACGGTGATTTCAATGTCGTAGATGTTGTTGGGGGTATGGATGCCGTTGCCGTCGAGGGGGTTCTCGAAGTCGGGGGGAGGGTTAAAGGTGATATGTCCGTTTACCGGGTCAATGGTGAAGAAGTTGGCGTCGGGGCCACCGAGCGGCTCGTAGATGAGCCCGTTGCCTTCGCTGTCGTTGTCGTCGAGCGTATTGACGTCAAAGACGAAGCCTGTGGTGTTTTCGGGGACGAGGACTTTGTTGTTGGTGTCATCGATTTGGAGTTGGGGGCGTTGGTTGGGCCCGGTGGGGGTTTCGGCAATGTCATCGACAGTGACAGAGATGGCGAGGGGGTCTGAGAGCAGTCCTTCGCCGTCAATGGCGCTGACTTCTATTTGGTAAGTGCCGTCGTTGTTTTGGTCGGTTGGGGTCTCGAAGTCGGGAGGACTGATAAATTCTAGGCGTCCGGTGGGGCTGTCTTGGCTATTGCTGGCGTCTTCCCATTGGAAGAGGGCGGCGTCATCGCCGCCTGTGATCCGGTAGGTGAGGCTGCTGCTGCCGCCTTCGGTGCTGGTGTCGTCGCTGGCTTCGAGATCAGTGACGAAGGTGGTGTTTTCGTCAATGGATTCGCTCGTTGGGCCAGTGAGCGTGGGGGCGCTGTTGCTGCTGCCGGAACCCAGATCAGTGATATTAATTGACCATACTTCTTTACCGTAGTTATTAGGAGAGGTGGTGTCATCTCCACGAAAGTAAAGCCTGTTTCCAACAACCTCTAGAGTGGAATCTAAAGTTATTGAGGGGAAGAATCCACCCAACAGATCCTTGACTCGATGAGTGCTAGATGAATCACCTTCAGTAACATACAAATTCAGTCCCTCATTATCCTCAGCAATAAAAAACAGTTTGTTGTCTGCTACAGTCAACTGTGCGGGCTCCTTACCATTTTGGTTGGGGTTCAAGTCCTTCACTATCTGGGCTGTGTTACCATCACTGACCCAAAGCTCTTTGCCATTGTTACCATCGTCAGCCACAAAAAAAAGTTTGTCACCCACTACTGTTAATTGTTCTGGAGTTGATCCCACACCAGATGTTTCGTTGATATCCCTGACCATTTTTGCGGTTCCAGAACCAACCGTATCAACAACCCAAAGCTCTATACCTGAATTGAGCATACTGGCAGTGAAGAAAAGTTTTGTTCCCACCGGGGTTAGATTGTCGGTGAAGCGAATAATATTATCGTTTACATCTTTGACGATTGAGATCTGTCCATTCGAGCCATCTTCATAGACCCTTAGAGCACGAACATTATCACTGACAGCTTCAAAGAAGAGCTGATCGCCTATAACTGTCAAGGAACCAATACCAAAGCCAGTATTTCCTGTTAACAACTTTTCTTTTATGCCATTTGCATAAATATACACATTATTCTGTTCGTTCAGAATGCCTTCTTCAGAAAGATAGACTAGTTTTTCATTTAAACCAACTACGTCAAGCACACCAGTATAAAAGGAGCTGCTATTGTCGTGAACAAGAAAAGGCTGTCCAGTTTTTGCTAGGCCATAAAGATCTTCCTCAACTGAGAAGAATAGTGTCTCTTCAGTAGTCCCATTTCCAATAACAATAAATTGGTTGTTAGTACTCGTGGCGTCAGAATTTGATAATAAGAAGCTGGCATTTCCTTCAGAACCATTTGTCACCCAAAGTCCTATACTCCCTCCTTCAGATGCACCAAAGTAAATTTGGTTATTGAAAAGTACCATGTCATTGGATATTTCTTCAGCATCACCCATGATTTTACGGGTTCTTTTGGGGTTGTTGGGAGCATTGCTTGGATCACCATCAGTTGCCCATAGCTCTTTTTTCCCTCCAGTGGAGACGACAAAATACAACTCATCTCCAATTACATTGAGACTAGATTCTTGAATATCACGGTTAATACCATCCAGTATTTTATGAGTTGTTACAGGTGAACCTTCAGATACCCAAAGTCCTATTCCTGTTCCATCATCTGCCAAGAAAAATAGCTTGTTATCAACAGTCGTTAAGTTAGTTGGATTTGAATCATTCGTTAGCCCTGTATTGTCTTTGATATCTTTTGCGAGTTCTGAATCTGGCATAAAAGTATGCATATAGGATGCTGCCAGCTCCCCCGTAAACACCGCTTCAGCCCGAACCTCGCCAGCCTGCCATTCCAACAACCAATTTCCGCGTCCCACAGCCACCGCCGAAGCCGCCACCGCAGCCCCCGTCAACTCATGCAACTCCCGCAACATCTGCGGCTGGGCCGCCACCCCACAGCCATACACCCAAATCTCCGCCACACCCCACTCCAAAAGCTGCTGCCGATACTGCCGCAAAGTCTCCAGCGAGAGCACCCCCGCACCCAACGGCAACCGCCCCGGCGACCCATGCGCCACCAAATGCAAGCTGTCATACTGCTCCGCCGCCAACGCCCGCGTCACCTGCGCCACACCATCTTGGGTTGGGTCAAGCACCAACGCCCGCGCCCCCGGCCGTAAACCCGCCACCAACTGCTCCGGCGCATCCACCCGTGGATCAATCACCACCAACGCCGTCGCTGTTGGCAGAGCAGAAACTGAAGAATGAGAAGAAGATTGAATTGCAGAATACATGATCTTGAAGACTCCTGAAAACTAGAAAAAAAGCAAGACAAAATCAGCCAGCACTCAAATCGAGCGCAGCAAATTAAACACAGCAAAATAGAGCAGAGTCTTAGCCCTGCGAGGGGTAAGACCCCCTGAGATGAACCGCATTTGTTCAGGTGATTTCCTTCAACTTGACTGGGTGTCAGAGGAAGACCGTCACCCGCACAATGCGGTGATTATTCAGCCATAAAGCGGATACGTTAGTTTGAGTTCCCCACCAAACATCACTTGCCAACCACTCAGGGAACCCTACATTGAAAAGTATTCCCCAAAAGGGAGAGTAAAGAAACATCTTTGTGTAACCTTTTGTGAAGGACAAGGCGAGTTGCCTTATGAATCAGCTCTCCTTGAGAATGAGACAAGATTGGTTTAAATGAACCAACTTGTAGCTGGGCAGGTTAGCATTGCTCTAAGCTAGTTGAGTAGAGCAGCGGAATAAGCCAGACCCCACTCCCGGTGGGTACTTGTCCCTCTCCGCGCCACCCTCATGGGCGCAATGCAACAGAACCATGTGGCAACATTTCCGTTAGGGAAATTTTGCACGAATACAGATTGCCGCTCCCCTCAGCCCCCATGACCCCGGTTTCAATTTTTGAAACCGCTGGACTTGTAATACAAGAAAACCAAAAATGGCACTATTGAGGATATTGATTAATCGTGAGCAGTCTTTGTCGTTCTTGTATACGCTGGGATTCATTGAATTTAAGAATGAGAACAGTCACCCTTCCTACGGCTGTATAGGGACTGATTGTCGCATCATCCAAACATTCAAAATGTTGATACCAACCTTGGGTTCTTGGATTAAAAAAAGGGGTGAGTTGGTTAGTTTGGGGATCAATAGAACCTAAATCTGTGCCTTTAGCACGATTGCAATAGGGACAGGCAAGCGCAAGATTTGCAAATGTACTTTCACCACGATGTTTTTCTGCGATAATGTGCTCCATCTCAAACGCAAACAGACTGGCGCTTTGGGGAAATCGACAATACTCACAACGGTCGTTGGCACGTGCAATCACTTGTCTGCGCAATGCTGACGAGATATAAGTAGTCATGATTGAGATTGGAGTTGGCTCAATGCGTGGGTCTTTGCCAAACGAACTAAGTGCTCCAGAGTAAGATAGCGTTCTAGCTCTGTTTCGCCTTTTGCATCAAGGGTTCCAGCCTTACTCTGGTTGAGTAGTTCACTGATTCGTAATTGTAATTCTGAAGAGGGACGAATCGCTAAAATTTGCTCAGGCGTGGGCTGGGTTGCCAAGCGGGTAATAATGGCTTGCTCATCCAGAAATTCAGCCGGGCGTTGTTGCAGTTGAATTTCCTGTAAACCCAGCTCCAGTACTTCAGGCAGTTGAATTTGAAAGGGTTTGAGGCGTTCGGCAAGATCATCGGGAATATCAATTGTGATTTGGGTCATGGTGTTGCGGATTTTGCACGGAGCCGATCATGGCTAATCGCAATGGATTTGCACAATTTAGAGTATAGATGAGCGGAGGCATCAGCATGAACACCTCAAGCATTGCCCACCCAGCGGGAGAGGATAAGGAGACACAACACAAGGCAATCCAGGCGCAATGTAAGGGCGATCGCCCCGCCGCTCTACACCGTTTTCTGAACCGTCGGCCCTAGCTTGGCTTGCAAAAACTCCCCCCAAGCGATCGCCAACTTGACCTCTGTAAATGGAATTTCAATCGTGTCTTGATCAGCTCGTAAAAACTGTAGTGTGGGTTTCCCTTTACGAGGGGGACGCTGCCAATTCTCGACGACCGCTTGATTCATGCTCAGTTCAATCTTCTCAACTGTATCGAGAGAAAACTGTTGCAGATTAATCGGCCCCTTGCGCGTCGGGTAGCCCCAGGTGATGTCATTTTCTTTGAGCCCCAGCACTGCATAGATATCGTATTTGGCATAATCAAAATTTTCCGCCCAAGCCTGATAAACCTGCACCTTTTGGTATTCATGCCAGCCTGCCCAAGCCAAACCGATAAAGCCCAGCAGCAGCGGCAACCACAGCAATCCTCGTTCCATAACCAACATTTTCTACACTAGGGAACATCATAAGCCGCTTTTTAGACTCACCATGCCCAACTCCCTTCTGAAGATCCTCCAAAACGCTGACCAGGGCTACGACTTGACCCCGGCTGAAGGGCTACTGTTGCTCGAAACTCATGACCCTGAGCAACGGGAGCAGATCCGTCAGGTCAGCGATCGCCGCCGCCAGGCCCAAGCGGGCGCAACCGTCACCTATGTCGTGAATCGCAACATCAACTTCACCAATATCTGCGAGCAGCATTGCAGCTTCTGCGCCTTTCGCCGGGATGCAGCGATGGAGGGGGCCTATTGGCTCTCTTGGGAACAAATTCTCGCCAAAACTACAGATGCCGTCGAGCAGGGAGCCACTGAAATCTGTATGCAGGGCGGTCTTCACCCCGCTGCGCAAATTCATGGTTCATCTCTGCAATATTATCTGCGCTTGGTCGAGACGATTAAAAGCCAATTCCCGACGCTCCATCTCCATGCCTTCTCGCCCCAAGAGATCCAATTCATTGCGCGGCAGGATGGGCTGAGTTATGCCCGAGTGATCACGGCGCTGCAACAGGCGGGGCTGGGCTCAATGCCAGGGACGGCGGCGGAAGTGTTGAGCGATCGCGTCCGCCGCATCATCTGCCCAGAAAAAATTGACAGCGCCACTTGGCTCGAAATCATCAGCACCGCCCACCGCCTCGGGCTGCCGACCACGAGCACGATGCTGGCGGGTCAGATCGAAACACCAACAGAGCAGATCCAGCATTTCGAGCAGTTACGACAGTTGCAACAAATCGCCCAGGACTACCCCGCGCAGATCAGCGAGTTTATCATTTTGCCCTTTGTGGGGGAGTCTGCCCCTGCACCGATTCGCCAGCGGGTCGGGCGCGATCAGCCGATTTTGAGCGAGATGCTACACCTCACCGCCGTGGCACGGCTCTATCTGGGCAACTGGATCCGCAACCATCAGCCGAGCTGGGTGAAGCTGGGGCTCACTGGGGCGACCGAGGCGCTCACCTATGGGTGCAATGATCTTGGTGGCACGCTGATGGAGGAGCATATCACCAGCATGGCAGGAGCCCAGGGGGGCACTTGCATGACGGTTGAGGTGTTGAAGGGAGCGATCGCATCCCTCGATCGCCCAGCTCAGGAGCGCACAACGTTGTATGGATCGGTGACAGACTCCAAGACGGTTACGGTTTAGGCTCTCCCGAACTCCTCAAAACTCCCCCTGCATGGTAAACGCCGCCCCATAAAACGGCGCAGCAAATGCATCACGCTGCCACAGCCTCAACTGCGCCCGTCGCAACGCCCGATTCGGTTCGCTCCCCCCCTCCAGCATTCGACGGTAATAATCCTCATCAGCACCCAAAATCGCCAGAGTCAGTATCGAAGTTGAACTCCCTAAACTGTGTTTTTTGCGTCAGCAGTCAATTGCCAACGTCCAGGGGATGAGTGCCTTACCCGAAATTCGTTTGATTCGTAAGCTGGGCGAACTGCCCTCAGCAGTCCTCGCCGAAATTCATATGGCTGTTCGCTATACATTGGATCGTCCCGGATTGTGAATTGCCCGCCACCATCAACCCCGCCACCATCAACCCCGCCACCATCAACCCCGTCAAAACCAACGCCCTCACAACACCTCATCGGGCCATTGTCGAAACGGCCCCTACTCTTCCTCTAGAGGTTCCAATGCATCCTGGGCCGCTGCCTTTTCCGCCGCCTTCTTGGAGGGGCCTTGGCCCGTTCCCAGGGGTAGCCCGGCGATCGTCACCATGGACTGGAAGATCGGCGCATCATCTGTGCCCGCGATCCGCTTAGTGTAATAGTTCGGGTTTTCTCGATCCGGGTTCAGCTCTTGATCAGCAAGGAGCCTTTGCTGCAAGAGGCTTTTGTGATCATTAACGGCAGCGGAGTCTGCGAGGTGCGATCGCTCCCCGCCCAGCAGCCTTTGCGTCACCGTCTCAAACAGCGGCCAAACCAACCGTCTTACGGGCTCGATCTCCGACTCACTATCGAGGTAATACGCGCCCACCACGGCTTCAAACGCACTCCCCAATAACCGCGCGTTGCGGCGGCCATCATTGCGCTCAACGCCCACCCCCAGGTGGAGCTTCTTATCTAAGCCCAACCTCAGGGCAAATTGCGCCAGTTGCTTACCATTGACCAAGGCCGTCCGCAGGCGGGTCATGCCCCCTTCATCCATGGTGGTATCCCGCTGGTAGAGAAATTCACCACAGAGAAAGGTCAAAATCGCGTCGCCGAGAAATTCCAGCCGCTCATTGTCTGGCCCGGCATCGGGATATTCTTGGCAGTAGGAACTGTGGGTGAGGGCTTGGCGCAGCAGGGCAGGCTTTTGAAAGGTGGGAAGTGGGGTCATAGCTGGCAACGGAAAACAGGGCCAACAAAGATTCAGTTTGCTGCTAAAGGTTCGTAGTTTGCATACATTTAGATTAGGCTGTTTTTGCTGTTCTGGGGAGAGTGCCATCTCCTTCCCCCACCAGTGCTGATTCACGCGTGTCGATCGACCCAATCCCAAGCTAGAATTCAAATGTACGATATTGCCTTCCCAACTCCCGTATGAGTCAGCCCAATCCCCAACCCCCTCAACCGACCAATCCCGAACAGCCTAACGAAACCCCGGTCTCTCTCGCCCGAACCCCAGCCCAAGCGGCGCAACAGATTCTCCTCGGTGCTGTGGCGGGCTTTGGCGTCAGTGCATTAGCCTTGGTGCTCTATTGCTGGGTCTGGGAGGTTCCGCTCCCGGTAGAAACCATCCTGTTCAGGAGCCTCGTTTTTGCGATCTATTCCGGTGCGCTCTCGTTGTGGCTGGGCGATCGCCTCTGGAAGCTGCTGGTCTGGTTCATTAACGGCTTGCCGATGTGAGAAAAGCTATGGTTTATACCCCATCCCAGCTCCCCACCAGTGCTGAACTCCCCTGCTCTGATGATACGCCTGTGGATAACGAGGATCAGAATTTACTCCCGAACTACCTGCTTTTCCTGCTGAATTTGATCTGGTCAGAGCGGCAGGACTGGTATTTTGGCGTGGACATGGCGATTTATCACACCACGGGTGTGAGTCCGAAAGTTCCCGTCATTCCGGATGGCTTCTTGAGTATCGGCGTGCCGCGTCGCAAGCCGGGAAATCAGTCCCGCCGCAGTTATGTGGTCTGGGAAGAAGCGGGCATTGTGCCCCTCTGGGTATTGGAGATGGTGTCTTGGACACCAGGGGGGGAATATGACAAGAAACTGAACATTTATCAGCGGTTGGGGGTGCGTTACTACGTGATCTACAACCCTGAATTTTGGCGACGGGATGGTCATCAGCCCCTAGAGATTTACCAGCTCATTAACGGCCAATACCAATTACAAATCGGTGAACCTTACTGGTTTCCGGAACTGGGGCTGGCACTGGGTCGCAGCAAAGGGTCAATCGGGGGGATCGAGCGGGAACTGCTGGCTTGGTTTGATCAGGCGGGCGATCGCTATCTTTCTGGGGAGGAGCAGGCCGAGCAAGCCCAGATTCAAGTCCAACAAGCCCAGGTTCAAGTCCAACAAGCCCAAGCCAAAGCTCAAGCTGAACACCAAGCCCGTTTAAACTCGATTCCGCAGTTGCATCAGTTGGGTTTGAGCGCGGAGCAAATTGCCGAGGCGCTGGGGCTATCGATAGAGGTGGTGGAAGGGCAACTATAATCCTGGCTGCTGTTCCAGCCCGTCTTCATCACAGCTAGAAAAAGGTTGCAGGGGCGATAAACACCCGACCCACCCCGGTCATCGCTACGCGAGACCGCCCCTCCCGAGAGGGGA
>JBMYQW010000020.1:0-22511 GCA_049601735.1 Spirulinaceae cyanobacterium
TGCAAGACCGACCGAAGATCAAGACGTTGGCACGAAACCCGCTGTTGTTGACGATCATCACGTATCTCTACACAGAAACGACGTTTGTGTTGCCCCATTCGCGGGCGGAGTTTTATGAAAAGGCGACGAATATGTTGTTGGAGTTGCGGGATCAGGAGCGGAATATCAAGGATAGTCTGAACCGATATTCGACGGTGGCGAAGCGGCAGGTGTTGCGGCGGTTGGCGTTGGTGGCGCAGGATACGCTGAACCCAGAGAATCCAGATCGGCGGAGTATTACTCGTCAGGTGGTATGGCGAGAGGTGGGGCAGGTGTTGCCGGATTTGAATTTGGCAGTGGAGGAAACAGGTGGGATTTTACAGGAGATTATTGCCCGGAGTGGGTTGCTGTTGGAGATTGATGGCGGGGAGCGGTTTCAGTTTGCACACCTAACGTTACAGGAGTTTTTTGCGGCGGCAGCCTTGCAGAATGATCAAGTGGGTTTGATTGAGCGGTTTGAGCGGGATGCGGTGGCTTGGCGAGAGGTGGTGAAGTTGTGGTGTGGGTTGGTGGGGAATAGTACGGAGTTGATTCGGGCGATTTATAAGCAGGATGAACTGTTGGCGTTTGAATGTTTGGCGGAGGCACAGGAGGTGGAGCAGGCGTTGGCAGATGAGATTTTTGAGCGGATGAAGGGGGAATTGGAGAGGGCAGCGACGGAGGATGAGGTTGCAAAGGCATTTGGATCTGTGGCTGCGGATACCCAAAAACCTCGGGGTAAAACCACTTTGGAGTTCTTGCAAGAACAACTCCGCAAGGCTCCGGATACTGCCACCCGAATAGCTGCGGCTAAGGGGCTTTCAATGACTAACTTACCTGAGTCTGCGTATGTGCTTGCTGAACATTATCAAGACTCAATGGATAATATCGTTTCTGCGCCGCTAGTTCGTATGGGAGATATAGCAGTCGAGCCAGTCTATGGGGCCGCACGAAAGGGCTATCTTGAAGCTATTGATGATTTGTTTTGTATCCACACTCCGAGGGTTGCCCAGGAACTGACTCGCTTGATTTGGAATAAGGATGAGCAGCTAGCAAGTAGAGCTGCATGGCGACTGGCTGCAATGCTAGAGAAGAGTAACGTAGAACAGGAATTAACAACAATAGAAGGCTTACCCGACTTTGGGTATGGAGAGTTTGACTGGATTTGGTTGCCGTTCACTACATCTCAAAAATCAAATCTTTGCGTCATTGCTGGTCAGCTGGTGAAATTAATCTCTGCCAACTCCGAATTACCAGAGATGATGGCTTCTGCTGACTCGGAAAAGAAAGGCATTGATTTGAGACTATTAGTTCCGATCTGTGTGTTTAGTGATAACGGGATCAAGAGATTTAGTATCAGCGAAGAAAAAGCGAAGAAAGTCGAGCGGTTACTAGAACAGCGAGGTAGTCACGTCGGTACTGGCATTGAATTTAATCTCAATGTAGATCAACTTTTGAATTCCGCGAAGGTAGAGCATTCTTGGAAAATACTCTTGGAGTCTAAAAATCCTTTCCTTAGAGTTGACTTGACTTATCGCTTATCAGATCAGTATCGAGAGATAGAAAAGCAGGATTGGCTGAATATTTTCAAGAAAAATACCTTTGACTTCTCTAGAAGCCGGATGTATTGGGTAATTTTGATAATCGCATTTATCGCATCAGTGGGGGCGATCGCTCAAATATTGTTATTCATGATGCAGCAACCAGAAAATCCATTAAATGGATTAATGGCGATCGCAAATATCGCTATTTTTGTATACTGCCTTTCTGTTTGGCAAGGAATTGAGGAAAGATTTGAGCTAAATACATTTGATAAACTCGGATTCTTTGGTATTCTAACTCTCTGGCGAGAGAGCAAAAGTTTATTATTTACCAAAAAAACACTATGGCAAGGAGTAAGACTTGTCTGGAAAGCATTGTTTTCTGTATTCGAGAATAGAACTGAAAGCGAGCGCAAACTGCTTGACTTTCTTTTTTTGGTTGGGGTGGGTTTTGGATTGACGTCTTTATCCTTTTTCTCTTCTGTACTTATGACCATGGCTGTTTCTAACTTCGGCTTTATATTTGGAATTCTGATTGGAGCTAAATTTCGTTTTTATGAGCTTAAAACCATGGGTTTTCGGGTTGAGTTTAAGTTTAATATTGTGAATTTAAATTGGGCTATATTTGTATGTGCAGCTGTAACTGGGTTCATGATCTGGACTGTAAATGGCTCTGTAGCAGAAGCTTTGGGCTGGATTACAGGATCCCTATTTGGCCGTGGAATAGGCATATGGAATGAAGCCTACGAAAACCAACAGCTAGAACATCCTGAACCCATCCCCCTCTGGCAAAAGCTCATCGCCCTCTGCGCCTTCCCCCTCTACTGCTGGTTCCCCATCACCACCGTCTTCTTCCTCCTCGGCCTCAAAAACCTCCTCACCACCCTCAACACCCCCCATCCCTGGTGGTTTGCAACTGGCATCTGGCTCACCCTCTTTATCACCTGCTGCATCCTCTGGGTCTGGGGTCAACGCAAAGATCGCGCCGCCCGCAACCCCCTCCACGGCATCTTGGATGACTACTATCCGCAATACAAAATGCAGCGTAACCCGTAAAAAGTAACAAGTAACAACTGTGGAGAAAGAGCCATGCTCAAAAACTTAGACGAGATTAAATCACTCTTGCAGGAACACCGGACGGTCTTACGCAAGCAATTTCGCGTGACAGCATTGAGTATTTTTGGTTCCTATGCAAAAGGGCAACAGACCCGAGAGAGTGATGTCGATATCTTGATTGAATACGAACAAGCGCCGACCCTCTGGATGATTGCCGAGCTGAAAGATTATTTGGGTAACGTATTGGGTCTGCGCGTCGATATAGTGACCCGAAACGGTCTAAAAAAACGCATTCGAGAACGGGTCTTAGCAGAAGCCGTAGAGATATGAATCAGCGAGAACGATCAGAATTCATTGAAGATATTCTCGCAGCAATTATTGAAATTGAGGGGTTTGTTGCTGGCGTCAGCTTTGAAGAGTTTTCAGATAATCGAGAAAAGACCTTAGCAATCGTCAAACTGCTGGAAATCATTGGGGAAGCAACAAAGAACATCCCCGATGAACTGCGTTATCAATATCCGCATATTTCTTGGAAATCAGTCACTGGGATGCGGAACGTATTGGTGCATGAATATTGGCAGGTCGATGAAGCAGTGGTGTGGAGCACTGTGATGGAGTCTTTGCCTTTGCTGAAGACAGTGATGATTGAAATGATCCAAGATCCGGCCGTACTCGATCGCTGGGATGGGAGCGATCGCTAACGATCGCAACATTGGCATCGCTCAACCGCAACTCACCCTAGGGACTCATTACCCCGCTCACCATCCGGCGTCGGCGACGCCTCCGCCTGAACCGTCGCCGGTGCTGGCTCAGGTTCCGGTGTAGACTCCGGTTCCGCAGCAGTAATATCTTCAGTGACTTCTGGGCGCTCCTCATCAGCAGCCGTCGCATCGACCGTCACCGTCGGCACCGTCGGGATCGGCTGGAGCGCCGGCGGATCTTGCGTGATGCCCAACTGTGACTTAGCCAATTCAATGAGCGATCGCCCCGAACTTTCACCCGGCGTTGCCTCGCCGCCGATCGCCGCTTGGACTGAACCGACCAACGAACCCACAATATTCTGGCGCTGCTGGGCATCAAGGTTCCCATACCACTGACGGAGGTTATAACTCGCCTGCCCCGCATAGCGCCCGCCCCAAAAGGTGATCAAAAACATGAAGCACAACACCAACCAGACCAACTGCGCGATCTCGCGCAGCAACTGCCCCGTGAGCCCCAGCGCCTGACGATAGGTCTGACCCGTCTCCGGCGAGAACAGCAGTTGATTAACGGTTTGGAACTGTTGTTTGAGCTTGCTCATAGTTTTAGGGGCGGGGGGGGGTGGCTCGGGCGCAACGCCAACCAACGATAACGGCACGGCCCATTCACTTGGGTATTTTACTGCATTCGCCGGGTGGGTTTGGGCTCCGTGGGTCTAGGGCGCAGCGCTAGCCCCTCCCGGACAACAGCGCGGAACTTTTTGCCGGAAACAGCGTCTGAATTTAGAAGTAAACCCATCTTCAAAAGCCACTCCCTTTAGGTCGCTCTCGTCTAAAGCTGCACTACCCCAACCCATTCGAGAAAACCCTACAACCTCAGCCCATCCATGACCCCATCCCTTTCCCACCGCCTGACCACCCTCAGCCTTGCCCTGCTGGGCGTAATCCTCTGGCAGAGCACCAGCCCCCTTGAACCCGTCGCTGCCCAAGACTCTGAATCAGAGGGTGAAGAAGATGTCGTGGTTGAACCCACGAACAACCCTCGCTTTAGTTGCCAGTTCCTCAACAGTGAACATACGGTAGCCTATAGCCCCGTCGAACAGCCCAACCAAAACTATGCCTGGGCCAGCCCCCGTGACCTGGGTGGTGGCTGGACAGCCGAGCGCCGCTGCGCCGAAATCAGTCGCCGTCTGGAAGAATACCGCCCCGATGGCCTCGTTGAGCTACGCACGGGCCTTGAAAATGGCTACAACACCATTTGTGTCACCACTGAAGATGACCCGAGTTGTCGCATCGTCTTCACCGTCCCCCCCGGCCAAGACCCCATCGCCACCCGTGATGCCGTCTTCGACAACCTGACCCTGGCCGATAGTGGCGAAAACACCCAGGGTGTCCCCACGCTGCGGGAGGGCGATCGCAACATCCTCACCGATATTGGCGATATCTTTGGGGTTGACCTGCCCGGTGGCGGTAGCAGCAGCAGTAGCCGCCCCACTAGCTCCACAGGCATTAACCTACGACCCTTCCTCGCGCCCTCGGATGGTGGCACCGGCGAGCGCCTCAACCTGAATGGTCGTACTCTGCCCCCCATGAACCGCCCGACTCAGCAGCCCGAGACCACACCTTCGGGTGGTGGTAGCGGCGATCTGTCGTTCTAGGTCTGAAGCCGGATAGCAAATCTAAACATCACACCGTCAAAAATCTCACAATACGGAAAGGCGAGAAACCTTTCCGTATTGTGTTTTTATGCTCATTTACCCAACACCAAGCCGTTGTGGGTTTGGCAATAGACCTTGCCCTGACCCTGGAAGTAACAAATGCGCTGGTCGTCCCCCAGCCAGGTGCGGGATCGACTCGAACTAGTCGATCGCAGCGTGACCGCAAGACTCGCTTCAAAGGCGACCACGTGACGGGGGGCAACTTGGTAGTCTTCAGTGACATCAATGGCGTAGAGCCCGCCCAAGCCCGTGAGGAGCACGGGCCCCTGGCCCGTAAGCGTCAGCCAAAACTGGTGGGCCGGGGTCATGGCCTTGTCGTTTAGGCAATGGGGCAATTGGGCATCTAAGTTGAGTTCAATAGTTGCGGTACTGGCAAGATAGCCGAGGGATGAGGCGATCAGACCCTGACGCGTGAGGGGATGAACCATCAATGTGCCGGGGAGCGGCGGCGCCAGCAACAGATGCCCCGGTGCTGCCGCGTGAAATTGGTTCAAAAACAAGGCTTTGGGGGTGGCTTGACCCTGCCAACCCTTGGCCTGGCTAAAGGTTCTGCCGCTGCGCAGAGTGGTGCTCACGCTCAGGTTGCCCGTCATCGTCACCATGGCGCCGGCTTGGGCGATCGCTTTGTCCTCCGCCTTAAAGCTGGCTTTAGCGATCGCCCGTTCCGGTTGAGGCAGCAGTTGAATATCCATACCTTGATGATTAACGGATGATTAATGCCCCTTTCGCCCTAAATCTTGACGGCTACCCGACTGGAGATAGACCAAACCATTCCCCTGGAGCTGATTGACCGTCTGCGCTCTGGCTCTCAGGCCCTGGGGAAACTGCACCCGACATTGAAGCTGGGGCTCGTGGGCCACCAGATGACCCGCCTGCACCATCAGGCTGTCTTGAACCCGCTGGCGGCTGAGATGGCCATGCCCCCCAAAGAAAACCAGCCCCCGCCCCTGCACTTGCAACCGCACCAGACCGGAACCCGCCAGCCAGCTCTTCAAACCCGCCCAACGCATCGTCAACCGAATCCGGGCGGTGCTAGCGAGATACGCCTGGGGCTCCAGACAAAGTCGGGCTGCGGCACGGAGTTCTAGACCCTCAAGATCACCGAGTTGGGCAGAAGCAAGCACCAGTTGCTGGGGCAGCTCACGCTGATTCGCCACCCCATTGACATAGAGGCTGTCCCGACCGCAAAGATAGCGGGCCAGGGCCGTGAACCAGCCCCCTGCCCAGGCGGTGGTCACGGTCAAGCCTGGGTCACAACTCACCAACGATCGCGCAGCAATGACAAGGTGCTCACCCGGATCGAGGGTGACAAACAAGGCTGCAAAGGCGGGCTTGTAGCGGATTTCGTACTTCACGATCGCGGTGTTGGCTCAGGCGATGCTCTTAACACATTAGCCCTAACATTCTCCCCTACTGTGGTCAGAGAACGGCTAAGACAGATACGTTTTGACAAAAAGTATCGCCGTAGCCAACCGAGCCACGGACAAGTTCTTCCCCAAACAAGCGACAGGTTAATTGCTCTACTGCGCCACCACTTCAATATCCACCGTGGCGCTCACTTCTGGATGCAGCTTCAGTTCCACTTGATACTCACCCAACTGATTGATATCTGGCAGGGTAATATCTCGCTTATCCACAGTCTGCCCCGCTTTCTCCTGGAGCAGATCGGCCACATCTTGGCTGGTGACTGTCCCGAAAATGGCGTTATTCTCACCCGCTTGCTTGGCAATGCGCAGCCGCCCGATCGTCGCCAGGGCCGTCTTGCGGGCTTTGGCTTGCTCAAGAATCGCCAATTGGCGCTGACGCTCTTTCTCCCGGCGCTGCTCGACCATCTTGACCACACCTGGCGTGGCGGGGATGGCCGCGCCCTGGGGAATTAAGTAGTTGCGGGCGTAACCCGGCGCAACCTCGACGAGATCGCCGTTTTTACCGAGCTTGGTTACGTCTTTGTTTAGTACAACTTGTACACGCTTTGCCATAGTCTTACGCTCTGCTGGGGAAGATGAGTCACAATCTCTTAAATTATCACTCTGAAGGGGGCGATCGCAATCTTTGACTATCTTGAAGCGGGGCGATCGCGCCGTGCTTGTCCCTCCCCCTCCATTCACGACTTGATCTGACTGTGCTTCGGGGCATCGATATTAAGCCAACTGCATCGGCCCTAAATACCGTTGCAGATAGGGTGAAAACACCTCATAGATAAGTGTGATCGGCTGGCCGCTATGCCAAAACAGATAATGCCGTCCCCAGAACGGGCCCGGTTCCTGAAACGCCGATGCCAATGCGGGGGAATTGCCGTAGTACAGGCCCTGGATATCCCGATAGAGTTCACTGTGTAACTGGGAGAGGTTATCCCAAATCGGGAGCGATCGATTTTGCAGATATTCATCGATATGGCCCGCATCCCACCAGGAGGTGGCATAAGCCAGGCGCTGACCCGAAGCCGTCCGCAGCCAGACCTGCCGCCGCAGCCGGGGTTCTGGCACCGCTTCAATTTGGGCAGGGGCATTGTCTAGGTCAAACCCCACGCGGGACATATCAATCACGTCCACCTCGATGCTCTCACGGGTCAGCAGCTTGAGGTGGCGCGTGGGCGAGCCGTCACCGAGCAAAAGAATCTGCCAGCTCGGCGCGAGTTGGTTATGGGGTAAACCCTGCTGGATGTTCTGGACATCTCCCTGCCAGAGGGGTTCCAGGGCGTGCCAAGCAGTATCAAGAGTGGAGCCAGAGGAGAGAGTCAAAATCGCTGCGCCTTGGTTATAAAAGTTAATTTTTCTTTATGATACCGTGCGCGTTGGGAGCCGAGCGGGTGAGGCTGAAGGGACAAACGCTACAGTCTCCCTTTCCGTAGCGCGGGCGTCTCGCCCGTACCGGATCATTCATGATTTTCAGAGAACTCCCTAACCGATCTCCACATGGAAGATCAGATCGTTGTAGTCCATGTCGCCGCCATTGGCCAGGTCTTCAAAGCCAAAGGTGTTGTTGCCGAGCAATATCACATGGTCAAACCCATCACTATTGGCTTCGGTGTAGATGAAGAAGGCTTCGCCGCCGCCATCACCGCTTAGGAAGTTGGTAATCGTGGAGTTCACCACAATGAACGGTGCATACAATGCGCCGCCATCTAAGCTGCCCGTTGCTGTGCCTGTTTGCTGGTTGCCAACTGCCAGCTCAATGCCTGTCACGCGGTTCTCAATGGCGGTTTGGGCGTAGTTGGCATCTCCGGGTGCAATGCCGTTGACCGTGCCATTGGCATCATCGATCTTGTAGAGGCCGACGCTATTGGTAAACTGTGCTTCCCGGTAGAGGGTGAATGTAGCTGAGAGAGAACCGCTTTCGTTGGAAAGATCAATCAGCTCCAACTCGCTGGTCTGACCCGTGCCCACGCCGATCGGCAAGGTTGTGGCGACCTGATCCACAATCACCGAGAGGTCATCGGTTGCACCATCGCTATCGAGGTCAAATTCGAGTAAGAAGCGTCCTGTGTCGAGGGTGTCAACGTTAGTACTGATTGCCTTGCCATCGACGGAGAACTGCACCGTATCACCGGCCGAGAGGCTGCTGATATCAAAGAGGAAGAACTGATCTTCGGCAGCAAATTCACTGGGGCGGAAATCGTCCGGCAAGATGGTAAAGAGAGCAGTTTCATCCCCGCTAGTGGTCACTTCCAGCAGCTCCACTTGGCTCTGGCTGGAACTCGATACGGTCAATTCTAGCCGTCCGCCACTGGTGGTCGGATCACCCAGGCTAAACTCACCGAGCGTTCCATCGCTAATGCTGAGGTCGTCAATGATATCGGCGGTGGCGTTGAAGTTAAACACCCCGTCCGAACTAATCGAGCTAGTGTCGTTGGTATCAAAGGAAATTTCGGTCGGGTCGATCGCCCCCAAGGTTGCTGTATCGACAGGGGTGACGGTAAAGGTCGTCGATGCTCCCGCTGCCAGCGAACTGACGGTAAACGAACTGACTGTGAATTTGCTGGTATCGGCAGATTGCAGATTACTTAGCGTTAAATCACCACTGCCCACATTGGTGACGGTAAAGGTGGTTGACCCGCTAGAACCTTGACCAAAGTCGCCAATATCCACTGAGGCCGCTTCATCGGCAACGGTTGTGCTATCAAATGTCACCTGTACGGTTGGCCCGAGCACATCGGCGGTGACATCAAAGTTAAATGTGCCATCGGCACTGATCCCCCCTGCCCCCGTTGTGTCGTCAGTGTCGAAGGAGATGGTGGTGGCAGTGATCGCCCCGATCGTACTGGTGTCAACTGGCGTCACTGTAAAGGTTGTGGTGGCTCCCGAAGCCAGAGAGGTTGACCCCAACGACCCAACCGTGAACAGACTCGTATCAGCGGAGGTCAGGTTAGACAGATTAATCGTATTGCTGCCTGTATTCTCTAAGGTAAAGGTAATCGCACTCGACGTTCCCTGGCCAAAATCACCAATATCCACCGAGGCGGCTTCATCAGTCACAAATGCCGCCGCGCTACTGGTATCGACGAAGCTGACGACCAGACCCCCGTCCCCCTCAATCACTTGGTCAAGGGCATCGGAAGTACCAACCGTATTGCCAGTAAAGGTTCCGGTATTCTCAATATCACTAGCGGTAATATTTCCTGTTACCGAAGAATCATCTTGTGTCCCGCCAGTATCGAAATTATTATCAATAGTCGAGCCTGTAATCGTTAGGATTGGAACATTACCGTTCTCCGAGCCCACGCCGAGGCCACTGCCATTGGAGGGCGAGGCTTCATTACCCGTGACTTGAGTATTGTACATATATAGAGTCGAGCCGTCCCAAGCCCGCAGCCCGCCACCGGAACCACTGGTTGCAGTATTCCCCGAAATAATTGAATCGCTAATCGTGAGAGTTGCGCCTACTGCGCCCGCTCGCAGGTTGCCGTCGTTGTCGATGCCGCCGCCGCCATCATTGAAACTGCTACCACTCTCAAAGGAAGACCGATTGTTAGAGATCGTGCTACCCGTAATGGTCATGGTGCTAATGACGCCGCTCGGGTTCGCTGTCGTTGGCCCAATCCCGATGTTGAGAATACCGCCGCCGTCATCCAGGGCCGAGTTGTTCGTGATTTCCGAGTCAGTGATCGTGACTGTACCACCAACATTTAAAATGCCACCGCCATCATCGCCAAAGGTTGTAGTGGTATCGACTGCATTCCCGTTGCTGATAATGACATCCGTCAGATTTAAGATCGCACCTTCGGCCACCGCAAAGATACGGAAATCATTGCCACCACTGCGCTGAATCGTACTTCTTGTGCCTGCACTATCACTTTGAATCGTCAAACCAAATGTATCGGTGATGATGGGCAATCCCGTGGGGCCGGTGGTGCTTTCTCCAGGAAACAAAACATTAGCATTACCCGTAAACGCCGATGTGAGATCAAACGTTGTCCCCGCTGCCAAGTTGATCGTATCGGCTTCACTGTTGGCTAAGGCAGCCTGAATGGAGTTGATCAGGTCTGTGGTTGTAGAAACGTTAAATGTAGCAAGCGTTCCAAGATATTGAGCTTGAGCCGTCGCCGTAACTGCCAAGGGGGTAGCGGGTTGTCCAATCTGCTGATCAAGCCGCCAGTTTGGGCCGCTGGGGGTTTGACCGATCGCCCCCTTCGCTGCCGCAATATTCGCCCCGGTTAAGTCATGAAGCGTCGCCAAAAAGTCTTGACCCGACTCCCCCTGAGCCACAGAACAACCATAGAGGAGTAGATCAAAATGAGATGACTCAAAGGCGGCAGACCAGGAGCGCACCGCTGCTTGATAGTTGAGGAGTTCAGCGCGATCCAATATACCCGCGCCCAATTGCATCGCCCCCGGTTGCCCATGCCCGATCAGGTGCAGACTTTTGAAACCAGGGTGATGGGCCAAAAAGCGGGTAATTTGAGGAATCGCCGCCTCTGCCCGATCCAAAACTAGAACCTGAGCCCCCGTTTCAATGCCAGCGACCAGTTGATCAACGCTATCAACACGCGGGTCAACAACAACCAGCATTCCCTCACCTAGAGCCGAAGAAGGTGAGGACTGAGTGGGGCGGGCAAGGGGAGTAGAAAGCATGGTGATGAATGGCGACGCGTCAAGTTCCGTAATGGTGGCAGCGGTCAACCCAAATGGTCAAACACAACCTCATCATAGACAGTCCCACCCGGTTTCGGCACATTATTTTTGCGGAAATCGGTTGAGTATAGCCAGCATAACGGATGGTTGCTACAACGCCAGCGCCCGGCCAGCATCCCCGACTATTGGCGAGGAAAACTGGGCAGATTAACCGCCGCGAGCGAGCCCACCTTGCGCGGCTCGGTTTTGGTCACAGTTGGGGGGGCAGTGGGAGGAGCAGGGCGGGACGGTTCTCGCAAAATCCGTTTCGGGGGAGTGATGTTTGTCTCACCGTTAAACCCCGGCAGCAGCAGATTAGCAAACTTGCCTGCTGGGGCCGATCGCGGGATGGGTAAATGGGATTTCAGTTCCGGTTTGGCCGTTGGCGCAATGGTTGGAGCTGGTGCATCGTCAGAGACCTTGTTGGAGACAGTCGGGCGCTGGGCAGGGTCAGCAGTCATTTTCGGGGAGGCGGACGGCTCGGGTGCAGAAAGATCCGCCCCGAGCAGGCGGCTGGCCCAAGCGGGCTTCTCGGCGGCAGCGGCCGGATGCTGGGCTGACCAGGGTTGGATTTTTTTGGTGCTGAGATCACCATCGCCGCTGGGTTCGGGGGGGGCAGGCATTGGCAGCGGAGTAGCCGCTATCTCAGGTGCGGGCATTGCGCCCGCAGCAGGGCGGGGGGGCGCAGGGGGTGTGACGGAGGGAGTACCCACAGGAACGGCTTCCGCTTGGCTAAAGCATTCGGTGAGCGTGGTTTTAAACCGAGCCACTTGGGTTTGCTGGTGCTGGAGTTGCAGGTTTAAGGTGCGGGCATTTTCCGTGGCTTGGTTGAGCAGTTCCACCTGCTGGTGCTGGCGCTGCTGGGCGGCTAGATGCTCACGCTCCCAATGGGCCAGTTGGGCCTGAGTGGCTTCGAGCTGTTGGGCCAGGCTCTCGATCAGGAACTGCTGCCGCTGGGCAACGCTGTGGGATTCTTCGAGTTCTTGACAGAGCTGGTCAACCTGGGACTGGGCGTTGCGGAGGGCGTCTTCCGGGGGGAGCAATGCCAGGCTGGCGAGGGAGGCCGAACGGGGGGCTTCGCCATCAAGTTCCTCTTGCATCTGGGCCAGGGCCTGCTCTAGGTCAGCCACCCGCTTGAGGAGTTCTCGGTTTCGCTGACGCAACTTCCGGGCCAAGGTGAACCAGTCAGCATCTTGTACCGAGGCTGGGGCGTCAGCGGCAACATTGGTCTGGGTTGGGTTGAGGGGGGAGTTAAGCGGTTGATCCTGGAACTGCTCTACGGGGTTCATCTGCATCGATTTCTAGTCTGCTCTTCAGCATAAAGCAAAATCTTCTTTCCGGCGCATGGGGTTTGGGCAATCCTGCATTGTTGAAGGGGGAGACGGATGCAATCCGCCTGTAAAAGCTTTGTTGCTAGGCCGAATCACTACATTGATAAAACTGGTGAATGATTCAAAGCGAGATCTCAAAGGAGATGACAGGAAGGATCTAAAACAATTACGCTTCTAGATGCCGTTGATGACGAGGTTTCGATGATTGAACATATTGTGCTGTTTAAATGGCAACCCACCGCGCCGCCGACAGCGATCGCCGCCGCCATGACGGCCCTCGGCAGAATGCCCGGTCAAATGCCCGTGATTGTTGCGCTCTCTTGTGGGGAAAACTTCAGCGATCGCGCCCAGGGCTTCACCCATGGGTTGGTCGTCCGCCTCGCCGATCGAGATGCTCTCGCGCAATACCAAGCCCATCCGGTGCATCAGGCGATCGTCCAGAGCCAAATCAAGCCGATCGTGGCCGACGTACTGGCCCTCGATTATGAATTCGAACTATGAATGCACATTGGACGAAACGCCGTAGAAATCATGACAACCGATCGCATTGGCCGTGTTCGCTACCTCAGGATGAACGGTGCATTTGAGCCGATAGTCATTGCAAAAAAAGCGGCAACGACTACAGGGAATACGATGCATTTGGGTCGCCACCGCAAGAGTCGCGCGAACGACGCCGACCAATTGTGATATTAGTCCGAGCAAGATGCTCCAAGCTAACACCATCAGAATTCCGTGGATGACGATCATGCCGTAAATGTTCTTAATGTCCTGAACCTGAATGCGATCCTACCAAAGGGGGGTCATGCCTTGGCCAAGAGCTTGGCCAACTGTGACAATTGCTGGCGATCGAACACCTGACGCAACGCCTGGGCCGCCGCCTTCGGATCAGCTGGAATCAGCACCTGGGCCATTTTCGCCTGGGCTAGCTGCTTGAGCCCTGCACTGGGGGCGATCGCTTCGGGTTGGTTTAAGACCAAAGCATCACTGCCCTGCTTGAGATCATGAATTAGAATCGGGGCCAGCGTCGCGTAGCTGAACTTCGGGTTGCCTACCGCCTGGTGACAGGCCTTCGTGACCTGCTGCCAAGGCTTCACCTTCGGGGCGAGTTTAGCCAAACGCACACAGCGACGCTGGAGTTCCTTGCGCGTCTGGCTACTCGCCTTCTGTCGAAAGAGGGTAAGCATTTCCTTGAGCAGGGCTTGACTTTTCTGGCTTAGGGCCGTCTGCTGGGGCGTCAGCGCCGTTGCAGCAGCTACAGGGGCAGAGGAAGCAGGCGCTGCGGGCGAGGGGGTCGCAGGCGCAGTTTCGGGGACAAATCGGGGTGGCGGGACGTGAGGCGTGGCTGGGCTCGGGGCAGCGCCATCACCACTGATGAGTCGGTGGAGATATTTTTCCAGTTCCGCAAAGTCCGGCTCTGCGGTGGCCGTGATCTTGTCGGCTTCTTCGTCTTGGAGGCCAAAGGGCCCTTCGAGGCGATCGATGAGCGTATGCAGCGTATCGTAGCCCTTGAGAAACAGGGATTCCAGACGGGTATCCGCCTCAATATCGTGTTCCTTGAGCAGCTTAAAGCAGTCTTCGAGGCGGTGGGCTGTCCGCTGAATACTGTTGTAGCCCAGCATTGCTGACCCCCCTTTGACGGAATGGGCAGCCCGGAACAGTTCATTGATCTCTTCTGGATCATTAATTACCTTGGGCAGATCCATCAGCCCCTGAGCCAAGGTTTCCAGGTGCTCACGGGCCTCTTCAATGAAGTAGCCGAGAATTTTTTGGTTGTTGGCTGAATCCAAGGGTGATGGCTCCCGAACAAGTTGAAGGACTAGAGAGTGAGAAGAAAGGCGTTAGGATCGCTTGAGTAAGAACGGCTGGAGTCCTGCCGCCTTGGCTCCTTTATAGTCGTGTTCCACGCTATCGCCAATGTACCAAGCCCGATTTGGAGCGCATCGGTGCTTCCGCAAGGCCAGCGCAAAAATCTTGGGGTTGGGTTTGGCCGAGCCGCTGACGGAAGAAAGCGTAATGCTTTTGAAATAGTTGCGCAGACCCAGGGCTTCTAACACGGCGTGCAGCCGCAGATCAAAGTTAGAAATAATCCCCATCTCCACCTCTTCACGCCGCCATTTTTCGAGGGTTTTCGGAATATCCGCATAAATTTCCCAGGCGTCCGCGAGGGAGAAGTAGCTGTAGAGGTCATCAAAGAAGCTCGTGAAGTCATTGAAATGGTGGAGCACCCCCCGCGCAGCATCAGGATCGGGGGTCGCTTGTGCTAAAAACTGTGTGATATGTTCTTCGCGGCGTTCAATATCTCGTTCTTCGAGAATCTGGGGCGGAACCACAAGCACCGTTTCAAAGGTGCGGCGGGCGATCGCTTGCCACCATTCATATTCCAGCTCAGGAATCTCGGCCAGCGGCGCATCGGGAAACGCGAGGGGGCGTTTCGCGCCTTGGAAACTCTCATAGAACGCTTGGTTGACGGCCTGAGGGGCCGTGATCACACCATATTTTTGGGCGATCCGGCTGTAGATCGTCCCGACTGAATCACGCACCCCAAACAGAGTGCCAACTGCATCGAGAAAAATGACTTGGGGTTTGGACATAAGAGCATAAGGTTGGCCACCGTCACGGTCCAACACCGAGGGATCAATAGCAATCCTATTTTATTTTGTGAAAGATTAGTGAGGTGATACCAGACTCTGTCACCAGATTGTAACGCCCTGGTGGGGTACGCCCATCGGGGCGTCGGTAGTGGTGTTTAACCCGAGCTATTCCTCTTCAGCAAAATCGATGCCTTGGGCTCGGAGTAGCGCAGCGAGTCGAGCCGCTTTCGCTTCTGCGGCGAGGGCACGGCGAGTGGCAACCTGTGCTTGGTGCTTTTCCTGTTCGGCGCGTTGCTTTTCCTGTTCGGCGCGTTGCTTTTCTTGCTGGGCTTGTTCGTCGCCCGTTAAGAGTAAATCGCCGCTCAACGTACACCAACGCAACCAGCCATCGTAGAATTTCCCTTCAAACTCACCGTCCCAGACCGTTAGGCTCAGTCCCAGTTTCGGCAGTTGTGGTTCGCTCTGAAGTTGATATTCGCCTTCGTGCAAACTATACACCTGCAAGCTCTGCGGGGAGAGCTGTTGGAGTGGATCAAAGACAACATAGTAGGGAATTCCTAGTTGAGCATACTGGGTGAGCTTACGCCCAAGTTCTTTACCTTTGCGATTGGAGACAATTTCTAGCACCACATCAGGGGGTTTACCGAATTCCCACAGGAAGTAGGAGCGATGGCGCTTTTGCTGCCAATCTTCAGGGGCGCTGACGCCCAGACTGAGCATCACATCGGGAACGATCGCAGGTTGATGGATGCTGTAGAACAAGCCGACATCGGCCATGGCAAGGAAGGGCTGCTCTGTTGCAAAGGCGCTGTAAAGGCATTGCACCAAAAGCCGCTGGAGTTTTTCTTGGATCAGATTGTCCACTGGCGTATCATCCTCAGTGACCAGGTGGCTAATGTCGGGGAGGGGGGGCAGGTCTGACTCTGGTTTGGTTTCAGGGGCGATCGCCTCCTGGGCATCCGCTGGAGTTGGGGGCGGAGAGTGAGGCGGCGAGGCAGCTTGGCCCATTGATTGACCCATTGTTTGGGGCGGGCTGGTTGGGGATGAAGGTGAAGGGAGCTGTTGCATTGGTCACGATCATAGGGAGGGCGTTTAGCAGGGGCTCAATCTAGATACTGTGTTGGGGGCTGTCATTGGGTTTCATTGTAGCGATCGCGCCGATTGTCGATTCGCGCCTTGAGCAATCCATCGGCAATCGTTCCCCATTCGCTTTACGATGGAGAGTCATACGCTTCACACAGCAACTGTCAAACACAGTAAAAACGCCCCCAAAGCGCACAGGTAAATGTAGATGAACGCTATAAACACCATCATCGGTCGCGGCATTCCCCTCCAGGGCAACGATATTGATACCGATCGCATCATTCCGGCACGGTTTTTGCGCTGTGTCAGTTTTGACGGGCTCGGGGCGCAGGTCTTTGCCGACGATCGCGCCGCCCAGAAGGGCATCCACCCCTTTGATCAGCCGCAGTATCAGGGCGCAAGCATTCTGGTGGTCAATGGCAACTTTGGTTGTGGCTCTTCCCGGGAACACGCGCCCCAAGCCCTCTCCAAGTGGGGCATTCGGGCGATCGTCGGTGAGAGCTTTGCTGAAATTTTCTTTGGTAACTGTGTCGCCCTCGGCATTCCCTGTGTCACCGCCGAGCCGGCCCAGATTGGTCAACTCCAAGCGGCGATTTTGGCCGAGCCTGCCTTAGCTGGCACGGTTGACGTGGGCAACTTGCAGATCTCGTTCGGGAAAATGCAGCTCCCCGTACAGATGGCCGCTGGCCCCCATTCCATGTTCACCAGTGGCCAATGGGATAGTTGCGGTCAACTGGTGGAGAATGCGCCGCAGGTGCGACAGACTGCGGCGCAACTGCCCTATCTGGCTTGGGCGAGTTGAAGGATTGATTTTGAATCCAATCCAGGTTAATCAATGTATCGTTGGCAGGATATACGGTCGGCGCAATGTCCTCGGGATTGCTCTAGACCCTGTAGGGGAGGGTTTGAAACCCTCCCCTACGCTCGGTTTTACAGTAAATGACGTTTAAACACGATGAAAAAAGAGACGATCGCTGTCGGCCCGCACCAATGGTTCTACCGCGAGGCCCCGCCCACGGGCGCAAATCGCCAAAAGACGGTCGTACTGCTCCATGGCATCCCCAGCACCAGTCACAGTTGGCGCAACCTGATGCCCCCGCTTGCCACAGCGGGCTATCGTTGCCTAGCGCCCGATTGGTTGGGGTTTGGCTTCTCCGACAAGCCCGATCGCCGCGACTTTGTCTATACACCCGCAGCCTACCAAGCCGCCCTGGGCGACTGGCTCGATGCCCTAGAACTGGAAACGGTCACGCTGATCGTGCAGGGTTACCTGGGGCATATTGGGGTGTTGTATGCTCTGGCCCATCCCGAACGCATCGATCGCCTTGTCATCCTCAATACGCCCCTAACCAAGGACGCCAAGCTGCCCTGGGCAATGCAACAATGGACAATTCCCTTTGTGGGCGATATGTTGACCCAAGACCCGCTGCTCATCGATCGCACCCTGGAGCGGGGTAGTGGCTTTGTCGTCCCCGAAGAAGATCTAGCCGTCTATCGCAAGCCTTTCCTCAAAACTTCTGCTGCCGGACGCGCCTTGATCGCCACGGTGAAAAATCTGCAATTGAGCCAGGTGACCGCAACCCTGGAAGCCGATCTGCCCCATTGGCCAAAGCCGTTGCACCTCCTCTGGGGCATTGCCGACCCCTGGCTGGAGAGCACCCCCGTTTCCACCCTAGCCCAAGCGCATGGGCAAATGACCTGGCATCCCTTTCCGGAGGCGAAGCATTATGCTCAGGAGCATTGGAGCGCCGAACTGGCCCCTGTTTTGATCGATGCAATCCGCAGTGCCCCAGGACTGTGATATACGGAATTATGTTTGCTCCGGAGTGCTACCATGCAAAAAATCTTTGCCCGTGTGGCGAATTCGGCCACGTTTCAAAACTTGGTTCTGGTGGCGATCGTCGCTGCCAGTATTGTGGTCGGCATTGAAACCTATGACTCGATCACGGCACGGCATACTACGCTCTTTACCATCATTGACCACCTGATTTTGTGGCTGTTCATTGCCGAGGCGGTGATCAAAATTGGGGCTGAAGGGCGTCGCCCCTGGCGCTATTTCCAGAGCAGTTGGAATTGCTTTGACTTCGCCATTTTAGTCGCTTTGATCCTGCCCATTGGCAATCAATATTTTCTGTTGCTCCGCACGATTCGCCTGCTGCGGGTGCTGCGTCTGCTCTCCGCCCTGCCGAACTTACAGATCGTGATTCGGGCATTGTTTAAGAGCATCCCCTCCATGGGCTATGTCACGCTGATCTTATCTTTGCTGTTCTACATCTACGGTGTGGCGGCAACCTTTTTGTTTGGGGCCAATGACCCCATTCATTTTCGCTCATTGCAAGTCTCGCTGCTGACGCTCTTTCGGGTGGTGACGCTCGAAGACTGGACAGATGTGATGTACATTGCCATGCAAGGGTGCGATCGCTACGGCTATACAGGCAACGAAGCCCTCTGCACCACGTCCCAAGCCCAACCGCTGCTTGGGGCGCTCTTTTTTGTCAGCTTTGTCGTCCTTGGTGGCATGGTGATCGTGAATCTGTTTGTGGGGATCATTGTTAGCAACACAGCGGCCAGTGTTGAAGAACTCAATGCCGAAGAAACGGCTGAAATTGAAGCGGCGCTGAAAGAACAAGAGGCTCATATTACGGCCCAAATCGATGATGGTGCGCTCTCCATTCAACAGCAGCTCCTGGCGATCCAGCAGAGTTTGAGCAAGATCCAAAAACAGCTAGAGCAGCGCGCGCAGTCTTAGCGAGTATCTACTAAGAGCACTCCAAGGAAAAAAGCGTTCCAGAAATGAGCTTTTTGGGTGGCGGGCAAGATGCCCGCGCTACGGGATTTTTGAGGATTATCCGTAGCGCAGGCGTCCCGCCTGCCTTGGGATAATTATTTTCAAGGAGTACTCTAAGGCGATCTCTCGATATTGAAAATTAAGGCATTGTGTAGGATGGGCATTGCCCACCGGTTGAGGGTTTCAAGGATCTAAAAATGCCCGAACCGATTTAAGCCCTGCCATATTCAACATAGATGAAGTCCCCCTTGCAGCCCGCCCCATTGACTGAGATTCTGCACGATCGCGTCAATATTTTCTGGCTCTTCGCCCAGAGTCTGCGTCTTTTTGCTCGGCATTGGCGTTGGTTTCTCCAGCAGACGCTTGTTGTATACTTGCCCTATTTGCTGCTAACCCGACTCGCCCGGGGTGGAATCGAAGCCATTTTTGGTGTTGTGCTGGAGGGCGAAACCCAAAGTGTTGCCGAATATTTCGCTTCTTTGTTGTTCAGAATTATTCACGCACCGCTTGCGATCGCTTACTTGCCCCTCTCGGTCATGCCGATCGCCTATTGGGCTGAACGGTGGGTTGGGGGGCAGTTGCTGGACTATAAAAGCGCCCTGAAATTGAGCCTGCGGCGATGGAAATTAGGAATCTACGCAACCGTAAGAGTGGGGTTTACTGTTTGGGGACTCGGGACATTGGCTGGATTGGCTTTGGCCGCCGTTATGGGCTTTCTCTCGTCCGTGTTCAGAGAAGAGAGTTGGGAGTATCTGACCATTGGAATCATCATTGTGCTGATTGCGGTATCTTATTGTCTCTTCTGGATGATGCTGTACTCATTTGTCCCGATCGCGATCGCCCTGCGCAATTGTTCCGGTGTCTCCGCCCTGCGATACAGTCGGCGACAAATTGCCCAAATGATCCCAGTGCGGTTACTGGCTAGCTATCTCCTGGTCGGGTTCTGTTTTTCCTTTAGCGTAGAGCAGATGATGGATGTTGGTCTAGGCGCGATCAAATTCAGCCAGCCTGCTTGGGCATTCTCCCTGATTAGCATTCTGGCTGCCTTGGCCACTGGATTCATCAATCACATTTTCACGATTAACCAAGTGTTGCTCTTTCTCAATACGGATTATTTGCGGGAGCGATCGACAACACCGTTAGCGATACAACCGGACAAGCAGACTTGAGCGCATTTTATGGCTGAGAGGGGGGCGGATCGCTTCAGCAAAATAGCACGTCTCATTTCCTTCTCCCCTCGCACCCCACTTTCTCAAAGATCGCGACATCGTCCCCACGATTGGAACTTGATCATGAAATGAGCCGCCGCATGATCCGCATCATGGAGATGGATCAATGTTTTTTGGGCTCTGAATCGTCAATCTCAGACATTACGCCCCAGAGGTACTTGGAAACGAAAATCCTTATAGAGAAAGGCTTGTAGCGACTTTACTGTCGTTCAGCGCAGCAATATTCTCACCCTTCCAGTAGCAATAAACATTGTTGCGCTCTAATCCCCTCCCACCCTATCTTATGAACAACTTCTCTCCTCGGATTTCAGGCGCATCGGGGTGGAGAACCATCACCGGAGCGTACCCCACTCTACTTTTTTGAGTCCGCGACTCGGCCATGAGCCGACTAATGCTTAAAGCGAGCGTTGGGGCATTATCCAGCTTGAGCGATCTCTGACCGAGCCGCAGTAATTGACTGCCACTTCGCCTCCTCTGCCCGTTAATTTGCGCTAGAGATCTCTGCCTAGACCAGAACTAAAAAATAATTTTTTTCCTATTCCTAAAAAAGGGCTATAATTTCTCGCAGTTGCAAGCTATAGTTTAAAACTACAGTTAAAAAGCATCGGCGACTGACAGCCAGAGATATTAGCAGGGATATTCGCAATCGAATCGGCAGCGGAGATATCCTGATGAATCCGTTTCTGACTGCCACTGGATTCAGTCGTCTCTCTTTCTCTCCCTAGACAATTATTTTCCTGGAGGACTTGATTACAATGTCTGGAAACCCTTTAACGGGCAAGGCTTTGCTCACAAAGATTAGCGAGCTGGGCGACCAACCCCGGCGCGAAAAAGCGCGTCAATGTGGCTATTACACCACTAGCAAGAACGGTGATGTCCGGGTTAATTTGACCGACTTCTACGATGCAATCTTGATTGCTCGGGGGGTTAACCTCAGCCCAGAAAGTACGAAAGATGGCCGGGGCCGCGAACCGACCTATCGGGTGAGTGTCCATAAAAATGGTCAAATTGTCATCGGTGCGACCTATACCCAAGAAATGGGGCTCGAACCGGGTGATGAGTTTGAAATTAAACTGGGCTATAAGCACATCAAGCTCAATAAGATCGAAGACGGTGAAGCGGTTGAGGAAGATTAATCTTTATTAATCGTTCTGCGATATGCGATTGCGCTGAAGCGCACGACTCAAGGCAATCACCCCAGCTGAGTTGTGGTAGGCATTGCCTGGGGAGTTCATTCTGTCATTTTTTAAACCGATGAAGCTCATGCAAAAACCGTGGCGGGCAAGATGCCCGCGCTACTGAATTTCCCGTGGCGCAGGCGTCCCGCCTGCCAGCACGGAATCTGCATGAACTTCACTCGTAGAAAATCCCATAAAGTGAACAACCTAGGCATCACCGACCTGTCGAAGGTTTCAGCGTTTTTAAAATATCCTAACCATCGATATAGCGTTTTTCATAAGTATGAGGTGCGTTGATCCCCCTCAATCCCCCTTGGAAAGGGGGAAGTGGTGTTCTTGTACTTTCGCAAAAGGCTATATCGCTGCTATATCAGCAGCGATCGCCTTTTCCGACCCTCAATCTCACCGAGACAGATTTTTTTGCCGCTGGCGCAGGGCTTCGTAGAGCAGCAGGGCTGCGGAAACACCCAAGTTGAGGGATTCGACGGTCTTGGCCTGAGGGATGCAGACCTGGTAATCCGCTGCAGCCAGCAGTTCCGCAGCCAAACCCGCCCGTTCATTCCCGAGCAGAATCAAACTGGGGCGTCGCCAGTCGATCTGCCAATAGTTTTTTACGGCTTGGGCGGTGGTGGCAATAACTTGAATCCCCTGCTGCTGCCATTGCCCGATCGCTCCCTCTAGATCAACATCACTCACCAAGGGGGTTTGAAACCATGCTCCCGCTGAAGCCCGCAGCACTTTTGGGTTCTGCACATCAACGCTCTGGGGCCCCAGCCAAATGCCATCGGCGGCAGCAGCAGCGGCCGTCCGAATGATCGTGCCCAGGTTGCCAGGGTCTTGGAGGCGATCGATCGCCAGCCCCAAACTGACTGTTTCCGGCGGTCGGGAGACAAGCTGATCTTGGGTTAGAGTGGCGATCGCCCCGTCTGGATTAACCGTAGTGGCGATCGCTGCCAAAACTTCCGGGCTCACTAATTCAGCACGCTGGGCTTGGGTTGTCGCCTGTTCCCAGAGGGGCAACTGGCGATGCTGCCAGGACTCGGTATAGCAAAAACTCTCCAAACCATATCCCCGTTGTACTGCCGCTTCGATCAGGTTTGTGCCTTCAAGCAGCAGCAGACCCTGCTCCCGCCGCCCCTTGGTTTGGCGGAGTTTGCGCAGTTGTTTGAT